>NZ_JBEORR010000061.1:0-17630 GCF_040302345.1 Streptomyces sp. NPDC126510 | reverse complement strand
ACTTCCTGCACACCTACAACCACCATCGCTGCCACACCGCACTCGGCGGACAGCCACCGATCAGCCGTGTGAACAACGCTGCGGCTCCATACACCAGGCCCTGTCGTTTGGATCAGCTCGGCCGCGAGGTGCGGTTCGTCTCAGCCGACCCGAGCGGGGCATGGTGCGTGCAGATGCAAGGCGGAGGAGGGAGTCAACGCGGTGGGGGAGTTGGCGACCGACGACAACGCCGCAGATGTGCGTGCCATGCCCCGCGACGCCGAGATGATCCAAACGACAGGGCCTAGTCCCCGTCCTCTGTCGTGGGCCGGCTGTGGGGCGCGGCGCCCTCAGCCGACCCAGGCCCCCCGTCGCCGGGGTGGTCCGGCCGGACGGGGTCCGGTCGCCCTCCGGCCGGCCCGGGTCCTCGCGAGCGCCACCACCGGCGACCCGTCACGCGGTCGCCGATCGGCGGCGCAGTCTTCCCGCGGGGCGCAGCAGCAGCGACAGCGAGGCCACCGAGACGATCACCGCGCCGAGCAGGACGAGCAGCACGTGTCCGGCCTCCAGCGCGCTGTGCATGACGAAGGCCCCGAAGAGGGCGCCGGCGACTCCGGTCGACAGCACCAGGGAGCGGGCCGGGAGACGGTGCCCCAGGCGGTGTGCGGCCGCCCACGCGAGAGCCAGGCCGAGGATCGCGGAACTCAGCGCTTCCAGGAGCATGTCGGGGTCCCTCCCACACGGCCGGCTGCCCAAATCGGTCGTAGCCCGTCTTACCCCTGACCTGCGAAATCCAATCCACCCCTGTGGGCGACTTGTGCTCCATCCGTGGAGGAACCGGTGCGGCGCAAGGGGAAGTCGAGGGCTACGCGGGAGGGGTGTCCGAGGGAGCGCGGCGTAAACGGGCCAAGCGTCAGCGACGCGTCGGCAGTGACGCAGGCGGGACGCGTCGCAGCAACGCAGGCGGGACCGGTCGGCAGCATCGCAGGGGCCCGTCGGCGGCGACGCACGGGGCCCGTCGGCGGCGGCGCGAGCGGGAGTCGTCGGCGGCAACGCGAACGGGGCGGGGCGGCCGAAGCCGTCCCGCCCCGCTCCACGTGCGCCTACAGCGCGCCGAAGCCCACCTTGCGCGGGGCCGGCTCACCGATCTCGACGTAGGCGAGACGGTCGGCCGGGACGAGGAGCTTGCGGCCGTGCTCGTCCACGAGGCTCAGCAGCTGCGACTTCCCGGCCAGTGCCTCGGCGACCACGCGCTCGACCTCCTCGGCAGTCTGACCGCTCTCCAGAACGATCTCGCGGGGCGCGTGCTGCACGCCGATCTTGACCTCCACGGCTATGTCCCTCCGACGGTCAGTGATGTGCGCGACCTTCCGCGCCGTACGCAGCACACATTAGCCCGGTGAGGGGACGTACATGCTCCGCCCGAGAACGCCACGAGCGAACATCGGGCGGGAACAAAGACGCCCGTCAGTGCTGCGGCTGGTCCATGCCGTGCAGCGGGAAGCCCGCGATACCGCGCCATGCCAGCGAGGTGAGCAGCTGCACGGCCTGGTCGCGCGGCACGCTGCGGTCGCTGTGCAGCCAGGACCGCGCCACCACCTGGGCGAGGCCGCCCAGGCCCGAGGCGAGCAGCATCGACTCCGCGCGCGACAGCCCGGTGTCCTCGGCGATGACGTCGCAGATCGCCTCCGCGCACTCGTTCGTGACCTTGTCGACGCGCTCGCGCACGGCGGGCTCGTTCGTCAGGTCCGACTCGAAGACCAGGCGGAAGGCACCGCCGTCGTCCTCGACGTAGGCGAAGTAGGCGTCCATCGTCGCCCGCACGCGCTGCTTGTTGTCGGTCGTCGACGCCAGCGCGTTGCGTACGGCCTGGATGAGCGACTCGCAGTGCTGGTCCAGCAGCGCGAGGTAGAGGTCGAGCTTGCCCGGGAAGTGCTGGTAGAGCACCGGCTTGCTGACGCCGGCACGCTCCGCGATGTCGTCCATCGCGGCCGCGTGGTAGCCCTGGGCCACGAAGACCTCCTGGGCGGCACCCAGGAGCTGGTTCCGTCGGGCACGGCGTGGCAGGCGTGTGCCCCGCGGGCGAACCGCCTCTGTCTGCTCGATGGCTGTCACGCCGCCTCCCATAGTCGTCCACGTGCGGATCTGGCCGCGTCGCCATCGTACTTTTCGGTAACCGTGGTGTGCGCGGTGAGAGCGCAGAATTTCACGGACCGGACGGATGTGAAAGCGGTTGCGAAGGTTTCAAACAGGGTCAGAGCGGGCAAAAGGCTGCCTCTTTTCCTGTTCGGTGGAGCGGTTCGTCGCCCGTCGGCGGCGAGCGTCACCGGTAGTCGTCCTCGTCGAGCGAGACGATCCGGGCCTGCTCCACCAGATCCGCCTCGTTGGCGCGGTCCGGGTCGACGCCGGTCAGCGGGTCGTCGCGGTCCGGCGCGATGTCCGCCTGCTGCTCGGCCGCGTCGACCACGGGCGCCTCGACGTCGAACTCCTGCGCCTCCGGCGCATCCTCGGCCTCGAACGTCTCCGGGTCGGTGGGGTCTACGGCCATGCTGGGCTCCCTTCCTACGAACGTCCCTGGGGATGCAGGGGCCACACGTGGGTGCCCTCTGTACGAGCCTAGGAGACACCCGATCCGGACGCTATGCGATCCGCGTCCGGGGTGTGACGCAGTGCTGCTTTCCCGACTGCTGCCCCTCCGTGCCCGGGTGCCTCCTCTTCCGAGTCCTCAACTGGCCGATTCCTGTGACGGCGAACACAGGCGAACACATGAGTCACTGCGTGATCGTCTCGTAACATTGCCGCATGTCTTCGACCGAGCTGCCGTTCGTGCCGCCCGCCACCGTGCTGCCCAAGGTGGGGACCGTCCGGGTGGCGGAGGGTGAGCGGCTGCGGTCGGTCGAGCTGCCCGGCGTCACGCTCACGATGCGGTCGAGGCCCCCGGCGCGCGAGGGGCTGCCTCCCGCCCTGTTCGTGCACGGGCTCGGCGGCTCCTCGCAGAACTGGTCGGCGCTGATGGCGCTGCTGGACGACTCCGTCGACGGTGAGGCCCTCGACCTGCCCGGCTTCGGCGACTCCCCACCACCGGACGACGGCAACTACTCGGTCACGGGGCACGCGCGCGCGGTCATCCGTTACCTCGACGCCTCCGGGCGCGGCCCCGTGCACCTTTTCGGAAACTCGCTCGGCGGCGCCATCGCCACCCGTGTCGCCGCGGTCCGACCCGATCTGGTCCGTACGCTGACGCTCGTGTCGCCCGCTCTGCCGGAAATCCGAGTGCAGCGCACCGCCGTGCCCACGGGGCTGCTGGCGGTGCCCGGGGTCGCCCTGCTCTTCACCCGGCTCACCCGGCAGTGGACGGCGGAGCAGCGGGTCCGTGGCGTGATGGCGCTGTGTTACGGGGACCCCGGGCGGGTGACGCCGGAAGGATTCCGCAACGCCGTGCAGGAGATGGAGCGGCGGCTGCTGCTGCCGTACTTCTGGGACGCGATGGCGCGCTCCGCGCGCGGGATCGTCAACGCCTACACGCTCGGCGGCCAGCAGGGGCTCTGGCGCCAGGCGGAACGAGTCCTCGCGCCGACCCTGCTCGTCTACGGGGGCCGCGACCAGCTCGTCGGCTTCCGCATGGCCCTGAAGGCGGCCCGGGCCTTCCGGGGTTCCCGGATGGTGACGTTGCCCGATGCGGGCCATGTGGCGATGATGGAGTACCCGGAGACCGTGGCCATGGCCTTTCGTGAACTGCTCGAAGACTCGGGAGAGTTGGGAGCACGGCGGGCCGGCCGGCCGGCTGCCCGGGGCGCCGCCGACGGAGCGGGCACCGACGAGAGCATGGGGGGCTGAGGCGCGACGTGGGACGCCACAGCCGCCGCGGACCGGTCGTCAAGGACGACGGCGCGGACACGACCGCAGCACGGGACGGCCGGACCGGTGCCGCACAGGGCCAGAGGCCGGGCCAGGCGCCCGACGCCGCCCGGGGAGCCCGGATCGCACCGCCCGGCCCACCGCAGGGCGGTGCGCCGTCGCAGGACTCGCGCAGGGTGCCGGGGCCGAGGCCCGCGCCGACGGACGGAACGCCGCCGCACGGCACCCCGCCGCACGGCATGCCGCGCCTGCCCGACGGCTGGCACCCCGACGGCACACCGGCCCGGGGTGTGCCACGCCTGCCCGACGGCACGCCGGTGCGCGGAGTGCCCCGCCTCGCGGAGGGCGCTCCCTCGCCTGGCGTTCCGAGGCGGGCCGACGGGACTCCGGCCCACGGCGTTCCCCGGCTGCCGGACGGGACTCCGGCGAGGGGTGTTCACCGGTCGCCCGACGGGACTCCCGCCCGTGGTGTTCCCCGGTTGCCGGACGGCACCCCCGCGCACGGCTTCCCGCAAGCCCGCGGAGGCCACCCCGAGCAGCGGGAGGCCGGGGGCGGCTGGGGCGAGTCGAGGGGGAACCGCGGGGGGACCGCCGGTGTGGGCGTACCCATACCGCGGCAGCGTCGGGCATCCGTGCCCGGGCCACGGCAGGACTACATCGATGCCTTCGTGAATGAGGAGGACGACGTTTTCGCGCCCCGTACGCCCGCCTCCGCGCACGCCGCGGATGCCTACGCCTCCGTCGCGGACTGGAGTGTCGGCAGCCCTGCCGACTCCGGGTCCGGCCACGACGGCGCGGGGCCCACCGGCACGCCGGCGCCGGGCAGGGGTGGCAAGGGCCGTGCCTTCACCGGCATCGCGGCAGCGGCCGTCACCACCGTGCTGGCCGTCGTCGTAGCCGGGCAGGTCGCCGACGACCGTGGTGCCGCCGGCGTGCAGTCGCAGTCCGCCGGTGACCAGGCCCGTGAGGCCCGGGGCTCCGCGTCCCGCGCGGACGGCCGGGCACCCGCCCCTCAGGCCAAGCTGCTGACGTACGACGAGAAGATGGGCAGGACGTATCCGCTCGGCGCCACCCTCAAGGGCTCCGGGAGGTTCGACGCCGTCCCCGGCATCGCCAAGGCGCCCGGCGCCGGACAGAAGTTCACCTACCGCGTGGACGTGGAGCAGGGCCTCGGACTCGACGGCGCACTCTTCGCCGAGGCCGTGCAGAAGACGCTCAACGACCAGCGCAGCTGGGCCCACAACGGCGCGCGCACCTTCGAGCGGATCTACTCCGGCAAGCCCGACTTCGTGATCACCCTCGCCAGCCCCGGCACGACCGCCGACTGGTGCGCCAAGTCGGGTCTGGACACCACCGAGGACAACGTCTCCTGCGACTCCGCGGCGACCGAGCGCGTGATGATCAACGCCTATCGGTGGGCGCAGGGCTCGGAGACCTACGGCGACAGCAAGATCCACGCCTACCGGCAGATGCTGATCAACCACGAGGTCGGCCACCGCCTCGGCTTCAACCACGTCACCTGCGACAAGGACGGCGACCTGGCCCCGGTCATGCAGCAGCAGACCAAGTTCCTCGACCATGACGGCATCCACTGCCGCGCCAACGCCTGGCCCTACCCCGGGAGTTGACGGGCGCCCCACGCGGTGTGGCACGGCTCGCGTTGACATGCTCGGAAAGTTCGACCATATTTCTGGGCATGTCGCCCCGTCACGTCTCCGTCTGCGCAGCCATCGAGCTGGCGCTCATCGGCGTGACCTCTCTCTGCGTGGCCGACATTCACTGTTGCTGACGCCCGCCCCCGGCGCGCGTCGCTCCTTCTCTCCGTGACTTCGTCGCGGCTTTTCGACCGATCGGCGCCGGACAGACGTCTGCCTTCTTTCGTCTCACCCTTCGTCTTTTCGTCTCGCGATACGAGAACTCGTGATCCGGGACCCCTTTCCGAGAGGTCGTCATCCCGATGCGCCAACCGTCCGTCACAGCGCGCCGCGTGGCCGCGGCATCCGTCAGCCTGGTCCTGGCAGCGGGTGCCGCCGCCTGCGGGCCGAAGGACAACGATGCCAACGGCGCCGGCGGAGACTCCACGCCTCGCAAGGGCGGCACGCTCACCGTGCTGAACGCCAACCCGCAGCAGGACTTCGACCCGGCCCGCCTCTACACCTCCGGCGGCGGCAACGTCCCGTCCCTGGTCTTCCGTACGCTCACCACCCGCAACCGCGAGAACGGCGCAGCCGGCGCGAAGGTCGTCCCCGACCTCGCCACCGACACCGGGCGCCCCGGCAAGGACGCGACGGTGTGGACGTACACGCTGAAGAAGGGCCTGAAGTACGAGGACGGCACCCCCATCACCTCGGCCGACATCAAGTACGGCATCGAGCGCTCCTTCGCCCCCGAACTGTCCGGCGGCGCCCCCTACCTGAGGGACTGGCTGGTCGGGGCGGCCGACTACCAGGGCCCGTACAAGGACAAGAAGGGCCTCGACGCGATCGAGACGCCGGACGAGCGGACCATCGTCTTCCACCTGAACAAGCCCGAGGGCGAGTTCCCGTACCTCGCCACGCAGACACAGTTCGCTCCCGTTCCGAAGAGCAAGGACACGGGCACCAAGTACGAGGAGCACCCGGTCTCCTCCGGGCCGTACAAGGTCGTGCGGAACGACAACGACGGCGAGCGGCTGACCCTGGAGCGCAACCCGCACTGGTCCGCCGCGACCGACGCCGAACGCAAGGCCTACCCGGACAAGATCGACGTGCGCTCCGGGCTCGACTCGTCCGTGATCAACCAGCGGCTGTCCGCGTCCCAGGGAGCGGACGCCGCCGCGGTCACGACGGACACCAACCTCGGCCCGGCCGAACTGGCCAAGGTCACCGGCGACAAGGACCTCGCCTCCCGCGTCGGCACGGGGCACTTCGGCTACACCAACTACATAGCGTTCAACCCGACCGTCAAGCCGTTCGACGACCCCAAGGTGCGGCAGGCCATCTCGTACGCCATCGACCGGTCGTCCGTGGTGAACGCCGCGGGCGGGTCCGCGCTGGCCGAGCCCGCCACCACCTTCCTGCCGGACCAGAAGTCCTTCGGCTACACGCCGTACGACCTCTTCCCGGCGGGCAAGGCCGGTGACCCGGCCAAGGCCAAGGCGCTGCTCAAGGAGGCCGGGCACGCGAAGGGCCTCACCGTCACGCTGACGCACTCCAACGCCAAGGACTTCGAGACCAGCCCCGAGATCGCGACCGCCATCCAGGACGCGCTCAAGAAGGCCGGCATCACGGTCAAGCTGCAAGGTCTGGAGGAGAACGACTACTCCGACAAGATCCACAACGTGAAGTCCGAGCCCGGCTTCTTCCTCGCCCACTGGGGTGCCGACTGGCCCTCCGGCGGGCCGTTCCTCGCCCCGATCTTCGACGGCCGCCAGATCGTCAAGGACGGCGCGAACTTCAACACGGGCCTGCTGAACGACAAATCGGTCAACGCCGAGATCGACGCGATCAACAAGCTGACCGATCTCGACCAGGCCGCCAAGAGGTGGGGCGCGCTGGACAAGAGGATCGGTGAGCAGGCCCTGACCGTTCCGCTGTTCCACCCCGTCTACAAGCGACTGGTCGGCAAGGACGCCAAGAACGTCGTGATCAGCGACTGGACGGGCGTGCTGGACATCTCCCAGGTCGCGGTGAAGTGACACCGTGAGTGAGGCACTTCTCGCCGCCGAGCCGGCCGGGACGGACACCACCGTCCCGGCCGCCTCGGGGGCCCGTCAGTTCTGGCGGCGGCTGCGCACGCAGCGCGCCGCCCTCGTCGCGGCCGGAGTCGTCGCGCTGCTCGCCCTGGTCGCCCTCGCGGCGCCGCTGCTCACCGCCCTGGAAGGCCAGGACCCGACCACCTACCACCCCTCCCTGGTGGACTCCGCGCGCGGCGGCGTGCCCATCGGGTCCCTCGGCGGAGCGAGCGCCGACCACTGGTTCGGCGTCGAGCCGCAGACCGGCCGGGACCTGTTCGCGCGGCTGGTGTACGGCGCGCGCGTCTCCCTGGGCGTCGCCCTGGCCGCGACCGTGGTGCAGGTCGCCCTTGGCATCACCCTGGGCGTCGCGGCCGCACTCGGGAGGCGATGGGTCGATCAACTGCTGAGCCGGTTCACGGACGTCATCGTCGCCATGCCGCTCATGATCATGGCGCTGGCGCTGCTCGCGATCGTCCCGGCGAGCTTCCCGCGGCCGGTACTCGTCGCGCTCGTCATCGGCCTGATCAGCTGGGGCAACATCGCCCGGATCGTGCGCGCGCAGACGCTCACCCTCAAGGAACTCGATTACGTCGCGGCAGCCCGGCTCAGCGGCTGGGGCACCTGGAGCATCGCCCGCCGCGAACTCCTGCCCGGGATCGCCGCCCCCGTCATCACGTACGCCGCGCTGCTCGTCCCGATGAACATCACCGTCGAGGCCGCGCTGTCCTTCCTCGGCGTGGGCGTGAAACCGCCGACACCCTCCTGGGGACAGATGCTCACCAGCGCCGACGTCTGGTACCAGGCCGCCCCGCAGTACCTGCTGCTGCCCGCGGGCGCCCTGTTCGTCACGGTGCTCGCCCTCACGGTCCTCGGCGACGGCGTCCGCACCGCCCTCGACCCGCGTGCGGCCTCCCGGCTGCGCATCGGGACGGGACGCAGGCGGGAGTCGAAGGCGGACGAGGGAGGCACGGCATGAACGGCCTCACCGGCTTCGTCCTGCGTCGCGCCGTCGGCGCCGCCGTCACCCTGTTCGTCATCTCGGTGATCGTCTACGTCGTCTTCTACGCCACCCCCGGCAACGTCGCCCAGATCACCTGCGGCCCGCGCTGCTCACCGGAACAGGTGCATCAGGTCGCCCGGCAACTGAACCTCGACGACCCGCTGTTCGTGCGGTACGGACATTTCCTGCAGGGCCTGGTCGCCGGCCAGGACTACTCGACGGGCACGTCCGTGCAACACTGCTCCGCTCCCTGCCTCGGCCTGTCGTACCAGAGCGACCAGCAGGTCACGCAGCTGATCCTGGCCAAGCTCCCGGTCAGTCTGTCCCTGGTGGGCGGGTCGATGGTCATCTGGCTGGTCCTCGGCGTCGGCACCGGCGTGCTCTCCGCCTGGCGGCGCGGCCGGTTCTCCGAGCGCGTGCTGACCGGCATCACCCTCGCCGGCACGGCCACCCCGGTCTTCGTCATCGGCCTGGTCCTGATGATCGTCGTCTGCGGGGAACTGCAACTGCTGCCCTTCCCGCAGTACGTGGCGCTCGGCGACGACCCCGAACAGTGGGCGTGGAACCTGCTGCTGCCGTGGCTCTCGCTCGCCCTCATCGAGGCCGCCTCGTTCGCCCGGCTGACCCGGGCCTCGATGCTGGAGACGCTGGCCGAGGACCACATCCGCACCTTCCGCGCGTACGGCGTCGGCGAACGGTCGATCGTCGGGCGGCACGCACTGCGCGGCGCGTTCGCCCCGGTCATCGCGCTGAACGCCAACAACGTCGGGTCGGCGATCGGCGGCGCGGTGCTCACCGAGACGCTGTTCGGCCTGCCCGGCATCGGACAGGAACTCGTCCATGCCGTCAACGTCGTCGACCTGCCGGTCGTGGTCGGCATGGTCCTGGTCATCGGATTCTTCGTGGTCCTCGCCAACGCCGTCGCGGACGTCCTGTACGCGGTGGCCGACCGACGGGTGGTGCTGACATGAGCCTGGTCGACGTGACCGGCCTGCGCGTGGACTTCGGCGCGCTGCGTGCCGTCGACGGACTCTCCTTCCGTCTGGAGGAGGGCGCCGCCCTGGCCCTGGTCGGCGAGTCCGGCTCCGGCAAGTCGACGGTGGCGTCCGCGTTGCTCGGTCTGCACCGCGGGACCGGCGCGCGGGTCGAGGGCACGGTCGAGGTGGCCGGCACCGACGTGCAGCGCGCCTCCGACGAGGAACTGCGGCGGCTGCGCGGCGGGCGGGCCGCCATGGTGTTCCAGGACCCGCTGTCCTCCCTCGACCCGTACTACGCGATCGGAGACCAGATCGCCGAGGTGTACCGCGTGCACGCGCGCGTGTCCCGGCGGGCCGCACGCGCGCGTGCCGTGGAGGTCCTCGGCCGGGTGGGGATCCCGGACGCGGCACGGCGGTCCCGGTCCCGGCCGCACGAGTTCAGCGGCGGCATGCGCCAGCGCGCCCTGATCGCCATGGCGCTCGCATGCGAGCCCCGGCTGCTCATCGCCGACGAGCCGACGACCGCCCTCGACGTGACGGTCCAGGCCCAGGTCCTCGACCTGCTGCACACGCTGCGCGAGGAGACCGGCATGGGCCTGCTGCTCGTCACGCACGACGTCGGCGTCGCGGCCGAGAGCGTCGACGAGGTGCTGGTGATGCGGCACGGCCGGGCGGTCGAACACGGCCCGGTCGCCGATGTGCTGGGCGCGCCGGCCCAGCCCTACACCCGGGAACTGCTGGCCGCGGTTCCCCGGCTGGACGCGCCGCGGAAGGCCTCGACGGCCCCTGAGGAGGTCGTCCTGGAGGCGACCGGCCTCAGGCGCGAGTTCGGGCGCGGGAAGCGGGCGTTCACGGCCGTGGACGACGTGTCGCTGGTCCTGCGCCGCGGCGAGACCCTCGGGGTCGTCGGCGAGAGCGGCAGCGGCAAGACGACCCTCGGGCGCATGCTCGTCGGGCTGCTGGAACCGACGGCGGGATCGCTGGCCTTCGACGGCCGTCCGCACACCGGGGTGAACCCGGCCGTGCAGATGGTCTTCCAGGACCCGGTCTCCTCCCTCAATCCCCGCCGCAGCGTGGGCGAGTCCATCGCCGACCCGCTGCGCGCACGGGGTGAGCGGCAGGAGGGGCGCATCCGGGAGCGCGTGGGCGAACTGCTGGAGCGTGTGGGGCTCGAAGCGGCGCATTACGACCGCTATCCCCATGAGTTCAGCGGCGGGCAGCGCCAGCGGGTCGGCATCGCCCGGGCGCTCGCGGCCGACCCACGGGTCATCGTCTGTGACGAGCCGGTCTCGGCCCTCGACGTCACCACCCAGGCCCATGTGGTCGACCTGCTGGGGGAGTTGCAGCGCGAACTCGGGCTCGCGCTGGTCTTCGTCGCGCACGACCTGGCCGTCGTCCGCCAGGTCAGCGACCGGGTCGCGGTGATGCGGCGGGGCAGGATCGTCGAGGAAGGGCCCGTGAGGGAGGTCTACGAGTCGCCGCGCGACCCCTACACCAGGCAGTTGCTGGCCGCCGTACCGGCGCTCGATCCGCAGGCCGCCGCGCGACGCAGGGCGGAGCGACGGGAGTTGGCCACGGCGTGACGCTGGGCGGGGCGACCCGAGTCGGCCGCGATGTGACGCCGTGCGGGCCGACTCGAGCCGACCGCGGCATGACGATCCGTGTCCGGTTGATCTCCTAGCGCGACAAAACGCGACCCGCACGGGAAAGTTACGACCGTTCACCCCTTTTGGTGGTGCGATGGACAACCGTCCGTCGCACCACCGCCTTGTCCGCATACGTTCGTCCCGCTGCGAGCCGCCGGGCAACGGCGGCTCCCCATACGGGAGATCGGGGGTGCACACGTGCGCATCGGACTGCTTACGGAGGGTGGCTATCCGTATGTGAGCGGTGACGCCAGGCTCTGGTGCGACCGGCTGGTGCGCGGGCTCGCCCAGCACGAGTTCGACGTCTACGCGCTGAGTCGCAGCGAGCACCAGGAGGACGAGGGCTGGGTCCCGCTGTCAGCGAACGTCCGCCGGGTACGCACCGCGCCCCTGTGGATGGCCGAGGACGACGAGGTGGCGCTCGGGCGCCGCGCACGCCGGCGCTTCACAGAGTACTTCGGAGAACTGGCCGCGGTGTTGTGTGAGGGGCCGAGGGCCGGGGACGTCCCCAGCACCGCCGGGGGACCCGCCGAAGGTGCGCCGACCTCCGAGGCGGACCGTTTCGCCAACGCTCTGTACGGGCTCGCCGAACTCGCCCGCGAGCAGGGTGGGCTGGCGGGAACGCTCCGGTCGGAGGCCGCCGTACGCACCCTGGAACGCGCCTGTCGTGCGCCCGGCGCCCATCGCGCGGCGCGCGAGGCGCGGGTACCGGATCTGCTCGCCGTCGCGGCGCACCTCGAACGAGCCCTGCGCCCCCTCTCCCTTGACTGGTACGAGGACGACGGACTCGGCGCGGTCGACCTCTGCCACGCCGCGTCCGGCGGCACAGCGGTCCTGCCCGGCCTGCTGGCCCGGCACTTCACCGGCGTGCCCCTGATGGTGACCGAATACGGCGTGCGCCTGCGGACGCACTACCTCACCGCCCAGGACGCCCCGCCCGCCGTACGGTCCCTGCTGGCGGCCTTCCAGGGCCGGCTCGCGGCCGAGGCCTACGGGCGGGCGGAGGTCGTCACCGCCGGCAACACCCACACTCGCCGTTGGCAGGAGCGCTGCGGTGCCGAGCGCCGGAAGCTGCGCACGGTCTACCCCGGCATGGAGGCCCTGCCCTTCGCCGACGTGGGTGAGTCCCCGGACTGCGCGGACCCGGACACGCTCGTGTGGGTCGGCCGCGTCGAGCCCGCCAAGGACCTGGTCTCCCTGCTGCACGCCTTCGCCGAGGTGCGCAAGCAGGAGCCGGCGACCCGGCTGCGCATCGTGGGCGCCCCCGCCGGTCCCGAGGGTGCCGCCTACCTCGGTCACTGCAGGACGCTGGCGGCCCAGCTCTTCCCCGACGAGGCCGAGGGCCCGCACGCCACCGGCGACAATCCGGTGTCCTTCGAGGAGATCGGCGGCCCTGAACTCCCGGCCGTCACCGACGCCCACACCGCGGGTGCCGTGACCGTCCTGTCCAGCGTGGTCGAGGGGTTCCCCGTCGGCCTCGTCGAGGCCATGCTCTGCGGGCGCGCGACGGTGTCGACGGACGTCGGCGCGGTCGTGGAGGTCATCGGCGGCACGGGCCTCGTCGTGCCCCCGCGCAATCCGCGAGCGCTCGCCGACGCGTGCGTGGCGCTGCTGCGCGACCCCCAGCGCCGTGCGCGCCTGGGCGCCGCCGCTCGCGCCCGTGCCCTCGAACTGTTCACGGTCGAGCAGAACATCGAGGCGTTCCACGGCCTTTATCTGGAGATCGTCGCGCGCGCGCCCGTCCGCCGTGTCCTCCTCGACGGAGCGGGGGCACCCCTGCCGTTCGCGGTTCCCGCCGAGGCGCACGTACCCGTCCGCTGGACCGCCGCGTCGCCCCGCCTCGCCGCCGCCCGCAGCGGCTCCGGCCGGGCGGCGGGCGGACCCGTTCGGGCGACCACTCCCGTGCCCGCCCAGGAGGGTGCGTGATGAGCGACTTGGGCGAACTGGATCCGCGAGCCCCGCGAGCCCCGGAGGCGATCGCGGAACGCACGGCGCCCGGGAGCCGGCAGCCGGCAGCCGATCACGACGTGCCCGGCGTGGGTGAGTCCGCTGCCGAGTGTGAGGTGCCCGGGAGTCACAGGCAGGAGGCCGGCCGCCAGGCTTCCGGCGTGGGGGAACCCGCTGCCGAGCGCAAGGCCTCCGCCGCGCGTCGGGGTGCTGCCGATCCGGTCAAGGCGCTGATGCACCGTCACCGCGATCTCTGTGGACGCGCGGTGGACCCCCTGGAGATCGCCGCAGGACTGGAGGCGCACGGCATCACCGACCGGACCGCCGCCCGCTTCCGCCACCGCGACGTCTTCTCCCTCGCCGAGGAGATGTACGCGCGGGTCTCACGGGACGGGGACACGCCCCTGCCCGCCCCGCCCGCCCCTCCCCGGGTCCGAGCCGACTGGGCCCTTCTGACCCTTCTGCCCGGTGCGCTGTGCGCGGCCGCCGTGGCCGCCGCACACCTCATCGACGGCCGGCAGCTCCTGTTCGCGGCTGCGGCGGGCGCCCTCGCCGTGGCCCTGGGGCTTCGCGCCGCCCTGCGCCGAGGGCCTCTGAGCAGGACCGACACGGACCGGCCCGGGCCGCGACCGGGCGCAGCCTCCGGCAGGACCACCCCGTGGACCCTGTGGCTCGTCCTCTACGCCCTCATGGGCGACGGTCTGCTCCGCAACGCCCTCGCCGGAGGCCCGGACGCCCTGCCCACCGGCGCGCCCGACGGCCCATGGCCCCTCACCACCGCCCCCGTCCTGGCTCTCGCCCTGGCCTGCGCGCCCGCCGCCTGGACCGCGCATCTCCTCACCGTGGGCGCCCGCCGCAAACTCGCCTCCAGCCGAGGCCTGGAGGACTTCGCCGCCGCCGTACGCCCCCTCCTGTTCGGCACGTTCGCCCTGTTCCTGGGTGCCCTGGCGGCTCTGCTCGCCCTCTGCGGGGCAGTCCTCGGCGAGTCCGGTACCTCCGCTCAGGCCCTCGCCCTGGGGGCGCTCCTGTTCCTGGCCCGCCTCCTCACGGTGCACGGCTTCACCTACGCCCCCGCCGTGGTCCTCACGGCGACGGCCACGGCAGAGGCGGTCGCCGTCGCCACGGTCTTCGCCGCCCGCCTCCCCGGTCTCGGCTTCCTGGCCACTCCCGTCGAAGCCCTCGTCACCGCCTGGGGCGCCGACGGCATCCCCGCCCTCACCTGCGGAGCGGCGGCCCTGGCCCTGCTGCTCCACACGACCCGCAAGCTCACCCGGGCCTCGGCCCACGCACCGTCGGAGCCCACGCGGTGAGGTTCCTTCCTTCTTCCTGCCTTTCCCTTTCCTTTTCTTCCCTTTCCTTCCTTTCCGCCTCGAGGAGAACCCGCATGACCACCCACCCAGGAACCCCGGCCACACGGGGAGCCGCGCGATGAGAGTCCTGCTGATCGGAGCCAACGGCTACATCGGGCGCTTCGTCGCCGACCGCCTGCTCGCCGACCCGGCCGTGCAGCTCACCGCCCTGGGCCGCGGTGACGACGCCGACGTCCGCTTCGACCTCGCCTCGGGCAGCCCCGGCGCCCTCACCCGCTTCCTCGACGCGGTCCACCCGGGGGTCGTCGTCAATTGCGCCGGCGCCACCCGCGGCGGGGCCCGCGAGCTCACCCGCCACAACACCGTCGCCGTGGCCACCGTCTGCGAGGCCCTGCGCCGCAGCGGCTGCGGGGCCCGGCTGGTGCAGATCGGCTGCAGCGCGGAGTACGGCCCCAGCCAGCCCGGCTCCTCCACCGCCGAGGACGCGGTGCCCCGGCCCGGCGGCCCGTACGGCGTCAGCAAACTCGCCGCCACCGAACTGGTCCTCGGCTCCGGCCTGGACGCCGTCGTCCTGCGCGTCTTCTCACCGGCCGGGCCCGGCACCCCCGCCGGCTCCCCGCTCGGCCGTCTCGCCGAGGCCATGCGCCGCGCCATGCAGTCCGGCGACGGCGAGCTGAAACTCGGCGGGCTCGGCGCCCAGCGCGACTTCGTCGACGTCCGCGACGTGGCCCGCGCCGTCCACGCCGCCTCGCTCTCCGCCGCGCAGGGCGTCATCAACATCGGCTCCGGCCGCGCCGTGCGGCTGCGCGACGCCGCCGCGGTCCTCGCCCGCGTCGCCGGATACGGCGGCGCCCTCCACGAGCTCGACGGCCCGCCCGGCGCCCTGCGCACGGCCATCGGCCACCCTCGCCCCGACCCGGACCACGCACCCCCCCTCGCATACCCGTACCCGGACGGCTGCGGCAGCTGGCAGCAGGCCGACGTGCGCACCGCGCGCGACCGGCTCGGCTGGCGCCCCCGGATCGGCCTGGAAGAGTCCCTCGCCGACATCTGGATGGAGGCGGCATGCCGCATCTGACCAGATCCCGGCGGAGCGCCTCGGGCACGGAACTCCGCCCCGGCGTCGGGGTCCCCGGCTACGCCCACCCCCTCCTCGCCCCCACCGAATGGGGCGAGCTGACCCGCCCCGGCACCCCGCTGCACTGGGTGGTCCTCAACGTGGCCGACGGTCCCGGCGCGCGCCCCGACCCCCACTGCCTGGCGGCGGCCGGCCGCCTGCGCAACGCGGGCATCCGTGTCCTCGGCCACCTCGACACCCGGTACGGCACCCGGAATCTCGGCGAACTGATCTCGGACGCCCACCGATTCGTCGACTGGTACCAGGTCGACGGCTTCCTCCTGGAGCGCTGCCCCGCCGACCACGCCGGGCTGTCCGAGGTCCGCCGTACGGTCGCCACGCTCCGCGTGATCCGTGACGCTGCCCACATCGTCCTCGGCCACGGCATCCACCCGCACCCCGGTTACGTCGACCTCGCCGACCAACTGGTCACCTTCTCCGGGCCCTGGAGCGACTACCGCTGGTCGCAGGTGGCCGAATGGACCGCCGACCACGCACCCGAGCACTTCTGCCACTTCGTCCACGGGGTGCCACGCGCCCACCTGGCCGAGGCGCTGCGCATCGCCGCGTGGCAGGGCGCCGCGACGGTCTGGATCACCGACCACACGGACGGGGACGGTCACACCGACCCCTGGGAGGCCATGCCCGGCTACTGGGACGAATTCGTCTCGCGTGTCGGAACAGGTGTCTCGGAATGAAAAAGCGCATGGCACTGTTACGGGGAGAACAACCGTAGTGATTGACCGACCAACGGAGTCCCCGTGTCGCTGCCACCCCTGGTCGAGCCGGCTTCCGAGCTCACCGTAGACGAGGTCCGCAGGTACTCCCGCCACCTGATCATCCCCGACGTGGGCATGGACGGGCAGAAGCGGCTGAAGAACGCCAAGGTGCTGTGTGTGGGCGCCGGCGGCCTGGGCTCGCCGGCGCTGATGTACCTGGCCGCCGCGGGCGTGGGCACCCTCGGCATCGTGGAGTTCGACGAGGTCGACGAGTCGAACCTGCAGCGCCAGATCATCCACAGCCAGGCCGACATCGGTCGCCCCAAGGCCGAGTCCGCCCGCGACAGCGTCAAGGGCATCAACCCGTACGTGAACGTGATCCTTCACGAGGAGCGGCTCGAGGCCGACAACGTGATGGACATCTTCAGCCAGTACGACCTGATCGTCGACGGCACGGACAACTTCGCGACCCGCTACCTGGTCAACGACGCCTGCGTGCTGCTGAACAAGCCGTACGTCTGGGGCTCGATCTACCGCTTCGACGGCCAGGCGTCCGTCTTCTGGTCCGAGCACGGTCCCTGCTACCGCTGCCTGTACCCGGAGCCCCCGCCCCCCGGCATGGTTCCCTCCTGCGCCGAGGGCGGCGTCCTGGGTGTGCTGTGCGCGTCCATCGGCTCCATCCAGGTCAACGAGGCCATCAAGCTGCTCGCCGGCATCGGTGACCCGCTGGTCGGCCGCCTGATGATCTACGACGCCCTGGAGATGCAGTACCGCCAGGTCAAGGTCCGCAAGGACCCGGACTGCGCGGTCTGCGGCGAGAACCCGACCGTCACCGAGCTCATCGACTACGAGGCCTTCTGCGGCGTCGTGTCCGAGGAGGCCCAGGCGGCGGCCGCCGACTCCACGATCACTCCCAAGCAGCTCAAGGAGTGGATCGACGACGGCGAGAGCATCGACATCATCGACGTCCGTGAGCCGAACGAGTACGAGATCGTCTCCATCCCGGGCGCTCGGCTGATCCCGAAGAACGAGTTCCTCATGGGCACCGCCCTGGAGAGCCTCCCGCAGGACAAGAAGATCGTCCTGCACTGCAAGACGGGTGTCCGCAGTGCGGAAGTCCTCGCGGTGCTGAAGTCCGCGGGCTTCTCGGACGCGGTGCACGTCGGCGGTGGCGTGATCGGCTGGGTGAACCAGATCGAGCCCTCCAAGCCGGTGTACTGAGCCGTATCCGGCCTCCCTTCCCGAGCGGCGGGGGGGGGGGGGGGGGGCGGGGGGGGGGGGCCCCCCCCACCGAAAAAGAAGAACAGGAAGCCAAAATGACCAGCCACCGCAACACGGGACTAAGCTATAACCAAAAAGAGG
>NZ_JBEORR010000060.1:0-18085 GCF_040302345.1 Streptomyces sp. NPDC126510 | reverse complement strand
CGGGGCGGGCAAGCGGCTCTTCAGCGCCACCGACAAGGACGCCCAGAAGCTGCGGCTCGTCGAGCACGAGGCCTACGCCAACGGTCTGCAGAAGAACGTCTTCGACGTCGTCCACTGACGACGCCGATCAGCCGCGATCCAGCCCGTCCGGCGCTTGAGGACGAGGCCGTTCAGGCCGAAGCGGGGGCCTGGGGGCGGTAGCCCCCGGCAAGGCCAGGACGGCGATGCCCCCAGGACCTAGGAGACCCTCGGCACCCCGGAGGACCCGCGCACCATCAGTTCCCCCCGCACCGAGGCGATCCCCCCGGGCGGCGCCTCCTCGCGCCCCATCGCGATCCGCCCGGCGCGGGCCCCGGCCTCGGCCAGCGGCAGCCGGACCGTCGTCAGCGAAGGCACCGCGTCGATGCTGAACGGCAGGTCGTCGAAGCCCGCCACCGACACGTCCTCGGGGATCCGCAGCCCCGAGTCCCGCAGCGCGGCGCACGCGCCCAGTGCGACGGAGTCGTTCGCCGCGACGACCGCCGTCAGCGACGGGTCACGCCGCATCAGCTCCAGCGTGGCCTCGTAGCCGGACCGCCGGTCGTAGCGCCCGTGCACCGTCCAGCGCGGGTCCTCCTCGATGCCGTGCGCGGCCAGCGCGGCCCGGTGGCCCTCCAGCCGGTGCCGTGTGGTCGTCCGCTCCTCCGGGCCGGCGATGTACCCGAGCCGCCGGTGCCCGAGACCGATGAGGTGCTCGGTCAGCTCCTGACCGCCGCCGCGGTTGTCGAAGGGCAGCGCGATCGCACCGGTGTCCGGTGCCTGCGGCCGCCCGCACAGCACGACCCGCGTCCCGGCCTCGATCAGCTTGCGCACCTTCGCGTCCATGGCCGCCCTGTGCGGCGCGTCCTCGATCGCACCGCCGGTCAGCACCACGGCCGCCGCCCGCTGCCGCTGCAGCAGCGTGAGGTACGTCAGCTCCCGCTCCGGAGAGCCGCCCGTGTTGCAGACCACCGCGAGCCTCTCCCCGCCCGCACGGCCGCCCGGCCCGCCGATCTCGCCCTGGATGGCGCTCGCCATGATCCCGAAGAACGGGTCGGCGATGTCGTTCACCAGGATCCCGACCAGGTCGGAGGTGGCGGCGGCCAGGGCGCTCGCGGGCCCGTTGAGCACATAGTCCAGTTCGTCCACGGCCTTCAGCACCCGCTCGCGGGTGGAGGCCGCCACGGGGTAGTTCCCGTTCAGCACGCGCGACACCGTCGCGGGTGAGACCTGTGCGCGGGCCGCCACATCCGCCAGGGTCACCGTCATCTCGTCGTCCTCCGGTCGCGCATCGTCTCTCCGCCCTCGTACACACCCAGACCACTGGCCATGGTTCCGAGGGGAACAGCAGGTCGACCGCCGCTGCCCCGACGAACCCATGGCCATGGTTCCGAGCAGACCTTAAGCCCCCGACCCCCTGTTGTTCGCCCCCTCGAACAACTCGTCCTGGTCACGGTCTTGTCCGGACCGCGGTTCAGAGGCTAGCTTCTTCCTGTATAGAAAGCGCTTGCTGCATCGTTCACCAGTCCACGGCCGGCTCGACGGGCCTCCTGTGCAGGGTGGGGCGTACGCGGCGCGACGACCGCGTACGAAGGGAACGACGTGACACGCAAGACGGTGCGTATCGCCATGAACGGCGTGACCGGGCGCATGGGCTACCGCCAGCACCTGGTCCGCTCCATCCTCGCCCTCCGCGAGCAGGGCGGCCTCGACCTCGGCGACGGCACCGTGCTGTGGCCCGAGCCGATCCTGGTCGGCCGCCGCGAGCACGCGCTGAAGGCCCTGGCCGAGCAGCACGGGCTGGAGCACATCTCCACGGACGTGGACGCGGTCCTCGCCGACGAGACGGTGGACATCTACTTCGACGCGCAGGTCACCTCCGCCCGCGAGGAGGCCCTGAAGAAGGCCATCGCGGCCGGCAAGCACATCTACACCGAGAAGCCGACCGCCACCGGCCTCGACGGCGCCCTGGAGCTCGCCCGGCTGGCGAACGCGGCCGGCATCAAGCACGGCGTCGTCCAGGACAAGCTCTTCCTCCCGGGCCTGCTGAAGCTGAAGCGCCTCATCGACGGCGGCTTCTTCGGCCGGATCCTCTCGATCCGCGGCGAGTTCGGCTACTGGGTCTTCGAGGGCGACTGGCAGACCGCCCAGCGCCCGTCGTGGAACTACCGCGCCGAGGACGGCGGCGGCATCGTCGTCGACATGTTCCCGCACTGGGAGTACGTGCTGCACGAGCTGTTCGGCCGGGTGAGGTCCGTCCAGGCGCTCACCGCCACGCACATCCCGCAGCGCTGGGACGAGAACGACAAGCCGTACGACGCGACGGCCGACGACGCCGCGTACGGTGTCTTCGAGCTGGAGGGCGGCGCCATCGCCCAGATCAACTCCTCCTGGGCCGTCCGCGTCAACCGCGACGAGCTGGTGGAGTTCCAGGTCGACGGCACCGAGGGCTCCGCGGTCGCGGGCCTGTGCAACTGCCGCGTCCAGCACCGCAGCGCCACCCCCAAGCCGGTCTGGAACCCGGACATCCCCGCCACGGAGGTCTTCCGCGACCAGTGGCAGGAGGTACCGGACAACACCGAGTTCGACAACGGCTTCAAGGCCCAGTGGGAGCTGTTCCTCAAGCACGTCTACGCCGACGCCCCCTACCACTGGGACCTGCTGGCCGGTGCCCGCGGTGTGCAGCTCGCCGAGCTGGGCCTGAAGTCCTCGGCCGAGGGCCGCCGTCTCGACGTACCGGAGATCTCGCTGTGACGATCCGACTCCCGGGCGCCGACGGGGCACTGCGGACCTACGAGCCGCGCACCGAGCCCCTGGCCGTGACCGCCGGCACGGCCTTCACCTCCCGCACGGTCTTCTCGGCCGCGCACGTCGTGGCCGACCCGTACGCCGATGTCTCCCCCGACTCGCCCGCCGCCGTCGACTGGGACCTGACCCTCTCCTTCCGCCGCCACCTGTGGTCGCACGGGCTGGGCGTCGCCGAGGCCATGGACACCGCCCAGCGCGGCATGGGCCTGGACTGGGCGGGCGCGGCCGAGCTGATCCGCCGCAGCGCCGCCGAGGCCAAGGCGGTCGGCGGTCTGATCGCCTGCGGCGTCGGCACCGACCAGCTGACCGGCCCGGCGTCCCTCGCCGAGGTCCGCGCGGCCTACGAGGAGCAGCTCGCCCTCGTGGAGGAGTCCGGCGCGCAGGCCATCCTGATGGCGTCCCGGGCGCTCGCGGCGGCGGCCTCCGGCCCCGAGGATTACCTGGAGGTCTACGGCCACCTGCTGCGCCAGGCCTCCGAGCCGGTGATCCTGCACTGGCTCGGCCCGATGTTCGACCCGGCGCTGGAGGGCTACTGGGGCTCGTCCGACCTGGACGCGGCGACGGACACGTTCCTCGAGGTGATCGCCGCCCACCCGGACAAGGTCGACGGCATCAAGGTCTCCCTGCTGGACGCCCGGCGCGAGATCGACATCCGCCGCCGGCTCCCGCAGGGCGTGCGCTGCTACACCGGTGACGACTTCAACTACCCCGAGCTGATCGCGGGCGACGAACAGGGCTTCAGCCACGCGCTGCTCGGCATCTTCGACCCGCTCGGCCCGCTGGCGGCCGAGGCGGTCCGGGTCCTGGACACGGGTGATGCCCCGGGCTTTCGCGAGCTGCTGGACCCCACGGTCGGTCTCTCCCGCCACCTCTTCCAGACCCCGACCCGCTTCTACAAGACGGGGGTCGTCTTCCTCGCCTGGCTCGCGGACCACCAGCCGCACTTCACGATGGTCGGCGGTCTGCAGTCGGCCCGTTCACTGCCGCACCTCGCGAAGGCGTACGAACTGGCCGACGGACTGGGCCTGTTCCCCGACCCGAAGCTGGCGGAGGAACGGATGAAGACGCTGCTGAGCGTGTACGGGGTGAACCAGTGAGCGGGTCTCTGGAGCGCTTCTCCATCAACCAGATGACGGTGAAGCAGCTGTCGTTGCCGGAACTGGCCGACGGCTGCGCGCGGTTGGGCATCCGCAACGTGGGGCTCTGGCGCGAGCCGGTGCAGGCGCACGGCCTGGAGGCCACGGCCAAGCTGGTCCGCGACGCCGGGCTGACGGTGACGACGCTGTGCCGGGGCGGCTTCTTCACGGCGATCGACCCGGCGGAGCGCGCCGAGGCCCTGGCGGACAACCGCCGTGCGATCGACGAGGCGGCGGTCCTGGGCACGGACACCCTGGTCCTGGTCTCGGGCGGTCTGCCCGCCGGCTCCAAGGACCTGCGCGGCGCCCGTGAGCGCATCGCGGACGCGCTGGCGGAACTGGGCCCGTACGCACGACAGCACGGTGTCCGTCTGGCCATCGAGCCGCTGCACCCCATGTACGCCTCGGACCGCTGTGTGGTGTCGACCCTGGCCCAGGCCCTGGACCTCGCCGAGCGCTTCCCGGCGGACCAGGTCGGTGTCACGGTCGACACGTACCACATCTGGTGGGACGACACCGCGCCCGCGCAGATCGCCCGGGCCGGAGCGGGCGGCCGCATCCACACCTTTCAGCTCGCCGACTGGACGACTCCTCTCCCGGAGGGCGTCCTCACCGGCCGCGGCCAGATCGGCGACGGGTCGATCGACATGCGGGAGTGGCAGGATCACGTCGAGGCGGCCGGGTACACCGGCGCCATCGAGGTAGAGCTGTTCAACGACGTCCTGTGGGCCCGGGACGGCCAGGAGGTCCTGGCCGAGACTGCGAAGAGGTTCACCGAACACACCCGTTGACCCGGCTCCCCGCCATGCCGCTGCCCCGCCCCGCCGACCGGGGGCGGGGCAGCGGCATGTGCGGGCCCGCCCGCCGGCCGGGGAGCGAGGCAGCGGCATGTCCGGACCCGCGCGCCCGGGGCCAAGTGGCTTGTCCCGGCCCCGCATGCCCGGGGCAGAGCGGCGAGCCGCTCCGGATGCAGCCACCACCCGGGCGTGACACGCTTTTCCCAAGGACTCGGCCGGTCGTAGTGCTCTCTCTTCCCCTCGCCCTGATTCGAAAGAGCAGCCATGGCTGACTTCCTCGTCAACACCACCAAGTCCGGCGACCAGCTCCAGCCTGCCGTCGACGCCCTGTTCGGCACGCAGTTCCTGGAGCTGTGGTCGGACGAGAGCGACTTCGTCATCAAGGGCCAGTTCCTGGGTGACGACGGCGACAAGCTGGGAGACGAGTTCGCGGTCAGTGCCCAGCCGGCCGACGGGCCGGGGGTGCGGCCGCTGTGGCCGTCCGTGCTGTCCGCCGGGATCAGCGGCCAGTTCGCCGTATGGCTGGAGACCCCGTTCGGCACGCCGGGCCCCAGCCCCTGCGTGAAACTCCAGCGGTTCACCGAGGGCCGGAAGTCCGGCCCCGGGATGCTGGTCACCGAGGACGCGGATCCGCGGGTCAGGCCGTGCCTCGCGTTCATGATCGACGGTGGTGTGCTGGTCACCTGGGCGAGCCGGCGGCCCGACCGGCGTATCCGCGCGCGGCGCTTCCACGCGGACGGCAGCCCGGCGACACCGGAGTTCACGGTCAGCACCACCGAGGGCTTCCACGAGAGGCCCGCCGCCTCGATCCTCACCAACGGCAACGTGGTCGTGGCGTGGTCGACGGACCCCTCGGCGATCGGCGGCGGCCGGCTCACCCTGCGGTTCTTCGACTTCGAGGGCAACCCGCTGGGCGGGGAGATCCAGCCGGACGTCGGCGGCTTCACCGGCGTCAACGCGATCACCCTGCTCGACAGCGGACGCTTCGTCGTCGCGCACATCGAGGGCATCCAGCCCAGCGACCTGGGCAAACCGCAGACGACGGTGGCCGCGAGCATCTTCCAGCCGGACGGCACTGAGACCTTCGACATCACGGCCGGGAACCCCAGGGGTGTCACCCGGAGCTCCCCGGCCCTGTCCCGGCTGCCGAACGGACGGTTCCTGATGGCGTGGGTCGAGGAGAGCGCGGACACGCACGACACCGTGTCGACGGTGATGGCCAAGGTCTGCTCGGAGAGCCAGGGTTCCCTGGGCGATCCGGTGCGGGTCAGCACGGCGGACCCCGGGCAGCGGTCCCACCTTTGCGCCGCGACGGCCTTCGGCAACGGCCCCGAGAGCGTGCTGATCACCTGGGACGACGACAGCCACCTGGACGGCGACACGGGCTTCGGCGTCCGGGCCCGCACCTTCCACGTCAGCCCGCCCGGGATGCTGGTCGAGGCGTCCTGACGGCGGTCGCCGCCGGGTCCGCTGCGACCCCGAGTGTGGTGCGGCGCGGGGTGCGGGACGCCAGACCCACCCCGCCCACCAGCAGGGCCGCCGCACACCACCGCAGCGGGCTCACCGGCTCGCCCAGGAACAGGAACGCCGACGACATGCCGAAGACCGGGACCAGGAGGGAGAACGGGGCCACCGTGGAGGCGGGGTGGTGGCGCAGGAGGAAACCCCACGCGCCGAAACCGAAGACGGTGGTGATCCAGGCGACGTAGAGGACGGTGCCCGCGCCCTGCCAGTCCAGGGCGCGCAGGGCCGCCAGGTCGCGTGCGGGGCCCTCCGTGAGGAGGGAGAGGGCCAGCAGGGGGAGGACCGGGACCGTGCTGACCCAGACCATGAAGTTCAGGGCGTCGGGCGGGGCGGCCTTGCGGGTGAGGACGTTCGACGCGCCCCAGCACGCCGCCGCCCCGACGACCAGGGCGAACGCGCCGAGCGGGCCGGAGGCGCCCTCGTCCACGGCCGCCACGGCGATGCCGGCCAGGGCGATCAGCATGCCCAGCAGACGGACGCGGGAGGGCCGTTCGCCCAGGGTCAGGGCCGCGATCGCCGCCGTGAACACCGCCTGGATCTGCAGGACGAGGGAGGACAGGCCGGCCGGCATGCCCGCGTCCATGCCGACGAAGAGAAGGCCGAACTTCGCCACCCCGAGGACCAGGCCGACCGCCACGATCCACTTCCACGCCACCTTGGGGCGGCCCACGAGGAACACGGCCGGGAGCGCTGCCGCGAGGAAGCGCAGGGCGGAGAAGAGCAGGGGCGGAAAGTGGTCCAGGCCGATCTCGATGACCGTGAAGTTGACGCCCCAGACGGCGGCGACCAGGACGGCGAGAGCGAGGTGTGACGGGCGCATGCCGTGAGCATCGCCCTGGGCGACCATGAAGCACCAGCGATGATTGCTGCATGGTTGGATGAAGCATCGCTTAGCAAACCTTGAGCCGCCCGCTCAACGGAAAGGGGTACCCCCGTGCTCGACCTCCAGCGGCTGCGCGCCCTGCACGCCGTCTCCGTGCACGGCACCGTCGGCGCCGCCGCGCTCGCGCTCGGGTACACGCCTTCCGCGGTGTCCCAGCAGATCGCCAAGCTGGAGCGGGAGACCCGGACGGTCCTGCTGGAGCGGGAGGGGCGGGGCGTCCGGCTCACCGACGAGGCCCGTCAACTGGTGGCGACCGCTCAGGAGTTGCTGGCCATCGTGGAGCGCGCGGAGACCGAGCTGGAGGAGCGGCGGGGCCGGCCTTCGGGGCGGCTGACCATCGCCGCGTTCGCGTCGGCGGCACGCGGGCTGATGCCGGGGGTGCTGGCCGAGCTGGGCCGCCTGCATCCGGCCCTGGACGCCCGGTTGGCGGAGGTCGACCCGCATCTGTCCGTCGACCTGGTGGCGAAGGGGGCCGTCGATCTCGCCGTCGCGCACGACTGGGACATCGCGCCGCTGCCCGCCCCGCCGGGCCTGGAGCAGGAGGTCATCGGCAACGACCTGTGCGACCTGCTCGTCCCCGAGGGGCATCCCTTCGCCGGGCGGGCCGCCGTACGGCGGGAGGAGCTGGGCGGGGAGCGGTGGATCTGCCAGCCGCCGGGGCGGGTCTGCCACGACTGGCTGCTGCGGACGCTGCGCACGGCCGGGCACGAGCCGGACATCGTCCACCAGGCCGACGAGAATCCCACCCTCGTGGCCCTGGTGGCGGCCGGACTCGGCGTCGCGCTCATCCCGAGGCTGGGACGCGGGCCGCTGCCCGCCGGGGTGGTGGAGGTGCCGCTCGACCCGATGCCGGTGCGACGGCTGTACGCCCTGTGGCGGACGGGGGCGGCCCGGCGTCCGGCCATCGCGGAAACCGTACGGGTGCTCGGTGAGCAGTGGCCGGAAGTGGCGGCTCATCCGCCCCGCTGACCTCCAGGTTCCCCCTGCGTCCCGACTTGCGGAAATCCGGGCCGCGTCGGGAACCCGGAGCGGACCGGCCCCGTCCAATCGCAGGCCTCCGGAGAGTCACCACGGTGCGGTGTCGGCCCTCGCCACTGGCTGCGATCGCTGACCACCCTCTCCGCCGTACCGCGGCCGGCGGCACCCGCCGCCATCGGCGCGTCCCCCTCCAACCGCGCCGGTGGCGGCCCCTCGGGGCGTTGCTGCGCGTTCCCTTGACTGGCGGAAACTTCCCGGATATTCGTGACTTCCTGGAAGTTTCCTTCAGTGGATCCGAGCGGATCACCTCCGGAAGGAGCGCACGTGCACGACACCGGCACGGAAAGCACGGGAAACACCGCTCAGCCCTCCAGACGTACCGTCCTCGCCGCCACGGCCGGCGTCACCGCCGCCCTCGCCGCCGCCGGACCCGCGCACGCCGCCGCCCCGGACGACAGCCGGCTGCGCGCCCTCGTCTCCCGCATGACCCTCGAGGAGAAGGTCGGCCAGCTCTTCGTCATGCGGGTCTACGGCCACTCGGCCACCGCACCCGACCAGGCCGACATCGACGCCAACCTCAAGGAGATCGGGGTCCGCACGGCCGCCGAGCTGGTGGCGAGGTACCGGGTCGGCGGCATCATCTACTTCACCTGGGCGCACAACACCCGCGACCCGCACCAGATCGCCGAGCTGTCCAACGGCATCCAGAAGGCCTCCCTCGAACTGCCGCGCGGGCTGCCGGTGCTCATCTCCACCGACCAGGAGCACGGGATCGTCTCCCGGGTGGGCGAGCCCGCGACGCTGTTCCCGGGCGCCATGGCCGTAGGGGCGGGCGGGTCGCGCTCCGACGCCCGTACGCTCGGGCGGATCGCGGGTGCCGAGCTGCGCGCGATGGGGATCCGGCAGGACTACTCCCCCGTGGCCGACGTGAACGTCAACCCGGCCAACCCGGTCATCGGCGTACGGTCCTTCGGCGCCGCCCCGCGGGCGGTGTCCGCGCTGGTGGCCGCCGAGGTCGCCGGGTACCAGGGGTCCGGGGTCGCCGCGACCGCCAAGCACTTCCCCGGGCACGGGGACACCAACGTCGACAGCCACACCGGCTTCCCCACCATCACACACAGCCGGGAGCTGTGGGAGAAGCTCGACGCACCGCCGTTCAAGGCGGCGATCGCCGCCGGCATCGACTCGATCATGACCGCGCACCTGATGGTCCCGGCCCTCGACGACTCCGGCGACCCGGCCACCCTCTCCCGCCCGATCCTCACCGGCATCCTGCGCGAACGCCTCGGCTACGACGGGGTCGTGGTCACTGACTCCCTCGGCATGGAGGGCGTACGGACCAAGTACGGCGACGCCCGGGTGCCGGTGCTCGCGCTGAAGGCGGGCGTGGACCAGCTCCTCAACCCGCCCGACCTGGACCTCGCGTGGAACGCCGTCCTGACGGCCGTGCGCGAGGGCGAGCTGACGGAGGCCCGGCTCGACGCGTCGATCCTGCGGGTGCTGCGGCTGAAGTCCAAGCTGGGGCTGTTCCGTTCGCCGTACGTCACTCGAGCCGGTGTGGACCGGGCCGTCGGGACCCGGGCCCATCGGGCGGCCGCCGACCGGATCGCCGAGCGGACGACCACGCTGCTCGTCAACGAGGGGCGGCTGCTGCCGCTGTCGCGCCGCCGGCACCCCGAGGTGCTGGTCGTCGGCGCGGACCCGGCGTCACCGTCCGGCACGACGGGACCGCCCACGGGCGTGCTCGCGGGCGCGCTGAACGAGCTGGGCTTCACCGCCACGGCTCTGTCCACCGGCACGGCCCCTTCGGCGGCCACCATCGCCAAGGCGGTCGCGGCGGCGCGGGAGGCGGACGCGGTGGTGGCCGCCACGTACAACGTCACCGCGAGCAGCAGCCAGAAGACGCTGGTGGAGCAGCTCGTGGCGACCGGGAGGCCGGTCGTGGCGGTGGCGATCCGCAATCCGTACGACGTGGCCCGGCTGCCGTCCGTGCGGGCCTGTCTGGCCGCCTATTCCTGGACCGATGTCGAACTGCGGGCCGCCGCACGGGTGATCGCCGGGCGGGTGAGGCCGCGCGGGAAACTGCCGGTGCCGGTGCAACGGGCGGATGATCCGGAACAGGTGCTGTACCCCATCGGCTACGGGCTGTCGTACTAGACGTACGCCAAGGACCGTGCGCACCACCCCCAACGTGCGCAAACCGCCCTGTGTGCCTGGCGTGTGCCCGCTACGGCGGGTCACGCTGGACGAGCACACTCGGGGGGACGGCGATGCGTGAGCGAAGTCTTGTGGGGGTGGTCTGCGGGCTCCTGGTCCTGATCGGCGCGCTGCTGACCGGCTGCCAGAGTCCGTCGGGAGGCGTGGCGGAGGACGGCCGGCTGGGCGGGCCGGCGACCGGCAGGACCGCCACGGTGTCGCCGGTGCCGACCCGGCCCGCCGGGTACGGGGCGGTGTTCCTCGCGGTCGGCGAGTGCTCCTCGTTCGGTACGACGAGCTTCACCGAGGTGCCGTGCACCGGTGAGCGGGCGGCGGCCCGGGTCGTGGCGCGGCACGACGGCACGGTGCGGGACGGGCCGCGCTGCCCCTCGGACACCGACTTCGTGCTGCACATCAGCGAGCAGCGGCCCGCGTTCGACGAGGACGGCGACGGGAGGGTCCCGCAGGGCTACGCCTGTATGCGCAACCTCCAGCCGCCGCACCCCGGTGACCCGGGCGGCGGGGGCGGTCCCCGCACGATCGTCGGCGACTGCGTCTACGACTCCGGCGACGGGAAGGTCCGCGAGACCGCCTGCGACGGCACGGGCGAACGGCGGCCGCAGTACAAGGTGGTCCGGGCGGTCGCCGAGCGGGCCGACTGCCCCGGCCCGACCGCCCTGTACGTCCGGCTGGGCGGGAAGCGGCCCGTGGGGTGCGCCCGGCCGCTGTAGCGGGGCGCCCGCCGTCGTCCGCGTCACCGCATCAGCCTGTTACGCGACATTCGTCGCCGGGCCTCTGCCATCTGGTCGCGGACGTGCTCCGGGGGCAGGTCCGCCGCCAGTCGGGCCAGCTCCTCGAAGGTCGACAGATACGTTCCGCCGCTGCCCTCGCCCCGCAACTCCCTCTCCCGCTCCACGAACGGCCGGGCGGCCTTCCAGACCGAGACGATCCGGGTGCGCAGGACCGTGACCAGCAGAGTCTGGTCGAGCAGACCGAAGACAGCGAGGTTGGCGAACGACTGGTAGTAGTACACGACGCTGCAGAAGGCCGCCTTGGCCTCAGCCGGCAGCCCGCGTACTCCGTTCTCCGGGTCGTGCTCGGCTCCCAGGCGGGTGCACACGTAGTCGTGCTGCTCGTGGAACTCCGCGGACCGGAACTCCTTGAGCAGGTCGACCAGCACCGATATGTGGTTGGCGTGCTTCGCGGTGCGGGCCTGCCGTGCGCTGAACACGATGGAGGTCACCACTGCGACGACGGCGATGGCCGTGGTCACGACGTTGAAGACGACAGAACTGTCCATCCGGTCACCGTACGGAGCATTCACCGCGAGCGCATGGACATGCGAACCGCCCCTCGGTCCGGAGGCCGAGGGGCGGTCCAGTGCGGTCAGCGGGCTGTTACGGACGCAGCGTCATCTCACGCTGCACGTCCCGCTTGTCGAGCTTGGCATCGAACTTCGCCAGCGGCTTGGCCGCCTGCGGGTCGGCCTGCACCGCGCCGGGGGCGACGCCGGCCCAGTCGAGGATGCGGGCGGTGGCGAGGGCCTTCTGCTCGGGCACGAGGCCCGCGACGTTGGCGCCGTGGTTCATGCCGGGGGCGGTCATGACGTAGGAGTCCTTCGCGCCCTTGCCGACGCGGAACGGCTCCGCGCCCCACGGGTCGTTCTGGCCGTAGACGAACAGCATGTGACGGGCGTTGTGGCGGACCCAGGTGTCCACGTCGCGCATCGCCGACGGCTGGAACTTCATCGAGATGTCCCGGGGGACGAAGTTGCGCGGCGGCTGGTAGCCGTAACGGATGTACTGCTTCTCGACGTGCGGGAAGTGGATGGTCGGCGCGCCGAGCTGGGTGCCGGCCTGGTAGTAGTACGGCGTGTAGGTGGTCAGGCCCTGGTCGGCGTAGGCGGAGAAGCCGGAGATCGTGTCGACGGAGTCCCAGATCGCGTCGTCGGTGGCGTTCTTCGCGTCGGCCGGGATCTGGTCGCAGTCGGCCAGCAGGCTGTACTGCCAAAAGCCCCATACGTAGTCGAGGACGGTGGCCTCGTAGGCCTTGTCCAGACTGCCGATGGTGGTGAAGGTGAGGCCGTTCTCCTCGGCGTAGGCGGCGTACTTCTTCTCCAGCGGCTCGCGGCGCACCAGCGCCTCGCGCTGCACGGCGTTCAGTCGGTCGCGGCAATCGTCGGTGCCGACGCGGGCGAAGAAGCGGTCGTAGGCCGAGTCCTCCTTGTTCACCACGTCGTTGGGGGCGACGTAGGCGACGACGCCGTCCATGTCCCGCGGGTAGAAGCGCTCGTAGTAGGTGGCGGTCATGCCGCCCTTCGAACCGCCCGTGGAGATCCACTTCTTGCTGTAGATGCCCTTCAGCGCCTTGAAGACGCGGTGCTGGTCGCTGGCGGCCTGCCAGATGTCCAGCTTGGACCAGTCGGCCGGGGCGGGCCGGGACGGGGTGAAGAAGCGGTACTCCAGGGAGACCTGGTTGCCGTCCACGATCTGGGTGGGCTCGCTGCGGCGGGGCGTCGTGGAGACGTTGTAGCCGCTGGTGAAGAACACCGTCGGGCGGGATACGTCCTTGTGCAGCACGGTGATGCGCTGCTGGAACGTGCCCTTGGAGGGCTTGCGGTGGTCGACCGGCTGCGTGTAGTTCAGGACGAAGAAGCGGTAGCCGGTGTACGGCTTCTCCTCCACCAGGCTCATGCCCGGTATGGAGAGCAGTCTCTCCTTGATGTCGGTGGTGCCGGCGGCGTCGGCGGCGGTGGCCGCTCCCGCCGTGCCCAGTGTGCCTATGAGCACCGTGAGCGCCAGCAGCCATCTGAGCGCCTTGCGCATGCGCACTCCCCTGTGAGACAGATGTGCGCCGGAAGCTAGCGGACCAACTCACCGGAGCACCAGGGGACATAGGGAAAACCCTGTGTGCGCCTGCCTATGGGTGTGCGTCGAGACGCACGAGCGCGCCGATCTCCACGAGTTGGTCCGGCAGCGCCAGGTCGGACACTCCCATGACCGTGCTGGCGGGCCGGTGCTCCCCGAAGTACTCGGCGTGGAGGCGCGCTGTCGTGTCGAAGTTCTCCCGCAGGTTCCTCACCAGCACCGTGGTCTCCACTGTCTGGCTGCGCTCGGCCCCGAAGTGCCTCAGCACCAGGTCGAGATTCTCCAGCGTGGTGCGGACCTGCAGTTCGAAGTCGCCTGCGCCCACGAAGTCGCCGTCACGGTCATGGGACAGCTGTCCTGACACGTAGACCGTGTCACCGACCTGGGTGGCCTGGCTGTAGCCGTACAACGACTCCCACGGCATACCGAAACCGAATGCCTTCATCCGTCAGCACAGGATCCAGCCGGAGCTGAACTTCCCCGGGCCGACCCGGCCCTTGAGCCAGACGCAGCGGCGTCCGGCGTGCACCGTCACCGGGCCCGCGTGGTGGGCGTACGTGCCCGCGTCGACGACCGGCCGGTTGCCGCGCGCCTGCACGCTCACCGACATCGTGCGCCGGGCGCCGGGCTTCTTGGTGAGGGTGACGGCGCAGACGTAGCCGCCGCGCTTGTAGACGAGCACGGTCCCGGTGGAGAACGGCAGCGCGCGGACCTTGCGCCCGGGGCAGAGCGCGGATGTCGCGGCCTGCGCCTCGCCCGGGGCCGCGACGGCGAGCAGCCCGGAGGCGGTCAGCACGGCCAGCCCGAACGCGAGCCGCCGGCGTATCGCTGCACTGTGCACTGTCGTCCTCCCGTACCGCGTCCTCCGCGACCATCGGCGTACGCCTGTACGGACGCATGACGTATGTCGGATGGTTGCACGAGCGTTACGGAAACGCGGTCAGGGGTGCTAGCGGGACACGCCGACCGGCTCCTCCGGCTCCGCGGCGCCGATGAACGTCCGCCACAGCTCCGCGTACCGCCCGCCGCCCGCGAGCAGCTCGTCGTGCGTGCCGTCCTCGGCGACCCGGCCGTGGTCCATGACGACGACCCGGTCGGCTCGGGCGGCGGTGGTGAGGCGGTGGGCGACGACGAGGGTGGTGCGGCGGCCGGCGAGCCGGTCGGTGGCCTGGTTGACCTGGGCCTCCGTGGCCAGGTCGAGGGCGGCCGTGGCCTCGTCGAGCAGCAGCACGTCCGGGTCGACCAGCTCGGCGCGGGCCAGGGCGATCAGCTGGCGCTGCCCGGCGGACAGGTTGCGGCCGCGCTCGGCGACCTCGTAGAGGTAGCCGCCCTCCAGGGTGGCGATCATGTCGTGCGCGCCGACCGCGCGGGCCGCCGCCTCGACCTGGGCGTCGGTGGCGTCGGGGCGGCCGTAGGCGATGGCGTCGCGGACGGTGCCCTGGAAGAGGTACGCCTCCTGCGGGACGACCCCCAGACGGTGCCGGTACGAGGTGAGGTCGAGGGCCCGCAGGTCGGTGCCGTCGACGGTGACCCGGCCGCCGGTGGGGTCGTAGAAGCGGGCCACGAGCTTGACGAGGGTCGACTTGCCCGCGCCGGTCTCGCCGACGAAGGCGACGGTCTGCCCGGCCGGGATGCGCAGGTCGACCCCGCCGAGGGCCTCTTCGTCGGTGCCGTAGGCGAAGTGCACGTCCTCGAAGGCGATGTCGCCGCGCAGCGACAGGACCTCCAGGGGTTCGTCGGCGGACTTCGTCGACGTCGGCTCCCGGAGCAGCTCCTGGATGCGGCCCAGCGAGACGGTCGCCTGCTGGTAGCCGTCGAAGACCTGGGACAGCTGCTGCACGGGCGCGAAGAACAGATCGATGTAGAGCAGGTACGCCACCAGCGAGCCGATGGCGAGGGTCCCGTCGTCGACCCGGGCACCGCCCACGACCAGCACGGCCGCGGCCGCCACCGACGACAGGAACTGCACGAACGGGAAGTACACCGAGATCAGCCACTGGCCCCGGATGCGGGCCTGCCGGTAGTCGGCGCTGCGCTCGGCGAACCGCCGCCCGCCGTCCCGCTCGCGCCGGAAGGCCTGCACGATCCGCAGCCCGGAGACCGACTCCTGGAGGTCGGCGTTGACGACCGACACGCGTTCGCGGGCCAGCTCGTACGCCTTCACGCTCGCCCGGCGGAAGAAGAACGTGGCGATGATCAGCGGCGGCAGCGTCGCGAAGACGACCAGCGCGAGCTGCACGTCGATCACCAGCAGCGCGCCCATGATCCCGAAGAAGGTGACGACCGAGACGAAGGCCGTGACCAGGCCCGTCTGGAGGAACGTCGACAACGCGTCGACGTCGGTCGTCATCCGGGTCATGATCCGCCCGGTCAGCTCGCGCTCGTAGTAGTCGAGCCCGAGACGCTGGAGCTGGGAGAAGATCTTCAGCCGGAGCGAGTACAGGACCCGCTCGCCGGTGCGCCCGGTCATCCGGGTCTCGCCGATCTGGGCCCCCCATTGCACGGCGACCGTCAACAGCCCCAGCAGGGCCGCCGCCCACACGGCGCCGAGCGCGGCCTCGGTGACGCCCGAGTCGATGCCGTGCCGGATCAGCACCGGCAGCAGCAGGCCCATGCCGGCGTCGGTGGCGACCAGGGCGAGGCTGATCAGCAGCGGCAGACCGAAGCCGCGCAGCAGCCTGCGCAGGCCGTAGGAGTCCTCCGGCTGGACGGCCTTCGCCTCGTCGACGTCCGGGACGTCGGTGGCCGGGGGCAGCGCCTCGACCTGGGCGAGCAGTTCGGGGGTGGCGGGGCTCTCCGCGAGGGCGGTGTCCTTGCGTTCGCGGTCACCGGTCCACAGCCTCGGGGTGACCCCGCGCTCGGCGTCGAACTCGGCGTCCAGTTCGTCCCGGACGGAGGTGTCCTCCTGCGGGCAGGCCGGCGGGGTGTGGCCCGGGGAGACCGCGCCCAGTTCGTCGGGGTCGGTGAGCAGGCGCCGGTAGAGGGCGGAGCGCTCCTGGAGTTCCTCGTGGGTGCCGATGTCGGCGAGGCGGCCGCCGTCCAGGACGGCGATGCGGTCGGCGAGGTTCAGGGTGGAGCGGCGGTGGGCGATGAGCAGGGTGGTGCGGCCCCGCATGACGCCCTTCAGGGCCTCGTGGATCTCGTGCTCGACCCGCGCGTCGACGGCGGAGGTGGCGTCGTCCAGGACCAGCAGGCGCGGGTCGCTGAGGATGGCGCGGGCGAGGGCGACGCGCTGGCGCTGGCCGCCGGAGAGGGTGAGCCCGTGCTCGCCGACGGTGGTGTCGTAGCCCTCGGGCAGCTCGGTGATGAAACGGTCCGCCTGGGCGGCGCGGGCGGCCTTCTCGATCTCCTCGAAGGTGGCGTCCGGGCGGCCGTAGGCGATGTTGGCGCGGACCGTGTCGGAGAAGAGGAACGAGTCCTCCGGGACCAGTCCGATCGCCGCCCGCAGGGACTCCAGGGACAGCTCGCGCACGTCGTGGCCGCCGACCAGGACGGCCCCGCGGGAGGCGTCGTAGAAGCGCGGCAGCAGCAGGGAGACCGTGGACTTGCCGGAGCCGGAGGAGCCGACCACGGCGAGGGTCTCGCCCGGGCGGATCTCGAAGCTCAGCCCGTCGAGGACCGGGTGGCCGTCGTCGTAGCCGAAGGAGACGTCGTCGAACTCGACCGTCGCGGGGGCGTCGGAGGGCAGGTCCTTGTGGCCGTCCTCGATCGACGGCTCGGTGTCGATCAGCTCCAGGACCCGCTCGGTGCCGGCCCGGGCCTGCTGGCCGACGGTGAGCACCACCGCGAGCATGCGGACCGGGCCGACCAGCTGCGCGAGGTAGGTGGAGAAGGCGACGAACGTGCCGAGCGTGATGTGCCCGCGTACAGCGAGCCAGCCGCCGAGGGCCAGCATCGCGACCTGGCCGAGCGCGGGGACGGCCTGCAGGGCCGGGGTGTAGACCGAGTTCAGGCGGATGGTGCGCAGCCGTCCCGCGAACAGCCGTCGGCCGACCTCCCGGAGTTTGCCGGTCTCCTGCTCCTCCTGCCCAAAGCCCTTCACCACGCGTACGCCGCTGACGGCGCCGTCGACGACGCCCGCGACGGCGGCGGCCTGGGCCTGGGCGTACCAGGTGGAGGGGTGCAGCCTGGTGCGGCTGCGCTTGGCGATCCACCAGAGGGCGGGCGCGACGGCCAGCGCGACCAGGGTGAGCGGCACGGACAGCCACGCCATGATCGCCAGGGAGAGCAGGAAGAGCATGAAGTTCCCGATGGTCATCGGGAGCATGAAGAGCAGGCCCTGGATCAGCTGGAGGTCGCTGGTGGCGCGGCCCACGACCTGGCCGGTGGACAGCTCGTCCTGGCGGCGGCCGTCCAGCCGGGTGATCGTGCCGTACATCTCCGTCCGCAGGTCGTGCTGGACGTCGAGGGCGAGGCGGCCGCCGTAGTAGCGGCGGATGTAGGTGAGGACGTAGACGACCAGGGCGGCGGCGACCAGGAGGCCGGCCCAGGTGGTCATGTCCCTGGCGTGCTCGCTGATGACGTCGTCGATGATCACCTTGGTGATCAGGGGGACGAGCGCCATGACGGCCATACCGGCCAGTGATGAGCCGAGGGCGAGTACGACGTCCTTCGGGTGGCGCCACGCGTAGGCCCACAGTCGTCGTGCCCATCCCCGTTTCGGTGTCACGCCGGTACCTTCCAGTCGTCCTGCTCTGCCGGAAGGCACCAACGCGCGAGGCACCCGATTTCATCCCGCGACGCCGCCTTCCCGACCAGGGAACGAGGAAAACGGGGCCGGAGACCTAGGTCGTGTCCGCAAAGTCAGGAGAGCCAGAGTCGTAGGCAGGCGATGGTGACCAGGGCTTCGTAGTGGCGGGCGCGTTTGTCGTAGCGGGT
>NZ_JBEORR010000059.1:0-19568 GCF_040302345.1 Streptomyces sp. NPDC126510 | reverse complement strand
CTTCGTCACATCATCCAGTGTCGTCATCACGGCACCCTTCTCGCCGGGCATTCACCCAGCGTGTCGGGCCGAAACACCGTTTAAGAAACACTCCCCGATCCTGTCGGGGAGACAGATGCGGGATGGCCGGGGGCGACGAGTGTTTGCGGGGCGAGGGAATTTCCGGGGGCGAATTTTCCGCAGTTACTCGGGGCGGGTGCGCCGTTGAACCGGTCGACGAGCCACTGCAGAGCGCCGGGCAACCAGAGCGCGCCACCGATCAAGTGCTCGATGGTGTCGTACTGGTCGTACTGGATGGCGAGGCCGGCATTGCAGTAGCGGGTGGCGAGGGCTGCGACGTCATCGGCGACCATGACGCCGTCACCGGGGCCGGTGCCGGGACCGCCGGGCAGGGTTCCGTTGAAGATGCCGTTGGCGGCTTGGGCGATGAACATCGGGATGGTCGGGATCGGGGCGATGCCCATGTTAATCGTGTTGACGACGTCGACGAACTCGGGAACCGAATTGGGGTCCGCGTACTCGGGTTTGACCATCTGCTGCCAGGTCAGGCCGGGGTACTGGGCGCCGGCGTTCACGATCGACGCGTCCTGCATTCGCGCCATGATCTCGCGGCCGTAGTCGTTGAGATACGGATCGAAGTCGATATCGTACGCGCGACCGATTCCCACGATCGCCATTCCGACAACCCCGCCCCACCCCAGACTTCCGTTTGCGTACCGCAAATTGGTGGCGGGATTGACCATGACGCCGGCTTCGGCGGCACCGATCAGGTCGTCGTCGACATCGGGGGCGTAGTCCGGGGCGAGGATCGCTGCCCAGTTGGTGGCGATCGCCCCTCCGGAGTACCCCATCAATGCGATCTCCGCATCGTCGGTGATGCCGGTCTCCGCGACCTCTCGGGCGGCGCGCAACGAATCGAGAGTCAGCATCCCGTACTCCGGCCCGGCAGCGAAGTCCGCCTCCGGGCCCTCGGTGTCGGGAATGACGACGGTGTACCCGGCGGCGAGCATCGGTCCGAACATCGCAATCTCGCCGGACACCATGGTGCCGCCGAGGTTGAAGTTGCGTCCGCTCGGGGTCCACTGTCCGATCGGGGTGTTACCGGCGATGGCACGTGAGGGGCTGTCGTCGGGGTTGAGTGAGTCGTAGACGGACTGGTAGGAGAGAACTTTTCCGGGTTGCGCGTTCGGCGGTCGCAGAATCGAGGTCACGTTGGCGACGGGCCGGCCGAGGGCGTCGGTGGAACGGTAGAGCACCTGCACCGCCTGCAACGGGGTCGGAACGTTCACCACGTGATAAGGCACGGTCCGCGTTTTGAGGACATCACCGGGGGCATACGAGGACAGCGGTGCCGAACCGTCGTAGTCGTAGAACGTGTCGAACACCCGCGGCTGCGCCGCTGCAACCGAAACCGTGACCGGAGCGGTCACACCCACGAATGCGGCAGCAGCAACCACTGTCACCACCATTCGGGCGAGTGTTCGTGAGGGCATATTTCGACTCCACATCTATGTGACTGACACCACCGCCGGACTGCGTTATGACGATCACCATATATTACTGCCCGGTAACAGCGGTAGCGTGAAAAATCAGACACCCATACCGAAAGATCATCTGCGCCAGCGATCGGCTTCCCCGTCGACCGGGTCAGCCGGAGCACGGCCCCCGCCGCTCCGCCCCGAATACATAAGCCCGCCAACCACAACCACCCGACGCGCTCGTCCTGCCGGCGGTATGGAACCACCCCTCCTCGTCGGGAGCGAATTCCCCGTCAAGTGGCTCATACGATCGAAAGCCGGGGACACCGCAGGTCACCGGGTCGCCGAGCAGGCGGATGACAGCCTGCTGCCTGCGGTCATGTCAGTATCGTGAATACCGAAGGGCACTCACGGTGAGGGAGTATTTAGTGCACGAATTCGCGGAACTGATCGACAAGGTTCGCAGCCGACACGAACGGGAACTACACCGACTACTGCGAAAAGCTCTGGTGCCAGGGACATCTCGCACGATCGCCCGCAAGAAACCCCCGCCGAAGCTGATCGGACGATCGATACTCGACCGAACCGTGGAGGTTCGGGTGTTCGCTTCCCATCTGGCATTGGATACGAGCACAACGATGACCGGTCCCTATCCGGCCGGGTCGGTGCTGATGATGACGTTCGTCGGCGGCCGGCACGTCCGCACCGGCGAACCCGTGGCGCTCGATCCCATCGAGGCGGATGCGTGGGGGCTGGCGCTCGTTCCTCCTGGCTTCGAGGAATATGCCTTGCGGCTGGGCACGATCGCGAAATTCTCCGCAGGTGTCCGGCACTATCGAATGGTCGTGGCGTCGGACGGAACTGCGTGTGTGATGCCCCCGGCCGACAAAGAGGTCCTTCTGACGAGCATGGGCTGAGTTACGCCGTCTCAACGCTGTGTCGATCGCCCGATACGGAGTCACGGGATACTGATCGCGTCTTCACCGACACAGAGATCGAGTGTGACGGAATTCTGACCGTTTCCGCTGCTCGCATTCACGGGCACGACGGCCACCCTCTCCCGGAGCTGGTGTGGAACCATGCCGACTGCGTCGCAGCCATGATGCCTTCGACGCGCACAGCACAGGCTTTCACGCGTAGAGGTATGTGGTCTGCTCGTTTCCCGTATCGGGCGAGGCCGAGGGCGACGTCGATGTCTTGTGCCCGCTACCGCCCAAGAAGAACGGCATCGACAATCTTGCCGCGCTCTGGTCCAGAGCCGTCGCCGACCAGCCTCATCGGAGGCATCTCACTCATCGCTGTTCCCCGTCGTTCACAGTGCCGCGACTGACAATCCCCGACAGAGAAACGGGCCCACATGACCAGCAACAGTGAGGACACGAAAACCGACAGCAGCGCGACCTGGACGGTACGCACCGTGGGAAGCTTCGCCGCGATCCATGTCAGCGGAACCTCACGAGCACAAATCACGGCCGCCAACGCCTTCGTACGCACCGCGCAAAACCTCGGACTCGTCTGCTACAACCCGCTCAGCGAACGAATCCTGCCGCCACGGGACTAGAACTGGATCTCCTTGAGCCGACATCCCGAGATGCGACGGCTCCCCGATGACGGCTCACCGAAACCATCCACGACCTACTCCTGAGAAATGTCAGTGGCCCAGCAACCCACCCTCCCGGCACCGCTGCCGGAACGCTTCGTCTGTCAGCACAGAAACCCACCTTCGGCATCCCCAACCACCGTCGCGGCAATACGCGCCGCCCATCCCTCGTGACCGAGCAAACTCCACACCGGGTCACGGTCGTCCAATGGTGTCGCAGCCAGCTGCACACGCCGCACAAACCGGCCGACAGCAGGAACAGACAACGCGATCCACCGCCACGAACCATCATCCGAGCTGATACCGAGTCGGCTCATCAAGCCAGTCGCGATCACCGACACGTCACCGTTCACTCCCGCAAGAGCATCCGCCGAGACATGAAGAACAGCCACCCACGACTGCACCGGCGACTTCGGCCCCCGCGGTGACGACCTCAAACCTGATCTCACCCGCTGCGGCCCCTCCATCACCGCTGCCACCGACCGCACCCACCCCGCATCATCGACACGGCTCGCCGGCAACGGATGCGATCGAACATGCCGACTCATCTCTCGACAACCGCCAACGACCTCCACCCCACCGACAGGTTCGGTCCCCAGCAGAAACTGCAACAACGAACCCACATCACTCGTCATACGCACATCCGAAATCACGGCACCATCCCACCGGCAATCAAGTCACCCGACGCGTCGCTGCTCATCTCGACACCTTCCCCTCGATCGAAAACACCGTGAGCCAACGGATTCGGCGTACGCAGCGGACCCGGCCGCCCGATCAAACCATGACCGTTCAACAGCGTCCCGACAATCGCCAGAGCGCCACGATGAAATGTCGCACCAGAGATCGAACACACCCGACCAAACCACGGGCCAGTGTGAAACTGAAACGACGGATTTCGGCACGAGGAGATCGAAGTATGCAGATCATGATCTGACCGGCTTACCGAGACGAGCACCCTTCGACCCCCTGTACGCAGTCGGTGCGCGGTTCTAAAATGGACGTCGCGGCGGTTTGATGTCGGGCACACAGTCTGCCGCGCCGGCCGGCCCCCGGGTGTCTTTCCCTCGGGGGATGGGTCGCCTGAACTGCGCACTGTCAGATAGCAACGGTTCGGTGCGCACGGCTCACCGCCAGTGCGCTCACAGTCCCGCTTTGGCGGTGAGTCCCCGGCCTCAACGCAAACCCGGCGGACGCATCGGCGCCCAACACGTCGAAGGCCGCACACACCGCCTTGCAACTACGTCGTCAGCGTCGAGATCGAAGGCAACCTCGACCAACTCACCGTCGCACTTCCCGACAGAGAAACGAGCGGACCACAAATATGGCCGCGCACACTGCTCTTACTGAAATTTTTCGGCGTGATCGCTCAACAACCGAGCAAGAAACCGAACCGTCTCAGGGTCAGTCATATCACCACCCCGCGCGCAACCGAGTCGGGCACCGGACGCCGCCTCCGCAGCCCGCAACTCCTCGTACGCCGCAACAAGCTCAGGACTCGGATTCGCCGCCAGCTCCGCCCGCCGCTGCCGCTTGGCCTCCCGGGCAACGCGCATCCTGTCCGAAAACTGCTCCTCACGCCAGATCCCGAACCTGCGACGCTTCCACGGCGACCGGACCGCAGCACCATCCATCCACTCCGCGAACTCAGCCCCGTCCTGCTCCCACCTCCGCGCCCGAAAAACCGGACTCCAGTCATCCACCAATGTTCTCCCCCATCTCGCGCCCGAAAGACCGGACTCCAGTCATCCACCAATGTTCTCCCCCATCTCGCGCCAAACCTCCCGAACCACACGACAGAGTCTGCCAAGCCGTCCACACCAACAAGCGATGCCAAGTCGCATCGAATTGCGTCACACCCACATTCTGCGGCCCAGCACCCACCCAAAACCCCTACGCCTCTTCCCATTGCCACTCATGCTGACGCCACGCCTGTTAACGGGACAGACAATCGCCGAGTTGATGAACGATAGTCTTTTCTGCGAGAGACCACGACCGTGGTCGACGCAAGACCACGACGGGCTAACAGATGCTGCTGACGGCGAACTGGCGAGACTGGTACCACTTCCGCCATCAACAGGAGTGTTTCAAGTCGGGCACAGCATTCGAGGACTATGCCTCGAAGGTGCTGGATCGATTCCACGACGACTACGTGAACCCCGCTCCGTCAGGAACACTCGGCGATGGCGGGTGCGACGGGCTGGCGGACTCAGGCACCATCTTCTACGCCTGCTACGGCCAACGACCGGCCCGCAGCGCAGAGCGCGAACTCGCTGCCAAGATCAATTCAGACTTCGCACGGGGGCTCTCTCAGTGGGACAGCTTCCACACATGGAAATTCGTCACGAACGCACCAGCAGGTCCAGAGTCCTTGAAAGCCCTCACCGGTCTCCAACAAAGTCACGGTCCGTCCGCTGAGCGCCCACTGACCATCCGGCTCGTTAACACCGAGAAACTCTGGGTGGAAGTGGTCGGAACCCTCGATGTCGCTGTCCTCAACGCGCTGTTCCCTGGGGCGCCCGGGGCAGAGAACGTGGAACTTTCTGACTTGTTGCCCCTACTTGACGCGCTCGACTCCAACACCGTGATTGTGGAAACCGGCGCACGTGTACTGGCCGTCCCCGCAGGCAAGATGGACTTCAACGAGCTCCCCGACGCGAGCCGTCTCGAGTTCAACGCAGGCCGGTTACTGGCTCCTCGTATTGACCGTTGGTATGAAGAGTTGTCCGACCCAGGTCTGTGTGACGTTCATGGCGAGAAATTTCGGTCGATGTACCAGGACGCCCATGCGGTGACGGCAGTACCAGCCGAAGTTCTTGAACGACTGTATGTGTCGGTAGCCGGAACTAACTTCAGGATGGATGGAAAGCGCGCCAACGCGGCGTTCGCAGTCGTCTCGTACTTCTTCGATTCCTGCCACATATTCGAGATGCCACCCACCAACGAAGACGGCCCAGAAGTGGAGACACCCAATGCTTTTACCCACTAAAGGGGTGTCATCGGACCGCGCCCTCATGACAGTCGGTTCCAAGATCCTCGAAGAACTCCGCGATCCGATGTCGGTCTCGGCCCTCTGGGAACGGTTCAGCATTCACGAACATTCGTCACATCGAGCCCAACGCATCACATTCGATTGGTTCACACTCGCACTGGCCGCCCTCTACACAATGAGACTCGTGGACACATCCGATGAAGGCTTCCTCAGGCGCACACATGTTTCTTAGCCGCCTCACCTCCTCCGACCCAAGATTCAAGACTCTGCGGTTTCGCGAGGGCCTGAACATCCTCGTCGCCGAACGCACCGACACATCCCAGCAAGGCGACAGTCGAAACAGCATCGGCAAAACCAGCGTCATCAAGATCCTGAGGTACCTCCTCGGCGGCGACCTACCGCCAGAATTCAAAGCATCCGAACTCACCGACCACACATTCACCGCCACCCTCGCGCTTCCCGCGAAAGATGGCGACCGGGACGACGAAGTTACTGTCACACGCGCCGTCTCACCGACGACCCGCGTTCAAGTCTCCGGTTGGTCGATAACCGGAAACTCGACGGACATCCACGTCGATGAATGGCGCGAATTACTCTCCCACAACATCTTTCGGATACCATCCGACGCAACCCGCCCGACAGCCGGTCAGCTCTGGAGTCAACTGATCCGAACATTCTTCAACAACCCCATCAAGGGCCACCAGTCCGAGGCCGACTGGGAATCAGGCGTGAAGATCGGCTTCATGCTGGGACTCTCACCAGAAATCTTGGGCAAGGCAGGCGATGTCGATCGCCTCACCAAACAAGGCAAAGCCATCCGCGCAGCAGTCCGTGAAGGCGCAATCACCCACCTCTCACTCGACGAATCCGCGATCCGCGCACAACTCGCGACAGCCCGCCGCCACCGCGACCGCGCACAGGGGGATCTACGCGGGTTCAAAGTCGATGAACAATACGCCGATCACCAACAAGAAGCGGACAAGCTCAGCGCCTCGATCCAGAAACTCAACGACGAAGCCCTCGCTCTACTACGAAGGTCACGGGAGATCGACGAAGCAATAGCCGACGAAGTCGAGACGTCCGAGCAGGACGAACTGACGGCGAAACTCTCTCGTGTCTACGCCGAGATCGGACTCGTCCTCCCGAACACCGTCAGCCGGCGCTACGACGAGGTCAGAGCATTCCACGAATCCGTGGTCCGCAACCGCCGATCATTCCTGGAACAAGAACTCAACAGCATCCGCACCCGCCTCGAAGCCATCCACTCCGAACGCAGCAGCCTCGACAACCAGCGATCCCAGATCATGCTTCTCCTCAACGAAACCGTCGCACTCGACACCTTTCTGAGCCTCCAGCGTGATCTTGCGAAGAAGGAATCCGACGTCGCAGACCTGGAACGACGACTGGAAGCCGCGAACTCAATCAGCACCATCAGCGACACGATCAAACTGCGAACCGCAGAACTCGTCGCCTCGGTCCGAACCGAACTGAACGAGCGAAATGACAGCCTCGTTGAATCGATCTCCCTATTCGGCGAACTCGGCGCAGAGATCTACACCGACCGTGAGGCATCACTTCTGATTTCGCCGACACCCAAAGGACTCTTAGGCGTCGAGCCCCGCATATCAGGCGACGCGAGCGTAGGCGTCCGCAGCGTAGAGACCTTCATACTCGACATCGTGTGCGCAATCGCCGCAATCAAAGCAGGCCGTGCACCTCGGATACTCGTACACGACAGCCACCTCTTCGACGCAATCGACGGCCGCCAAGTCGCATCGTGCCTCAACATCGGAGCCCGACTCGCCGAACAACACAACTTCCAGTACATCGTGACCCTCAACTCGGACTTCCTCGCCACCGTGGAACTTCAAAGCGACGGCGCCTTCGACGCAGACCCCTACATCCTCGACACACGTCTAACCGACGAAACAGACGCCGGCGGACTCTTCGGCTTCCGCTTCGATTAACCGCTCAACATGGCCAACAAGATCACCAACCAATGGGGCCACTCGGGACATAAATCAATCAGGGTGGGCTGTAGTCAACTACCCAAGCGGTCTCGGTCCGGCGGTGCGGTGCAGGCAGCGGTGGCGATGATCCTTACAACCCAAGCATGCGTCCGGGGGCCTTTCCGTACACGGATCCCTATTTCGTCTCGTTCGGATGGTTGGTGTGCACCTGCTCCACGTGCACCGTGCGCCCCTCGACATAGAACCAAATGCGGGCATCACCCTGCTGAGTGGGTTTGTGCTGCCACCGCTGATGGCTCACGCCGTCGCGAGTGACGACGCCGAGGTCGCCGCGTAGCGGGTAGTTCTTCGGATCCACCACCAGCGGGGTTCGCGTCAGGAAATCCCAGGCCTCCGCCAACGGGTTGCGGATCACCGCAGTGAGGTCCCGCCAACCTTTGCGTGCATTGTTGGTCGCGAAGCGGATCTCGTACTCGGTCTTCTTCGTCGGTCGAGGTACGAGCTCGCCGCGTTTTCCTGCCACCGCTACGGACGCTCCACCATCGTGTCGTCTTCTGGAGTGTCCAGCCATTCGAGGTCGGCCTGACCGAGGCCGGCAGCGATCGCGGTCGCCGTTTCTCGCCACGAGGTCAGTTCCGCAAGTACCAGGTGCGGTTGGTCGGTCGCGAACGACGCGCGTGCGGCGTCGACCAGGTCTCGAGCGCAGACGGCACGATCCTTCGGGGAAAGTGCCAGCATCCAGGGGAATGCGCGCGACATCCGTCCGTCGAGGGGTCCGTCGTCGTCGACGGCCACTCCGATCAGCTGTGCCGCGAACTCGAGGAGTCGGGCGCGGCTGTCTGCTTCGCGTTGTGTCATGAGCACGAGATCTTCGCCGTCGCGGCGGGTGACGGTGACGGGGTGGTCCTCGGCCTCGGCGAACACCTCGGCCGAGTGTTTGCTCAGGTCGGAGGAGCGGCGTGTGGTGCGGGTCGCGGTCGGGGCCATGCCCCCACAATATTCGGAACGTGTTCGGAAGTCTATGTGAAGTGCACTGCACGGCGACCGGCATGGCCCGGGTCCAGGCTTCTCCGGAACCGAAAACTCAGGCCGCGACTGTGACTTTCGGAATTATTTGGCACGTTCTTCCCTGAATCTTTTGGCACGGCGATAGCCGTCAGACACTCTCACCTTGGGATCCTCGGTCGAGCAGGAGGCGGGAGGTATCTCGGTTTTCTCACTGTGTTGAGATCCGCCAACCCGGCATCCTCAGAGCCTCCGAACAACTCCTCGACGCGGCGACTGCTCAGAAAACCACTGATCAACTGCCACAGTTCATCCGCGAACGCCGGGGCGCCTGGACCGACCAAGCGAAGCAAGAACACGAACGCATCATCATCATCGAGCGCGGCCACGATGCCGTGCTCGGCGATCGCTCTCGCATCATCGGGGTACACCCCACCCAGGAACTCCAGCCCATGCAGATAATCGTCGAGGTACCTGTTCGGGCGCATCCCCTCATTCTTCCATCACGATCACTCCTGCAAGATCGGCAAGCCCGATCGCCCCGTTCGACGGTCAAACCGAAAGGATCTGTTTTTTCGAACAGATGACGGTTGCTTTGGACGCGGGGAATATTGTCACTCACAGGCGAAATAGCAACGGCTGTCGAATAGCATTCGGAGAATGTATGTGTCCGGTTCCGACTTCGGTGCCAGGTGGGATGTCAGATTCACATTCGAGCCGTCACCGGAACTCCAAGAGATACTCCTGACCGTGATCGCCCGGATCTCGCGCGACACCCTTCGTTTCGATGGAATGCGGGAGTTCGATCCGGGGGTGTGGCGCGTCGACATTCGACGAGACGTGTTCCCGGTTCCTGGGCTCGTTCTCAGTTTGGGAGTGAACAATCAGGACGGTAGCGGGTTCGGGATCTCCAGCGGCCTCGATGCTTTGGCCGCAACCATCGAGATCGCGCACAACTTCCAGGACTTCAATGAATGGCTGCAATGGCCGACTCTGCCAAGCGGCGGTCATCTGGATCCCGGAATAGTCGACGGTGAGGCAACGTGGATGCTGCGAGGCGAGGTTGTCGCCCCGATCGGACAGCTCACCGAGTATCTCGACCTGCTGGACCATTGAGCCCGCACACTCTGGACCCGAATGGGCTCAGATCGTTTCTGAGGGCTTGGGTGTGCGTTTTGACCATCGACCAAGCAGGACAAATCATTCAGTGGGCGGGACCAGACATCGAATACGGGTTATCCAGTGGCCAGCGGACTGACAACACGACCACTCTTGCCTGAAATCCAGACTCTGAATCACACCGGCGAGTCCGGAGACTTACTGATTTGAGAACTCCGCGATTCGCGTAGCTCTGTGTTCACCGTAGTAGAACGCCTCGATTCGGCGAGAATACGCGTCGATGACGAACGCGACGTAGACCCAGCCCGACCATGTCGAAACGTATGTAAAGTCGGCTACCCACAACATGTTTGGCGCGATCGGGTTGAACTTCCGTTGCACCAGATCGTCTGCGCGATGCCCTTGTGGATCGGCGATGGTGGTGCGCTTGGCCTTGCCTCGACGGGCACCTTCGAGCCCGAGGACACCCATCAACCGTTCGACCGTGCACCGCGCGCTACCTCGATACCCTCTCGCCTCAGCTGAAGCCACACCTTGCGGGCGCCGTAGACCGAATAATTTTCGGTGTGCACCCGGCTGACCTCGACTTTAAGCCTTTCGTCGCGCAGAGACCGCCGAGACGCAGGACGGTTGCGGGCTTCGTAGTAGGTGGACGGCGCAATTGAGCAGCCGTGCTCGGTGAGCACCCTGCACATCGGCTCGACGCCGTACTTGCTCTTGATCGGTTGACGAAGTCGATGAAGTCCCCGGAAACTCCGGTGTGATTCAGCGGTGAGCCGGTCATGGTCCCGGAGAGAGATCGTGGAACGGAAGTCGAGATGTAGTCATAGATGACGGAGAGCGGGCCGCACCGAAAGGTGTGACCCGCTCTCGTCGATGTCCCATCACTCCGATCGGCGATGGACTTCTCGGAACTCTTAGTTTGCCAACACCACGATCTTGTTCGTGACCGCTGAGTTCGAGATGGTGATGGAAGGCGGTGTCGATGACGTCCCAGGGCTGAATTTCACGGTCTGGACCCCGACTTTGTAGCTGTTTTCACTCTTCCGAATACCACCGCTCTTGAGGGTGCTGTAGAAGAGTCCTCGCGCGTCGTTCGATTTCACGTAGCTCACTCGTGGTGAGACACCTGCTGGATTCGAGCTCCGATTGATCAGCGTTTCGGGGCTGTTGATGCTGCTCGCCTGCACCACGGGAATAGAGTTACTTCCGCCTTTCGGGACCAGGATCTCGATTACTTTGTCGAGGACGACTTGAACGACGACCCCCTTTGTTGCGTCCTTGAACTCCTTCTGCCAGTTGACCTTCTGGAGGTACTTCACAACTGCCCCCGCTGGGCCTTGCTGCGGTGCGACGACGGGGGTCGCGTGGACGACAGGGACGACGACGAAACCACCAAAAGCGGTGAACGCTGCGAGAGCAGCGGCAACCGTTGCAGTGCGGATGGAAGTTGACCTGGACATGTCGTTCCTCTCGGTCGGGCAGGCGCCCGGCGCGGCAACCTGCACAAACAGAGGCTAATGGGCGAACCTGCGCCGTTCAAGCACTCTGGTTGCTCCATAAATGGCACACTTGCCACATGGTGAACACAGCAGATCCCGCGTGGCTTCGATTCGTGGAGTTCGTCAAGGAAGACCTGGCGCATCTGACTCCGGTCGCACTTGCCGAAATGTTCAACGACGAAGAAGTGACACCCAAACGGATCGCGGACTGGAGGCGCGGCCACGGAAGGCCGAAATTGGCAGAACTGCCTCGCCTCAGCCTCGAGTGGACGTCATCTGCCGCTCACGACGGAGAGGTAGACGAGCTGTTCTTCGCCAGGATGCTCGATGCAGTCCCAGACGTGCAAGAGGCGCTTGCGCACGAAGTATGGCTGCACAGAAGGGTTTTCGAACTGCGCAGTGAACTCCGAGATCTCGAGATGTCGGTGCGTCATTCCGACACCACCGAGGCAACCGGCGCGATCATCGCAGCCACCACCGCGACGCAGAATTGGGCGGTCGCAGTTCAACCAGCTATTGAAGGACCCGGCGATCTTCGGTTTCACGTAGCGGACATCCTGGACTTTCGGCGGGTGTACAAGCAAGGGAACGACTCTGATGTCTCACTGCGGGACGAACGTAACGACCTGGAGAACGAACTGCATCACGTGCTGAACAGGTACGGGGCGGTCTACGCGCCTCGCGCCCCCACTCAATGGATGAGTAAGGCAGACGCGGAGGCTTCAGGGGACGCTGAACCCGACAGGTTGCGATACTCCGTCAGGCACACGATCGCCGAGCGTAGCCCGGATCGTCAGTGGCAGCACAAAGATGTCCCGGCTGTCGCCATCGTCTCGTTGACCGACGGTCCTTGGCCGGCAGATGTCGGTGCACTCCTCGCGAGAATGTTGGGTTACGGATTCTTCACTACTCGGAAAATTGCGCAAGGGTATAGGCCCAACAACAGCCTCCCCACCAGCGAAGAACTAGACGCCTACCGATCACAACTCCACGGAGAGCACCTGCACAAGCCTTGGCCTCGCTACGTCTGGGCCCATCGAGGCACCGACGTCCTACCAGGCCGGTTCTTGCCGACACCGCCGAAAGATGTAGGCAATGCGCCCCAATCGGGCCCATTGCATGTGATCTGGCTGAGGGAGGATCGCCAGCTCATCGCCAATCTGGTGAGGGGACGAAAGCTGGATCGGAAACAGGCAGCCGCGATCAGAGAGGGGCGGGACAAAATCGACCGGACGATCAAGTCGTTCGAGGGTGCAGACGCTCGCGTAATAGTGCACACGATCAACTGCGAATCAGTGGGGCCGGGGCCAGACGACCGGCGTGGCCCGCGATGGCAACGCTCGTTCAGGTTGGCCAGAGAGGCAGTCGAACTGGTTCTCGGAGAAGAATACAAGGACATCATCGCACCCCACCTAACCAAGCTGGCAGTCAAACAGAATCCCGACCCTATCGAGAAGTGCCTGATCGACTGGCTCGGTAAAGACTTCCTGAGTTGATGTCAGAGCTGTAAGTCGTTGCAGGATGTGCACCGCTGGCACCGCCGCAGAAACGGATCCCCAAATATCACCTATGAGTGATATTATGACGAAGTGTCGATCTGGAGTGTGGACGTCGAGTTGGTCGAAGATTGGCTTGCACAGCTGGATCAGTCGTCCTATGAACAGGTTGTCGCTGCACTTGAATTGCTCGAAGAACGTGGGCCTCAGCTCGGTCGGCCGCTGGTCGACACGGTCACTGCCTCCCGCCACAAGAACATGAAGGAGCTACGGCCGGGATCGAGTGGGCGCTCGGAGCTGCGAGTGCTGTTTGCGTTCGACCCGCATCGAAAGGCGATCTTGCTGATCGCGGGAGACAAATCAGGTCAGTGGACCAAGTGGTACAAGAAGAACATTCCGATCGCCGACGATCTGCTCGACACCCACATCGAAAACCTGGAAGGGAAGTGAACGTGATGGCAAAAAGTCTCGACGACATGCTCAACGCACGGCCCGTCGACCGGTCCGCCGTGGACGCGCACAAGGGCCGACTGCTCGAGGAGGTACGGGCCTACCGACTCAAGGAACTCCGCAAGAATGCTGCCTTGACTCAAGGTGAGGTCGCAGACCGTCTCGGCGTCGGCCAAAACCGCATCTCCAACATCGAGCGCGGGGACCTCGCACGAATTCAAATCGACACCCTGCGCCGATACGTCGAGGCAGTAGGCGGTTCCCTGCGTGTCGAGGTCGAACTCGGAGACGACCGCTTCCACATCGCCTGACCGCAGTGCCGGCCGGTCACCTACGGCGGTGGATCACCGTAGGTGACAACCATCGAGACGATCTCCGGACCGGGCAGGATGACGCGCATCCACTTGTCGGGAACCTTCGCCATCTGTGACGCGGCAGCATCGCGGACAGACAACGGGGGACTCAGGACCAATTCCCTGTTCGCCATCTCCGGGTCGGGCGTGTATTTGGCGACCCGCCCACCCCAGACCGTGCCGCTTTTCATTTTGACCAGGGCATATGCGACACCTGGGTCAGGTAGATCGTCACGCAGGACCGACCTCCATGCGGAAATGTCGGAGATCGCGGCTTTGTCCGTGCGGTAGACGAGACGGAACGCGCCGTAGGAGATGCCGAGCGAGACCCCCAAGCAAAGGGCTGCTGCCCACGACACCGCTGCGAGGTGCGCGTTGACGTAACCTGAGCCGCCGCGGATCATCGACGCCGGATCCGGAAACGGGTACTTCTCCCATCGTGCGGCGACGATCATGCCGATTACTGTCACCACAGCTGCAGCGCCGGCACTGCACAGCGTCGACATCAGTGTGATCCGGCTGATCTCGGTGAACACCGTCTCGTGTCGACGGGTGCGCTTGGTGACGCTGGCCAGGTCGTACAGCAGCCCAGGAGCTACGAACACGAAGAAGGCCAGCACTGTCAGCCAGGTACCAGGTGTCACAGTCAGTGGTCGAAATCGCCCCACTGGTCGGAGACGGTTTCCCCGGACGCGGGCGGCGACTCCTGGCGTTGCTCGACAACCACCGGAGCCTCGACGTGCAGCGAGTCGATCGACCCCAAGATCGTGTCCGGATCCTTCGGAGGCACCGCGTAGAGCGTGCCGTCGTCCTGAGCTTCTTCAATACCCATGCCGCTGTCCGTTCGTTCACTCGCGCCGGCACTACTCGCCGCCACTCTGCGCCGTCAGTGTGCCCCATCACCACGACACATGGTGATCGAACCGATGGTCACCCGAAGCTGTCGAGGTCGAGGGTGATCTCGACACCCTCTTTCTCCACCACGATCTTCGCATGCACTGCGCCGGCCGCGGCTAGGTACTGGCGCAGGGTCGAAAGCAGCAGATCGTCGCGATTTTCTATTCTCGATACCGTGCCCTGATCAGTGTCGAGGATCGTTGCGACTTCGGTCTGAGTCAGCTTGCCCGCTTTGCGGATGTCCGCCAGGCCTTGTGCGTAGATCCGGTTCACTTCCGCGCGCTCGGACGCGTAGCGGGTGACATCGTCAGCGATCAACGGGTCCGCAACGAGTCGGTCGATGCGATCATTTCCGCGAATGAATCGGGTCTTATCCGACTGTTCGGTCATCGTTGATCTCCTTCTGTCTGAAACTTCCATGCTCGGACTGCGGCGTCGGCTCGGGGTCCGACACTGTTGTAGAACACGTCGCCGATTCTCGATTTGTCGCCCGCGAACAGTGCCACTACGACGGTGTTGCTGTCGGGTGGGAACCAGCAGATCAGCCGAAATGCGATGTCGGGGTCGAACGGATGGGCAGTGCGCCAGACCTGGTGTTGACCTGATTGGCGGACTCGTTTCAAGTCGGGTTCATCTTCTTGTGGACAGCCTCGCAGGCTCCGCAACAGCGAGAGTGCATCGGCGGCCCACGCGAGGAGGCGCCGGGAGAGCTCGTCTCCTCCTCTGGCCGCGAGAGACCCGATTCGCCTCGTGGACTGAGGAAAATCGGGTCTCTCGATTTGCTTTGGTGAGCTACTCGGCCAATCGACGCAGACCGAGTACTGCCTCTGCGGCGGCGATTGCTTCTTCCTTACGTTCGCTCCAGCCCACGTTATCCCCCGCGTCGATCATGATTGGGTTTCGCAGGGGCACCTCGTACGGAAGCGTCCCGATACCGGTGGAAACCCACAGGTGGAACGCGCCGCCAACCTTCCATCCACCGTCCGACTTCAGTATCGCGGCGACGTTGTGGGTGACATTGAGCCACTGCGTCGCCCCGATTCCGCCGTCGTCGTATTCGTAAATAGGGCTGACGCGTTTTCCGGGGCCACGGCCTCGGTTGTATTCCTCGTCCGGAGTCGCCGCAACAGGGAACCCGTCCAGCCAATACTCCTTAATGATGGCCCTCACCTCGTCGCCCAGCAACGCCCAACCATCGGCATAGCCCGTCATTCTTTCCTCTTCGTTGTGTGCCCTGCCGACTGGCACTGTTCTACGCACGCGTATCCATGACCATTCAAGCGGACATATTTCCAATACTGACTCGGTAAAATCCTCGCCCTGGAGCAACGGCCGCGACCAGTCAATCCGACGTACCCTCGAACAATCGCTCAATCCGACGCACATGTTCACGCGTATAACCAGTCCGACGAACAACCTCCACCTGCGAAACTCCAGACTGTCGCGCGCGCCAAATCTCGCCGTACAGAGCATCCCGAGCAGCCTTCTCCGCGACTACTGCACGCTTGTGCGCCTCGACGGCCTTCTCCAGCGGATCCATGCAGGTGACGTTACCGTCCGACCTGGACGCGAAACGATTCTGAACCGAGTCCACCCTGAATGCTCGGCCAAATGTCCTTCTCACACTTGCCAATGTGACATGCATGAGGCATCCTGAATGTCACATAGAGTTCTTTCCTTCGTGCTTCACAATCCGCGACAGCTCCAGTCACGCTGACCGCATCGCAGACAGAGGACCTCATGACATCCACGGCAACAAATGTCCATGCCCACGCGCAGCGCGCCTGCGACTCCCTCGTCGACCTTGCCGACAATCTCGACGCACTCGGCCGCTACAACCTCCCACAAGACATCCACACCGCAGCCCTGACCGCACAACACATCTCAAACATCCTCAAAGTCGCTTACCAAATCGCGTTCGCCTACCACAACGCCATCCCAGCACCCCGCGATGCGCTCAAAATCTACGACGTCGACGAACGCTCCTATCTCCGCGTCATCCGCAAACACAGTCTCTTCGCCTTCCGTTCCGGATACGACGCATTCCGCTGCTTCGACGACATCCACGACGTCGCACGACGACTGGAAGCGACAACCAACGCCAAGACCGCAGAGCGACTGAGACCGAAGGGCGAGTAGACATTCCGCCCACAGACTGATCCGTTCACTGTCGTACCCCTACACAAGGATTCCGTCCATGCCCGTGCGCGCCATACCTGGACTTACCGATCTCGCCACTCTGCGACCAGATCTCGCCGCAGAGTGGGATGCAGAGAGAAACAAACGGCAACCGACCGATATCACGCCGAAAAGCAGCATCCGGGCGTGGTGGCGATGCGGAAAGAAGCATTCCTATCAGGCCTGCGTCGCCGACCGCACTGCCAAAATCGGTCCAGGATGCCCCTACTGCACACTGATCCGCCCAATTCCCAATGAAACCGACTTACCTACGACTCATCCCGAAATCGCGTCCCAATGGCACCCCACCTTCAACGGCGACCGGACGCCTACCGGCTTTACAGCAAAAAGCAACTGGAAAGCTTGGTGGCGATGTGCCGGCGGTCACGAGTACCAAACAGAAATCACAAAACGCACCAACAGAAAATATGGGTGCCCACACTGCGCAGGTCGCTACGCGATCACCGGGGTCAACGATCTCGCGACAACCGAACCCGAGATTGCAAAGGAATGGGACACCATCCGAAACGATCGACCACCAACTGCAGTCAAGACAGGATCCGAGTACAGCGCGTGGTGGATTTGCCCAGACCGCAGTCACTCGTACGCATCAAGAGTCGAGCAGCGCGTAAAAGCGATAATTGGCTGCCCTTACTGCGGTGGGCGGTTACCTATTCCAGGTGAAACCGATCTCGCCACGCTACGGCCGGAGGTCGCGCGCGAGTGGCACCCCACCAAGAACACGCTCTCCGCCCACGACGTTCTCGTTGCCTCGAACAAGAGCGTCTGGTGGGCATGTTCCAGTGGTCATGAATGGAAGACCACGGTCGCCAGTCGAACAGGAAAATCTGCGACAGGCTGCCCGGTCTGCTCGAACCGGCGGATCGAGCAGGGGATAAACGACCTTGCGACACTTCGACCTGACATTGCTGCCGAATGGCACCCAACGCGAAATTCGATCTCATCGGAGGAAGTTTCAGTCGGCTCGGCCAAGAAAGCCTGGTGGCTGTGCACCCAGTTCGGACACGAATGGCAAGGAACCGTGAATAGTCGCACGCAAGGCAACGGCTGCCCAGTCTGTTCAGGCCGACGCACACTGGCTGGGTTCAATGACCTCGACACCACCCACCCACATCTGGCCAACCAGTGGCACCCGACCCGTAACGCCCAAACAACCTCTTCCACGAGTCCAGGATCCGCATATCGCGCATGGTGGATCTGCCCAGCCGGCCACGAGTACTTGAGCGTCGTAAGCGCACGCGTCAGGGGACGAGGCTGCGCCTACTGTGCAGGGAAACAAGCCCTCGCAGGATTCAATGACCTCGCCACAACACATCCCACAGTGGCTGCAGAGTGGCACCCGACCAAAAACTCACTCATCCCGTCACAAGTAACAAGTGGAAGCAAAACCAAGATTTGGTGGCAGTGCGCCGGGCAGGGACACGACTACCAGGCCACCGTCGAAACCCGAACATCAGCCGGCACTGGATGTCCCGTCTGCACCAACAGACGAATAGTAGTCGGATTCAACGACCTCGCCACACTGCGACCAGAACTCGCGGCCGAATGGCACCCCACCAAAAACCTGCTCACCCCCGCCCGAGTTGGAGCCGGAAGCCATCTCAAAGCCTGGTGGCAGTGCCGAGACCACGGACACGAATGGCCCGCTGTCGTGGTTTCCCGAGTGAACGGTCGACAGTGCCCCATCTGCGCTGGACGCAAGGTCCTGCCAGGTTTCAACGATCTCAGAACCACCCACCCCGCGATAGCATCTGAATGGCATTCCACCAAAAATACAGGTACACCAATTGATTTCAGCGCCGGAAGTGATTCCCGCGTATGGTGGCGATGCCGCGCTGGCCATGAATGGGAAGTCTCGATCGGTTCCCGCACGGCAGCCGAAACCGGATGCCCACATTGCTGCACTATTGGAACCTCAATGCGAGAACAGGCAATCTGCCAGCTCATCGCGAAAGCGTTCAATCAAACCGATTACACAGGTCCTGCGGGTGTCGTCGGGTGGAGATGGGGAGTCGATCTCGCGCTGCACCATCAAAGGGTCATAGTCGAGTACGACGGCTGGTATTGGCATCGGGACAAGGCGGAGAAAGACCTCCTCAAAACACGAGTGCTCGAGAAGGCAGGATGGACAGTCATCCGAATACGCGAAACCACCGCGAAACGCCCGCTCCCCGAGCTACCCGTGACCACGATGGAATGCACCTCCACCGAACGTGCAGAAGCAGTGGCGCTGCGGACTATTCAACTTATCAACGAAATTCACCAGCATTGAATGCGCGAGACAGCAATCCCCATCACACCATCTACCGGTCGCAAGCACGCAGAATGATGCCCGCGTCCCTCAAACTGGACAGTTCAAGGTGACGCGGGCATCCGTATGACGACATTCAGTTCGGTGTCACCAAAACCTGCAACTGTCGACGGCCATCGTAAGCTCCCCACTGGCGGCCATTTATGGCGCATTTTGTGGCCATGGTTTCTCCCCGCGTACGGCCAGATAGTTCCCCACC
>NZ_JBEORR010000058.1:0-19840 GCF_040302345.1 Streptomyces sp. NPDC126510 | reverse complement strand
GGAGCCCTGCCCGTTACTTCCCGCACCCAATCCGATGGACGACCCACAACACCCTCCTGACCTCGAATGTTGCGTCCACCGATTGAGCCCAATCAGTACACCTCAAAGGGTTTCGCGATGCTCTGCGCGAAGTTGGGTGTCGCGCAATCGATGGGAGCGGTGGGCACGAGCGCAGATAATGCCCTGGCCGAGTCGTTCAATGCGACACTCAAACGGGAGACCCTACAAGGAGCAGCCCGCTGGGAATCGCCCCGGGTGGCGAGGCTGGCGGTGTTCCGGTGGGTCACCCGTTACAACACCTGGCGTCGACACTCGTACTGCGACTATCTCAGTCCCACCGACTACGAAACCGCTCACACATCCGATAGCCTGCAGCAAGCCGCGTAATCACAAACCCCGTGTCCAGTTTCCGGGGTCAAGGCCCCCTCGACTGATCCTCGTACCGAACCGCGTGCAATCCCTTGTGGCGCAATGCCGTCAATGCGACAGTACGTGCATCGTCCACATCTGTCTTGCGTCCTCCGCCGGTATCGAGCACGCGCACACGCATGGCGAGGGTGGACGGTACGTCGACGACGTGTTCAGCGTCGGCGAGCAGTATTTGTGCGATACCGCGCCCCAATCCCTTGGCGCCTTCGACGGCGAAACGCCGCTCGGCCCATCTGTGTGATCATTTCCGCAGTTGCGTGGCAGTACCGGAATTGACAGCGAACCTGCGGCGGGCCATTGTCTCGCCGCTGTTGTCGACGGCGACGGCTGTCAATGATGCTTTGTGCGGGTCGATTCCGATGATGATTAATTCGGATGCTCCTGTTGTCCGGGTGCGGTTTCGGTGTGCACCTGCGGTGGGCATCCTGACTTGAAGTTGATCGTTTCACGCCTCTGTCGAACCACACCGTAGGCCGGTGTCGATCGGAAGGGCACGCTATAAGTGAGCCAATCACCCGATTGGGGCGGCAAGGAGCTTGCGAGCCTGCGCCGACCGACACCGTGGACTTTACGAGATTGCAGATCCCGGTTGTCCTGGTTTCCATTGAACAAGTCAGGAGCTTGGGTAGAAGCCCCGTCAACGTCTTGTCTGCCCTTCCTGACCGGCGAGCCCTCGTTTGGTAACAGGAAGGCACTTTCCATCATGACAATGATCGAGTTGGAAGTCATCGCCGGGATCGACACCCACGCCGACACCCATCATGTCGCCGTGATCGATACCACCGGTCGCAGGCTAGGAGACGCGGGATTCTCGACAACCTTGAAAGGCTACAAGGCGATCGCCGCGTACATCGCCGCGTTCGGCCTTGTCCGACGGGTCGGAGTTGAAGGCACCCACTCGTACGGCGCTGGGATCACCCAGCATTTGAAGGATTCCGGGGTCCGTGTGGTCGAGGTGATCCGTCCGAATCGGCAAGTGCGGCGTATGCAAGGAAAACAGATCAGGTCGACGCCTATGCAGCCGCATCAGCGGCTTTGGCCACCGACGATCATCCGGAACCGAAACAACTCGACGGTCTCGTCGAGGCCGCCCGCTACATCCACGCAGCGCGTCGCAGTGCGGTCAAAGCACGAACTGCCACTCGCGTTCAGATCAAAAGTCTGCTGGTCACCGCACCCGAGCAGATTCGGGCCCGGTACCGAAGTACCGCCGACACGGCATTGTTCCCCGCCTTGGCCCGCACGAGGCCGGCATCGGAAGAGAACATGCTCACCCGCACAATCATGTCGTCGTTGAAATCTCTGGCGCGCCGGTACCAGCACCTCACCGCGGAAATCGACGTACTTGAGGCCGATCTCGAGCAGCTGGTGCTTGCGATCAACCCGGGGCTGGCGCAGACGAAGGGCATTGGAACCGTCACCGCCGCACAACTATTGATCACCGCCGGTGGAAACACCGATCGACTGAAGTCGGAAGCGTCTTTTGCAGCACTCTGTGGGACGAGCCCTATTCCGGCTTCCAGTGGCAAGACCACTCGTCACCGGCGGGGTCGCGGCGGCGACCGGCATGCAAACTCCGCCCTCCATCAAATCGCCCTCACGCGAATGACCTACGACCAACGAACCCGCGACTATATTCAACGTAAGCAGCAGGAAGGCAAGGGAACCAAGGAAATCCTCCGCTGCCTCATTGGATGAGTATGGGTAATGCGGGCCATGTCGGCTCGTTCGTCGGGAACGACGGGGGACGGCCACGCTGTCTAGCCACTCGATGGCCCGTTTGAGCAGGTCGCCCTCGCCGTTGCCGGGGAGTGTGATCGGCGCGAGAGAGCAGCCCCACGAGGGCCGAACAATGAGGAACCGACGCCCTGCCCGGCTCCAGCGACGGTATTCGGACCTGGAGGTCAACACATGTTCTGTGGATGGGATTGGGGTTCAACTCGGCACGGCGTCTGCTTAATCGACGACAACGGGACGGTAATCAAGACCTGGATGATCGAGCACACCGAGAAAGGCATCGCGGCGCTCTTCGCCGAACTCTCCCAACTGGGTGATCCGGCCCGGCTCCCGGTGGCGGTCGAGCGTGGTGAGGGTCTGGTCGTAGGGCGCATTGCCAGCGCAGGGCATCCCGTACTGATGATCGAACCGGCATCTTTCAAGGCTGCGCGGCCACGGTGGGGTTCGGCAGGAGCGAAGGCTGTCACATCATGCTCGCCGACTACGCCCGCACCGACAATCACCGCCTGCGCCGGGTCGAACCGGTAGCGCAGGCCACCAGGGAACTTGCCACACACGTTCGCGCACGAACCGTGCTGGTCCAGGCGCGCACGGCGTCCTCGAATCAGTTGTGGGCCATCTTGTCCGAGCACTGGCCCGGCGCGGCGAAGGTATTCCAGAAGCTGACATCCCAAGTCGCACTGGCATTCTTGGCCGACTACCCCACCCCACAGTCGGCGGCACTTCTCGGTGAAGGTCGGATGCGCCAGTTCTGCCATCGGCACAGCTACCGTGGCGGCAAGTCCGCGGGCCGAACTCGTCGGGCGGCTCCGGGCAGCGCCCGCCGCCGCGAACCCCATCGCGCCGAAGGTACTCGAAGCGATCATTCGTGGATCAATCGCCCAGATCGCCCTGCTCAACACCGAAATCGCCCGTCTTGAGCACGAACTCGCGGACGCCCTGGCTGCCCATCCCAAAACTGTGCTCTTCGAGTCCCTTCCGCGCGTCGCCAACGTCAGCCTCGCGGCGCTCATCGCAGAGATCGGGCCCTGCTCGAGCGATGCGACTACCGGCGAACAGGTCGCCGCCCTGTGCGGGGCCGCACCGGTCACGAGGGCCTCGGGAAAATCCCGCAGCGTCGGCTTCCGCTATACCGCCAACAAGCCGGCACGCGCCGCGATTACAGGCTTCGCCGACAACTCACGACACAGCTCGGCGTGGGCTGGCGACTGCTACCGGCGTGCCCGTTCGCGGGGTGCTCGGCACCCACACGCGGTACGGATACTCGCCCGTGGATGGGTCCGAGTGATCTGGGCCTGCTGGACCACCGACACCCCCTACGCTCCTTGCCGACACCGCGGCGAACAACTGCTTGTCACCGCGACTTGACCAAGAGAGCTCAAACGCGTGATCGCTCGAGAAGTCTTTCACACTCATCAGTAGCCCCGTCCCCGTTGTCGATCACCGAAAGCTTCGACCGCTCCGCCAAGAACGCGGACTCATCCAAGTTCAGGCGGCCGCAGCCTTGGGCGTCAGCATCGCCAAGATTTCACTCGCGGAAAACGGACGGGTCCACGACGCTACCTTCCTCACCACCTACGAAACATGGCTCCGAAACACCGATTTGACACCCTAGGAGCATCAATTGGCCTGCTGCGCCCGAAAACTGCTGTATCCCAGACAACTTGACAACATCTACCGGGCTCCGCACCGCAGGCGAACCCGCGATGCGAGTCATGCCTTGACCACGAAAAGAGGGCTTCAGATTTATCAATAATATTTGCATCACGTGCAGAAAGCGTTAATCGATGCGTAGCGCTGCTGCGGCGCAACCCATTCAGTCGCGGTGCTCCGATGTGGGATGAGTTCCGAATTGCTCGGCTAGGGATGTATGCAATCCGGTTGTCAGCCCACATCTTTCGCGGGGCCTTGTATTGCAGAAGTGTTGAACAACGAAAGGTGGGCGGTTTCAAGAAGCCAACGCAACACCTTCATGCGGAGGTTGTCGTGACGGTTTCGTGGAACGATCGGTGCATCGCGTATTCGATGCTTCTTATGGGTGCTTCCGCTCAGGAAACGGCGAGCCGATTCGGTGTGAACACGGGAGCGGTCGTCGAGTGGGCCAGGCTAGCGGGCATGGTGATCCGTATGGGAGCCCGAGGCGGCATCGAGCCTGTCACTACGTCAACGTCAGCGTTGAATCCTCAACGCGCATACCGTCGCTTGACTCACCAGGACCGTGTCTTCATCGAGATGGCGATCAACAGCACGCCCGCGTGGTCGATACGAGCGATCGGCCGGCACCTGGACGTTGCCGCGTCCACAATTTCACGGGAGCTTGGACGTCACAGAGTCGAGACCGGGCGAGGGCGCGGCGGGTCGCGAGAGACGAGATACCATGCCGGTGTCGCGCATCACCACACGATGCGCTCGCGCGTGAGAACAAGGGCACGCAAACTTGATTGCCATGAGCTGCGGTCACTCGTCGTCACAGGCTTGAACGAGAAGCACTCTCCGCAGCAGATCGCAGGGAGACAACGGATGATGTTCCCCAACCAGCCGCAGTTGTGGGTGTCCCACGAAACAATCTACCAAGCCCTCTATGTCCAAGGCCGGGGATCGTTACGGCACGAATTGACCGTCGCCAAGGCGTTGCGTTCAGGCCGTTCTCGCAGGACACCTGCCTCACGATTGCCATCCCGCGATGTCCGACCGTGGTTAGCGGGGGCCCGGCTCACGGACCGGCCCGCTTCCGCGGCGGATCGTGCTGTCCCTGGGAATTGGGAAGGCGATCTCGTTGTCGGTCCCGCAAACTCCGGGATCGTCACGCTCGTCGAGCGGAACACGCGCTTCGCGTTGATAGAACGGCTACCCGGCGTCCGCGACTCGGCCACCGTGATCGACGTCATCCGCAACCAAATCATGCGCCTCCCAGAACATCTCAGGAAAACTCTGACCTGGGATCAGGGGCAGGAGATGTCGAGACACAAAGACTTCACGATCGCGACCGGATGCCCCGTGTTCTTTTGCGACCCGCATTCGCCCTGGCAACGAGGCTCGAACGAGAACCTGAACGGCCTAATCCGCGACTACTACCCGAAGGGCACTAACTTCAACAACGTATCCGACGACGCGATCGAGGCAATGGTCGAGCAGCTCAACAACCGCCCCCGGAAGATTCACGGATTCCATACCCCTCGTGAGAAACTGAACGAACTCATCAGCAGTGTTGCGCTGGGTTCTTGAAACCGCCGTGCACTTACGCTGTGAAAAGAGAGTTTTTCAGGTCGGTGCGTTCGCTACGCCAACCGGTGCCGTGTGAACTCAGAACTCGCAGAACCCTCGTTGGGTTCTGCTCATCGACACGAGTCTTCCTTGGTGCAGCACGATCCGGTCTTGAGGTGCGGCCGCAACGGCTTCTTCGAGGCTTTCCGCACGGATGGCTAACAATTCGGCCTGTGCATCTTTCTCGATTCCCGACTTCGGAAGTGACATGACGTCACGGGCGCCGTCGCTGACGGCCCGATAGGCCTCCTCGACAGACAGATGCCCGGCAGTGACCAGCAACATCGCTGTCTCGAGAGCATCGCTGCGTCCGAGCGGGTTGTAAGGGTCACGAACGTTGTCGGCGCCGGCGCCGAACCGTACACCGGCATCGATCAATGCCCGCGCGGCGGTGAGACCACGCGGCATTGCCACAGGGGTGTCCCAGCCCTGTAGGTACAGATTGGTGATCGGCAGGCTGACGATCCCGACGTTGCTCTCTTTGACCGCTTCGATCACGCGGGCCAGCACTTCCGGCGTGACCATTCCCAGACTGACGCAGTGTCCGGCGGTCACCGGCATCGAACTCGGCCAGTCCCGGACGGAATGAGCAAGCTCCTCGAGCGTGAGCATCGTCGGGTTGGTTTGCTCGTCGGTGTGCATGTCGACGCCGACGCGGCGATCACGTGCTATTGCCAACAGTCGCTGCAGATTTCCGCTGGGGTCGGGTGTTTGGTGCGGATGCCCACCCAAGAAATCGACGCCGAGGTCGAGGGCTGCATGTACTGCCTCGTCGCCCACGACGTACGGCGTCATCGCCACGAGCTGAATATCCATGACGCTCGAGAGTTCCTCACGGACTTTCACCAGTGCCTGAATTCCACGTAACGGCTGGTCGCCTCGTAGGAGATTGACGTGTGATCGCACCGCGGTCGTTCCGTTGCCCAGCAGCAACAATGCCGCGCGTCGGGCGCGCTCGGCAATACTCTCGACGGTCAGGGACGGTGTGTGGTTTTCCCAGGTTTCGATTGCGGAACCGAGATCACCAGCAGGTGGCCGGATCTCGTCGAACGATAGTGCCTTGTCCAGATGCGCGTGCGGCTCTGCCGGCGCCGTGAGCAGGAGAAATCCGGTGAGGTCGAGGTCGTCCTCGCTTGGCACTAGCCCTTGCGCGGGTACGACGTCATACACTCGCCCGCCCACGATATGAACATCGACGATCCGTCCGTCGACGAGGGTCGCATTGTGCAACGTGGGCACTGCGTGTCCGCCCAGGACGAGGGGCAGCGGTGCGGCGAGGGGCAGCGATGAATTCCGGGTCACGGTACTCCTAGGGTCGATCGAGTGAACGAAAGTCTTTCTTGCGTATCGAGCAGTGGACACCTTGGACCAGGTCTACTACCTGCGTCACCGAAAAGTCGCCCGCTGCACTGAGATACAGGTAGGCCTCACTGGGTGTCATACCGGTGTACGAGGCGAGGAAATCGACCGAGAGTTCCGCGCATTGACGCATCGCCTCGTCCAGACTCTCGTTCATCCCGAGGATGATCCAGTGATCGTCGGTGTCGACGAAGGGCATCGCGGCACGGGGCTGAGACAGAGTCTTCACGACGGTCAGTCGGGCGGTGACCCGCAGCGACCCTTCGAGTGCAGTGAGCGCGATCTCGCCGTTGCCCTGCGCGAAGTGCGGGTCGCCCAGGTAGAAACCCGCTCCGTGCACCTGGATAGGCAGGTACAGCGAGGTTCCGACCACCATCTCGCGCACGTCCATGTTGCCGCCGAACGGACCTGGCGGAATGGTGCTCAAAGGCTCGTTACCGGCAGGTGTCACGCCGCACAGTCCCATGAAGGGCCGCATGTCGATTGTCGCTGCGCCACCGCTGAATTCGAATCGTGCACGATCTGCGGTGTCGTCGAGTGGGCAGAACTTGCTGAATACTGCGGGAATGCTGCCGTCGACATCGCGCGGAAGGATTTCCGGCAACGCACCTCGCTGATGCCTGCTCGAGATCACTCCGTAGGGAACTCGCGGTGTCATCTCGAGGAAGTCGACGCGTAACCAGTCGCCGGGCTGGGCCCCGCGCACGTGAACGGGTCCGAGCACCACATGTGGAGCTTTAGGCGCTGTAGGTTTGCGGAGGTCCGATGCAGCCAATTCGATGGCGTCGGCCAGTACTTTCGAGCGGTGGACTCCGTATTGCCGGAAGTAGGCCACGGGGTCGCGGCCTTGGTCTTCCATCAGACCTTCTTGCGAGACCGTGTCGAAAGTGACAGTCTCGCCGCTGTCGAGGGTGAGCACAGGTTCGGTCGTCGCGGTGGGGAGAGTGCCCCAGCTGACTGTGTCCGGTGTGCACCAGAGGTAGTGGTCAGCGGAGCCCGGATAAATCCCGGCCTGGAGTATCTCCATTACGCGGTCGCGGCCGCGGCAAGGTACGCACGCCAGCCACCTGGGGTGGTGATTTCGCGGGCTGAGTCTGTGACGAGGGGCAGTGATCGGCACACCATGCTCAGCGAGCCGCGGCCGTCCTCGAGTTCGATCACTGACAGTTCGAGTTCGTCCGGCTCTCGCGGCAGTAATTTCTCGCGCAGCTCGGCGTACGACACCTCGTATATCTCGCCTGGTACGGACCAACCGCCGACATCGACGGGAGCGAGTCCGGGAAACTCGTCGTCGAACGAGAAGAACCGATAGGCCGGTGCGGTGCGCACCGCACCGACAAAACGCGCCGAGGACAGGGCGTCGTTGAGTGAACCTCCGCTCATTGCTTGGCCGTTGACGAACATGAGGACAGTGTTGGGGGACATCGTAGGAACTCCTTGTTGCGGCGGGGTCAGTTGCGAGTGGATCAGCGCAGTGTGGTGTTGCCGTGCCCGCGTAGTGCGTGGATACGCACGGCTGTGGTGGCACGGTCGAGGTCGCCGCTCGCGAGGTCGTCGAGCAGTGCGCGATGTTGGGAAATCGGTTCGTGTCCCGATTGCTGGACGTAGTCGTCGGTGGGATACAAGAACGCCTGCCTCTCCAGGAACGACGAGGTGACGGGGCAGAACGCGGCTCGGTTAATGGCCATGTGGAATTCGAGATGAGTCATGGCGTATTGAGGGCTACCTACCCCGAATTCACTCAGTGCACTATCGAGCGGTGTCAGCATCGCGTACAGCGAATCCCAGTCCACGCTCGAGGTTTTCGCGGTGATGAGTCTGGCAGCCACTTGGTCGAATGCGACTCGGAGTTCGTGAAGCTCGGCACGTGCCTGCGCATCGACATCCACGACGATGAGCTGACCACGCCGAACGCGTTCGACAAGACCTTCACTTGTCAACCGCTGCAATGCTTCTCGGATGGGAGTCCGGCTCACACCGAGCTCGTCGGCGATCTGCTCCTCGGTCAAGCGGGTTCCGCCACTGAATTCACCGGTGGTGATCTGTTGCCGGAGATACAGATATACACGTTCGCGTGCACTGACAGGATCGCCGCTACGGCTCACGATCATGCTGTCCAACGGGCTCACAGGGTCGTCCTCGCTTTCGACAGTGCTGCCCGGCAAGCGTTGGTGGCGCGCTGCATGAATGTTCCGGACATCACGTTCATACCTGCCGACAGCGCAGTGCTCTGCAAGGCGCTCACCCGATTGTTCAGATCGAAGAACTGGTTGCCCGGAGATACGAGAGCCGAGAAGTCGAACACGAACGGCGACTCCTCGGAGGCGTCCGTCTCACCCCACGTGGTCGTATTGACCAGCAACGACGGCGTGCCCGGGCCGAGCAGCGCGGAGACGTCAGCAGGTGCTGCGAACTCGGCGTCGAATCGCTGCGCCCACACCACTGCAGCGTCGAGATTGCGGGCACTGCCGATCAGTCGCACACCCGGCCACGCCCGGCGGCACGCCAACGCTACCGAGTTCGACGAACCGCCGGACCCGAGAATCAGAATCGACGACGGTGTCCGGCCACCCATCAGCGTTTCCATCGCCGCCTGAGATGCCCAACTGTTGGTGTTGACTCCAACCTCGCCCCTCGACTCACGAACTATCGTGTCGACGACACCGGTTCGCACGGCGGACGGAGTTGACATCGCCAAATACGTTGCGACCGACTGCTTCCACGGACTGAGAACGAGCGCGAGTGTCCACGCAGGATTCGCCAGTAGCGCCTCGGGATTGTCGAATGGCAGTGTCCCATCCAGTTCGACGCCGTAGTCCGCCAGCGCATCGAGGAGCAGTCGACCTTTCAACGCATGCGCCGCTGTGGTGCCTATCCCGGCGATCGCAGCGGGGTCGGTAGACGGTGAACCGGTGGACCCACCATGTACTTCGTCGACGCAACGCTCAACCGCGGCACGGATAGTGGCGGAACCGGTATCTCCGAGCAGTGTTGCCTGTATGTCGCTCACGCGCTCTCCTCGTCTGTTGTGCTGGATTGTCATTGTTCGCGGATCGGCAAGTCAGCGCACGGAATCGGCAGGCGTTCGCGCCGGCTGGACCTGACGGCCGCGGGGTGCGCCGACCACTTCTCCCTTCTCGTAGACAAGGCCGCCGCGCAGGTACGTCGCGACAACACTGCCGGTGAGCGCCCAACCGTCGTACGGAGTGACGTTGTGCTTGGAGTGGAGCGAGTTCTGGTCGAGAACAACCTCGGCTCCGGCGTCGACGAGGACGAAATCGGCATCGAAGCCGGGCGCGATCTGACCTTTGTTCGCCATCGACCAGCGCTGCGCCGGAGTGTAGGAGCACAGGCGGACGATGTCTTCGACGGTCAGCTTTCCCTGCGCAGCGGCGGTGAGCATCAACGGAAGCATCGTTTCCACGCCGATGAATCCGCCGTACGCCTTCCACACATCTGTCTCGGCCTGCTCGTCGACGGTGTGCGGGGCATGATCGGTGGCAATGATGTCGACGTCCCCGCGGTCGATCCCGTCCCACAATGCGGCCACGTCGGAGGCCGGGCGAATCGGCGGGTTGAGCTTGATCAAGTTCCCGTAGGTGTCGTAGGCATCCGCGTCGAGGAACAGGTGCGAGACAAGTGCTTCGACACTGACCCGATGCCCCTGCGCACGCAGATCCATCACCCGCTGGAGTCCGACGGCCGTCGATAGGTGATGGATGTGCAGTTTGGTCTTCGCTTCGGTTGCCATCGTGATGATGCGAGTAATGGCCTCGACCTCGACGAAGGCGGGCCGGCCTTCGAGGTGTGCGCGCGGATCCTTACGACCGGACGCTTGGAGGCGGTCACCGAACATGCGCAGCAGGTGATCGTTCTCCGCGTGCACGCCCACGACAAGATCGGCGGCAGCGGCAGCTTCGAGTCCACGGAAGATCGCGGCGTCGTTGGGGCAGCGGTTGTCACCCGTCGTCTGACCCATGAACAGTTTGAGTCCCATGGCGCCCAGCTCCGCCATGTCCGCGATCTCGTCGGAGTTGGCGTGATCGAGCATCCCGTAGAGCCCGAAGTCCACGTACGCCTTGTTCTTCACCAGGTCCAGCTTCTGCCGGTATCGCTCGGCCGTCGCGACGGGGGGTTTGGTGTTGGGCATGTCGACGACGGTCGTGACGCCGCCCGCAGCTGCAGCCGACGTGCCGCTCGCGAAGTCTTCCTTTTCGGTCATTCCGGGCTCGCGCAGATGGACGTGCATGTCCACCAATCCTGGGAGAACGAGCAACCCCGTCGCGTCGATGGTCGGCACTCCCGGGGCGAGGAGATTGTCGCCGACTGCGAGGATGCGCCCATCGGCGACCGCGATGTCCTGGCGGCGGCGACCGTCGTGGGAGATAACGGTTCCGCCGGTGACGACGAGGTCCGGGGTTGTGGGAGAGGACATTTCAGGGCCTTTCGGTTGCGAAAACAGTGTGTTGGACAAGGGAGTGCTCTATGCCAGCGCCAGGTCTGGATTTTCTTCGTGGACTTCGCGAATGGGCCCGAGGTCGAACAGGTCGTCAACAGAGAGGTTCAGGCCGCCGGCTGCGATGGCTTCGATGTTCGCTGCGGCAGTAGCGTCGGAGATCGACAGAATTTGCTGTCCGGCAGAGCCGTTGCGGATGAGTTCGTTGCCCGCGATGCAGCAGTCGTAGGTGGACTGAGGGTTCAGGTTGAGATCCTTGCCGTATTCGTTGACGGTGAGGTCCGCTGCCCTCTGTGGGTCCGCGAGAACGTCCTTCCACCCCCGGATCTCGGCGTGTAGGAATGCCTTGAGCTTCTCGCGGTTGTTGTCGATGTTCTCCTGGGTGGTGATGTAGGTCTGCCCGACGAGAGGAAATCCGACGTCGGCAAGGAGCATCGTGTTGATGTCGAATCCCTTGTTGCGCAGGTCGACCACCTGACTGTTGACAAATCCGACGTAGCCGTCGATCTCACCGACAGTCATGCCGATCGGGTCGCCCTGTACCGGCACCGTGTTGATGCGGGACTCGTCGAGACCGAGCGCTGCAATGAAGTTGCGCCAGACCGGTTCACTGGACGAGGCGCATCCAATGGTTTTGCCGTACAACTCTTCCGGTGTATTGACGGGATTGTTTCCCATCGTCATGACGCATCCGGCGTAGCGACTGTAGACGGCGCCGACGATCTTCAGCGGCGCGCCCTTCGCGACGGCAGATCCGGCGATGGGCACCTGCGAGACTCCTACGAAGGTGCGTGAGAGGACATCGGATTCGATCGGTGGAGCGGTGGGTCCACCGGAGACCAGATCGGAGCCACTGAATCCTGCGTCGGTGTAGTAACCGTTCTTGTCGGCGACGTAGCTTCCGGCGAACTGGGTGTTCTTGATCCAGGCCAGCCGCTGGGATGCAACTCCGAAACCGTCTGCGGAGGCGCTGCCCGAGTCGCCGGACATGCAGGCCGACAGAACGGCGGGCCCGGCCAGAGCGAGGCCGCCCAAGGTGAGTCCGCGGGTGAGAAATTTCCTGCGATCAAACTGTGTGGTCATCGGGTATCCGTTTCGGTAACGAGGAAAGGTGGGGTTCGGCTGGCGCCGCTCTCAGCGGGGAGCGCTCATGCGTGATGTGACAGCGGCTTCGATGACGCTGACGATCTGGTAGATGACAATGCAGGTGACGGTGAGTACGACGACCGAAGACCACAATCGTGCGAATTCGAATTCGTTGGCATCCCTGAGCATCTGGCCTCCCAGTCCCTGCCCGGTGGCTAGCCATTCGGCCAGTAATGCGCCGACGATCGAGGTGGTGACGGCTAGACGCGCTGCGGCGAACCAGGTGGGAATGGCATGGGGCAGAGCAACTTTCCAGAATGCGGACAGAGTGGATCCGCCATACGCGACCACCATATCGACATCGGTCCGCGGAGTACTGCGGATCCCCTGCAGCATGGTGAGCAACGCGGGCACAACGACGATCGCAGCACCGATGACGGCAGTGCCGACCAGTCCGCGTCCGAAGATCAACACGAGAATCGGCGCGATAGTGACCATCGGGATCGCATGCAACGCCGTGACAGACGGAATGAACATGGCCTCGGCTGTGGCCGAAAAGTAGAAGAGCAGTGAAACACCGGCCGCAAGAAACAGCCCGAGGACAAATCCATACGACGCATCGGTGAGCGTGCGGGCCAGATTGGAGGTGATCACTGCGCGGTGCTCCGCAGCATCGGTGTCGGTGATCAAGTAATTCCAGACATCCGTCGGCGACTTGGCGACGAACGGGCTCACATCGACCAGTCGAATGAAGAGGGTCCAGGCGGTAAGGATGGCGATCACTGCCCCGACGAGCGTCGCGAGAGTACGCGCCAGGCTGTGCACAATCGTGAGGGCCTGGTTTCGCTGTGCGGCGCGCGGGCCGGCGACCTCCGAGGGCGAGTCCTGTGTGATTGTCATGCGTTGACTCCCGACGTACTTGCAGCCCAGGGGGTGGCTATCTTCTCGACAGTGTTGACCAGCAGGAATGCAAGACCGGCGATGAGGCTCGATACCAGCGTGATTCCCCAGGTGCGCACCACGTCACTCGAGGACTGAGCGACAACGAGCGCAGCCCCTAAACCTCGCTCCTGCCCCATGAACTCACCGATGATCGTTCCCAGAATTGCCGCGGGCACAGCGACTTTCAGTGCAGTCAAAATACTCGGCAACGCCGACATGAGCTGCACCTTACGCAGAACGAGGTACTCACCGCCGCCGTACGCACGGACCAGATCTTCGCTCGACGAATCAGCATGTGAGAGCCCGTTGATGGTGCCGACGAGGGTGGTGAAGAAGACCGAGACTGCGGCCATGATCGCGGACGTGACAACACCGTCGAAGCACGCCGCGAGGATGGGTGCGATTGCGATCAACGGGATGCACGCCGACGCGATACCCACCTGCAACACCAACTTCTCGAGGGCCGGAACCGTCGTCACCAGCGCTGCGCACGCGATCGCGGCAAGATTTCCCCACAGGTAGCCCACCGAAGCCGATGCCAACGTGACGGGAATGTGGACTCCGTAGAAGGCGAGACCGTCGTGCATCACGCCGCCGACAATGGCGGTGGGTGGCGCTATGCCCGGGCCGAGAATGCCTGTCATACCGACGATCTGCCACACGATGAGCACGACCCCGGTGCCGAGCACTCCGAGGAATCGACTGTTCTTCATCGGCGGTCACCACCCACGGTGGCCAGTGCGTCCTCGTCGCGGGTGCGAGCGCTGAAGAGAATGGAGGACAGGAGATCGACGTATTCGTGGAATTCGCGGGTGCGCATCATCTCCGGTGTCCGGGGCCGCGGCAGATCGATCTTGACCACCTTCTCGACGCGCCCGGGCCGGGCGCTCATAACCACCACGGTGTCCGAGAGAAACACGGCCTCAGCGATACCGTGCGTGACCATGAGGGTGGTGGCAGGCCGCTCGGTCCAAATCCGGAGAAGCTCGATATTGAGCTTCTGTCGGGTCATGTCGTCGAGGGCGCCGAACGGTTCGTCGAGGAGCAGAACGCGGGGCTTGACCACGAGTGCCCGCGCGATTGCCACGCGCTGGCGCATACCTCCGGAAAGCTGTGCTGGTCGTGCATTCTCGAAGCCGGTGAGGCCGACCAGGTCGATGAGTTCCTGAACGAACTCGTCCGAACCCGTCTGCTTCGACACCTCGAGGGGGAGACGAATGTTGGAGCGGACCGACCGCCAGGGCAGTAGTGCAGAGTCTTGGAATGCGATTCCGAGGTGGCGGTGTCGGCGCATGTCCTGCGGAGTTTCGCCATGGACCAGTGCGGTGCCTGCGCTCTGTGATTCGAGGCCGGCGAGGATCCGCAATACGGTGCTCTTGCCGCATCCGGACGGTCCGAGGAGCGTGACGAATTCGCCTTGCTCGGACTGAATGTCGACGCCGTCCAGTGCGGTGACAGTGGAGCGTCCAACCTTGAATTGTTTTGTGAGACCGCCGATGTGGATCCCCGGCGCGGTAGGCGAGATCATTCGTTCTCCCTTGATCGGATGCGACCCCGCTTGCATACAAGCTTGGATCCAAGTGCGTAGATCGAACTTTAGGGACGCTGTGTTTCGATTGCATGAACGACGGAAACATGTGGATTACATTGCGCTCACGGCTCTTCCTCACGGTCCAAGGCGAAGCCCGCAAAACGATATGCAAGATCTTCGTCAACTCGTCGTGCCGCCTTTACGCGCTCAGCAATCGGAACCGCGCGGGTTCCTAGAATCTTGGAACACCCTTGTATGAACTGGTACCCGGAAGTTGGACTGGCTGATCCGTGCCCCTCAAAGTGAACCATCTATATGAGAGATGAGGCAGAGTGATCCACAGGAGGTCACAGGATGTTGTCAAGTTGTCTGGGATACAGCAGTTTTCGGGCGCAGCAGGCCATTCCACAGAGCAGTCGGTCAGGCAGTGATGCGTAGTTCAGTGACCTGATTCCAAACCTGGAATCGAGCGCGGATTTCGGTGCGGCGGTCGGTGGCGTTCATACGGTGGCGGGGCGGGCGGAAGTGCGGGGAGATACGACTGAAAGCGGCGAGGAATCGTTGCGCTGCACCGACGGAACGGAAGCCTTTTCATCGCCCGCTCGCGTTGCCGGGTCGGCTGATGGGAATTCTCGGGGGAGTGGAACGCCGACAACCCTGATTCGATTGCTCCGCGTCTGGAGGAGCGGACGCGTACCGCGTTGTTGCGGTTCGCGTGAGCGTGGATCGGTAGTCGGAAGGGGACCGGCCCGAAGCTACCGGGCCGGTCCCCTTCGTTGGATACTCGGAATGGCCTCTCACCGTGGGCGGATTCCGTCGATCGTCGCAACACTCGAACCGGGGATCCACTGTAACGACCCGCCCAGATCACCCTCGGCGGATGACGCGGAGAGTGCTCGACCCCGGATATCGTCCGCTGCATGGACAATGATGTGGAAATTCGGGCAATCGCGAAGGACACGTACACATTTCGGATACGCGATGGTGGAAAACTATCGCACGATGTACGCCCAGGCCATCGACGCAAGCGACCCCCGCTACATCGGCGGATTCGGCATCTACCGGCACTACCCCGAGCCCGCCAGGCCTGAGAATACAGACATCGTGACCCCCAACAACGACACGCCGTATTCATGGCTGTGGCTGGACTTGCGAGCCGAACCGTACGTCGTGGGTGTCCCGGCGATCGACCGCTACTACATCCTTCCGTTTCACGATCTCTACACCATCTACGCGGGATTCGTCGGCGCTGTGACCACCGGAACCGGTGCAGGGTCCTACCTCCTTGCCGGGCCTACCTGGAACGGCGACGTGCCCGCCGGCATCGACGGGGTCATTCGTTCTGCCACTGATTTCGTCGGAAGCCTCACCCGCACAGCGCTGATGCCCGACGGTATCGAAGCGATGGAGAAGATACAGGCCGCCTACGACGTGCGCCCACTGAGTGCATTCGCCGCGACCGAGAAGCCGCAACAGCCCCCTGCCCCACAATGGCCGGTCTGGGATGAGCAGAAGTTCACCACCACAGTCGCCTTCTACGAGTTGATCGACTTCCTCCTTCAATACGCGCCACCGCTCGAGGAAGACGTAGATATCCGCGCGCGGATATCTACGATCGGACTGCGTGGACAGGGGAAGTTCCGCACCGAGGACCTCGACGCCACTGAACGGGCACAATTCGAGAACGGCCTCGCAGACGGCAGAGCCGAAATCGAAGTACAAGAAGGCCATACATCGTCATCGATCGGCATCTTCGGAACCCACGAACAGATGGCAGGCAAGTACTCGCACCGCAACATTGGTGCAGCTAAAGGGATTTACGGGCTCCCTCCGAGCGAAGCGTGGTACGCGGGCTGGCTGAATGACACAGACGGCGACGTTCCTGTCGGGACCAAGTCATTCACTGTCACTTTCGCTGCCGATGCTCTACCGAAGGTCAAGTTCTTCTGGTCGGCAACTATGTACCGACTCCCGGAGCGGCTACTCGTCGCGAACCCCATCGACCGATACTCGATTGGCGACCGCACACCGGACATCGTGTACAACGATGACGGCTCTCTGACCCTGCACATCTCCCACGACGAACCTCGCGAACCCGCAGCGAGAGCGAATTGGCTCCCCGCTCCCGAAGGGCCCTTCACCGTCGTCGTCCGCGCCTATGGCGGTGAAGCCGACATCGTCGACGGCACTTAGAGAGCATTCGGAAACTCGCGGCGGTGCTCGCTCAGCGCGCTTGTGGGGTAGAGGCGGGCTCCTGGTTGGGTCAGGGATGAACAGTCGCTGACCGCACCCAGGAGCCCGCCATGTCATCATCACTTGTCGCGTCGTGCCCGGCATGCCCGTCGGGGGCGCCTGGGCATCGGAACGTGGTGTATCCGTCCTCGTCACTGACCGACGCACAGTGGACGGTACTGCAACCATTGCTACCTCGGCCGGGCAACTCCACCGGATGGGGCGGCAGGCCCGAAAAGTACTGCCGTCGTTTGGTGTTGGATGCGATTCTCTACGTGGTTCGGGGTGGGATCGCGTGGCGGCAGTTGCCGGTGGAGTTCCCGCCGGCGTCGACGGTGTACGGGATCTTCGTCCGTTGGGTCCGCGGCGGGGTATGGCAGGGCATCCACGACGCGCTGCGCGACCGGCTCCGTGTGCGGGCCGGACGAGACCGGTGCCCGACCGCGGCGATCGTCGACTCGCAGACCGTGCCCGCAGCCGACACGGTGCCCGGATCTCGTCGCGGATGGGACGGCGGGAAGCGAACGAATGGGGTCAAGCGGCACATTGCGGTGGATGTGAACGGGCTACTGCTCATGGTCGTGGTGACCGCCGCCTCGATCCAGGATCGAGACGCCGCGCACCGGTTACTGGCCGGTCTGCGGGGCGGCTTCTCCACTATCCGGCTTATCTGGGGCGACGGCGGCTACCCCGGTCGACTGCTCGGTTGGGCGAAAAGCGTGCTCGCCCTGCAGGTTGAGATCATCAAACGGATCCCCGGTGCGAGCGGATTTCACGTGCGGCCCCGGGTTTGGGTAGTCGAGCGCACGTTTGCGTGGATCAACAAGTACCGCCGTTGCGTGCGCGCTTACGAGACCCGACCCGACCACCACGAGGCCGTCATTCACGTCGCCATGATCGGCCTCATGACCCGGCGCCTTGCAAGGGCATGAACCCAGTTTCCGAATGCTCTCTGAGAGTCCAGACGCACGAGGAACGCTTTTTCCCGGTTCGTGACTTTGGTGAGGTTTTCGGAGGATTCCGTGCGTGAAAGTCTGGGCATTGCCATCGATGATCATTCCATTTCCACGGCGCTCGTGGACGCGGACACTCCAGTGCTCGGGGCGATCGACGATTTCCGTCATCCGTGGACCGCGGACGTCCGGTCTGCAGCGTCGACGGCGCGCGCGTTGACCTCTGCAGCCGCCGTCGCAACCGAGAGAGCAGCACGTTCTCAGTTGCATCCGACGACGATCGGAATGGTATGTGAGCGTGCAGATGTCCGCGACCTCGTCCCGGAGGCGTTGTTGGCACAGGCACGAACAACCGTCGAGCTGGTCAACAACCTCGAGGCGCGTCTTGCTTACCTTGCCACGGTGGATGCTCTGGCCGGTGTTTCCCCGGTTCTCGTGGCTTGGCCGGAGGGTGAGGAGGGCATCGTCAACTTAACTGGGCCTCCGTCAGGGATGATCAACGGATGAGTCGGGGAGACGAGACAAAGGTGGATTCGACGCGGTCACTCTACAAACGGCACCGCTATCCTGCGGAGATCATCGCGCACTGCGTGTGGTTGTACTACAGGTTCGCCTTGAGCTTGCGCGACGTCGAGGAGTTGATGCTCGCCCGTGGCATCGTCGTCTCGTACGAGACGATCCGTGCATGGTGCGCGAAGTTCGGGCCCGAATACGCGCGTGGCCTGCGCCGACGCGCTCCCGAACCTGGCGATACATGGTTTCTGGACGAGGTGTTCGTCAAGATCGGCGGCATCCGGAAGTACCTGTGGCGGGCGGTCGATCAGGAAGGAAACGTCCTCGACGTCTTGGTCCAGTCACGACGCAACGCGAAGGCTGCGAAACGTTTCTTCGGTAGGCTGATGCGCAAGCAGGGCCGGGTACCGAGGGTGCTGGTGACCGACAAGCTTGCCAGTTACGTTGTGGCGCATCGGGAGTTGATGCCATCGGTCGAACACCGGCGCTCGAAGTACCTCAACAACCGGGCCGAAAACTCGCACCAACCCACCAGGCAACGAGAACGCGCCATGAAGTTCTTCCGTTCACCGGGCGCAGCGCAACGGTTCCTGGCGGTGTTCAGTGCGATCTCGCCGCACTTCCGGCCCGGGCGACACAAGCTCACCGCGAGCGATTACCGCTCCGAAATGACCAACCGATTCGCCACCTGGAACGACGCCACCGGCGTACTCGCCGCCTGAACCTGGTTTCTCACCAACAGAATCCGCCCCAGTATGATCGAATATTGTTGATTCCCAGTCATGTTCAGTTAAGTTGACAAAGCCCTGCCGGCGGTGGGGTGTCGGCTGGGCTCGGGCCGATCGCTCGGCGGTGCCGGCGGCGGTGGGTGGGGAGCTGCTGTTGCTCGTCGATTCGGGCGTGCGACGGGCTCGGGAAGGTCGATTTTCGGGTGTTTTTGAATGTTGTTGTGTTTCAGTAACTTTGGGTGATCGGTTGGTGCATAATCAGTTTCGGTAGTTACGCATGGAGTTATTTTTGAGAAGTTCGAATTGTGTTGTTGTAGTTACAATTTCGAGGTTTTGTGGTTCTGTATTGTCTTGCGATTTGGGGTGGGGTCCTGTAGGATGGGAAGCATGATGACGATGAGCTGGCAGACGCGAGACGGGGTAGCGTCGAGCGACCCCCACTCCTCCCCGGCCCCGTTTGGTGCTTGGGTACCGACTTTTCAGTTACGATCAAATCCTTTGGTGACAAAGACAATTCAGGAATTTAGAGGAGCGAAGCGAGTCGATCGACGGCAGCCTGGCTGGACCCACTGCGAGCCGCGCAGCGGCTCCCTGGCGGGGAGCGAAGCGA
>NZ_JBEORR010000057.1:0-21027 GCF_040302345.1 Streptomyces sp. NPDC126510 | reverse complement strand
TCGCCACCATGCACAACCTCGCCATGGCAGGGTGAAACAGCAGGTCAGCCATCACCCAGCCATGCCCGCCGCCAAGCCTTCTGCAACACCCTTTAAAGCGTGTTGCAGAAGGCTTCGGTTCGGGCATTTCCCCTGTATGGGCGGGGTGTTGAGGGCTGAGCCGTTGTGGGTGGAGACGTTCACGGGTCTGCGGATGCGGCAGTTCGAGCGGCTGCTGAAGGTCGTACGTGAACGGGGCGGGAACGGGCCTGGTGGCGGCCGTCCATGGTGCCTTCCACTGGCGGACCGGGTGCTGCTGGTGGCCGTCTACTACCGCACCAACCTCACGATGCGGCAGCTCGCGCCGCTGTTCGGCGTCTCGCCTGCGACGGCCTGCCGGGTGATCCAGCGGCTGAGGCCGCTGCTCGCGATCGAGCCGGCAGCACGTCCGGCCGACGCGATCGACCGGCTGTGGATCGTGGACGGCACCCTCGTCCCGGTCCGCGACCGCAAGACCGGCGCGTCCTCACGCAACTATCGGTTCTCGGCGAACGTACAGGTCATCATCGATGCCGACACGAAGCTGGTCATCGCTGGGGCCCGGCCGGTGCCCGGCAACACGGCGGACGCGAAGGCCTGGCGGGACTCCGGCCTGGCCGCCCTCTGCGAGGGCGTGACGGTCCTAGCCGACGGCGCCTACATCAACACCGGGCTCGTCGTCCCGCACCGCAAACGCCAGGGCAGGCCCCTGCTGCCAGGCGAGGAGGAGGACAACGCTGAGCACCGCAAGGTCCGGGCCCGCGTCGAGCACGCCTTCGCCCGCATGAAGCACTACAAGATCCTCCGCGATTGCCGGCAGCGCGGCAACGGACTCCACCACGCGGTCCAGGCTGTTGCCCACATGCACAACCTCGCCCTCACCGCATGACGAGGCTGGCCCCAAAACCGGCCTTCACCTGCCCAGACACAACCTTCTGCAACACGAGGTCCTCACCGAGACGCTGCGGCGCTTGCAGGCCAACGGACTGGTGGACCGGCAGGCACATCCTGGAGCGCCACCGCGCGTTGACTACGAACTCACCGCCCTGGGGCGGACTTTGCTGGCACCCATCGACGCTGTCGGCGCATGGGCGTTCGAGCATGGCGACGAGGTCATGGCCGCGCAGGAAACCGAATGCACCGCCACCCGGTCCTCCCCCTCAGAGTGAGCGCAGACGTCTCCAGCAGATGAGTGCGCATCCGAGGGTGAGGAAGGCTTCGTGGATGTCGTCGCGGATCTCCCAACGGATCCGCAGCGGCGGAACCAGTGCAGATGGGCAAAGGCGCGCTCGACGACCCAGCGTTGGGTACCGAGCTCGGAGCCGTGCCCGGTACCCCGGCGGGCGATCAGAGGCTTCACGCCGAGATCCCAGACCAGGCGGCGGTACTTGTCGTGGTCGTAGCCTCGGTCGCCCAGAACCACGTCTGGGCGGCGCCGGGGCTGGCCGCGCTTGCCCCGCACCGGCGGCACGGCCTGCAGGAGTGGGATCAGTTGGGTGACGTCGTTGCGGTTGCCGCCGGTCAGGGTGGCGGCGAGCGGGATGCCGGTGGCATCGGTGATCAGATGATGCTTGCTGCCCGTCCTGCCCCGGTCGACGGGGCTTCGTCCGGTCTTGGCTCCCCCTTTAACGCCCGGATGTGAGAGCCGTCGACTGCCGCCCGGGAGAAGTCCAGGGCATTCGCGCCTCGCAGCTCGGCCAGCAGGACCTCGTGGAGCCGGGGCCACACACCGGCCTCGGTCCACTCGGCCAGGCGCCGCCAGCAGGTCATACCCGACCCGAAGCCGAGTTCCTGCGGCATGTGTTCCCAGGCGATTCCGGTGTGCAGTACGAACAGGATGTCCTGGAACACCAGCCGGTCCGGATGCCGCTTGCGTCCCGGGTGCCGACTCCGACGCTCCACCTTGGGCAAGCAGCGGCTCGAGCACCGCCCACAGTTCGTCATCGACTTCCCATGGCTTCGGCCGAGCCACCCCACACCCCCGGATCATCAGTCCTGGAGTGATCCAACCACCTCGAAGATCATTTCGTTAGGAGTTCTTAGACCGTGTCCTACGTGGTGAGGCGTCGTTGTACTCGGTATGGGGCGGGGTACGTGGAGTTGGATTGTTCCGGACGGGCTGTGGGAGATCGCGAAGCCGCTGATCCCGCCGTCGAAGGTGCGGCCGCAGGGCGGCGGAACGCAGGACACGCCTGATGAGACGCTCTTCGCGGCCATCATCTACGTCCTGGTCAGCGGCTGCGCCTGGCGTCAACTGCCGCCGTGCTTCGGCATATCAAAATCGACGGCTCACCGCCGCCTCCTGATCTGGTCGAGAGCCGGCGTCTGGGGGCGCCTCCACGAGGCCGTGCTGCACCAGCTTGACGACGCTGGCCTCATCGATGTCACCCGCGTCGTCCTCGACACCGCCCACGTGAGGGCGAAAAAAGGGGGCGAACACACAGGTCCGAGCCCCGTGGACCGCGGCAAGCCGGGTTCCACGATGCACGTCCTGTCGGACGCGAACGGACTGCCCCTCCTCGTCGGCGTCTCGGCCGGCAACACCCATGACAGCGAAGGGCTGAAGCCCATGGTCGAGGTCACCAAACGAGACACGGCCCCCACCGCGGCCGTCACTTCAAGCCCCAGCGCCTCCACGCGGACAAAGCCTACGACCGTGCCGACCTGCGGAAATGGTTACGTGGCAAACGCATCGGAGTACGGATCGCGCGCAAAGGCATCGAGGCCAGCGAACGATTGGGCCGGCGCCGCTGAGTGATCGAGCGGACGATGTCCTGGCTGTCCGGCTACCGACGCCTGAGCCCTCGCTATGAGCGCGATCCCCGCAATTACCTGGCCTTTCTCGGGCTGGCAGCCGCCCTGTGTTGCTACAAACGACTCGTCCGCCTCACCACGTAGGACACGGTCTTATTGTGAACGTCCAGAAGGAGCAGCGGGAGCGTGTCCGCGACGCTGGCTTCAACCTCTGCGACCTCTCTCGGATCACCATGTCCCCGAGTGAGGAGACCACAGTGGAACAGCGCGCTGGGTGGGCAACTGGCGAGGAAAATGCGGCATGGCGGCCGTACAACCAGGAGGTGTACTGGAGTGCCTTCGCGACGCACCGCCGCGCGATGCTCACGCACGAGGACACCACCTACGCGGACTGGGTCTGCGCCTGGGTAGATCTGCGCGCCATGTGCGCCTCTCGGGAGGCGTTCAACCGGTTCTGGCTCTACGAGGTGGAACCCGCTTATATGCCGCGCAACTGGCTCCGATGGGCGGCAGACACCGTCCAGGAGGATACGAAGTCCACCGACGGCAACCCCATTGACGCCCCACACGCCTCCTACCTGCCGGACTGCGACGTGTTCCTCACCGCCGACAGAACTTCGTGCGGGTGCTGGACCGCATCGCGGAGCAGGCCCCGGCCCCCGTGGGACGGGCCTATCGAGCGGCTCCAGCGGCCCACGACTGCATCGTGGAGGCGATTGAGGCCACGCTGCGCACCCTCTGAGCCGCTCGGCCCTTGACCGCAGGGCAACCAGGCAGGCTCGGGGAGCTGGGCGACGACGTCGCCTCATCCCGTCTGTGTGCCGCGGGTGCCCTCCGATCGACTCGTTCATGAGCGCGGCCTGGTCGAGGGACCGCTGGACGCCCTTGCGGCTGAACACGGCGAGCTGAAGAGCAAGGCTGTAGACGGCCATGGTGTGGATGCGGTCGCGGACCTCCATCGTGTCCATGAGCTCCTGCATCTCCACTTCGTCGCGGGCCAGGCGCCGGGCGGCGGTGGTGACGGCGAACTCGTGCTCGGTCGGCGCGAAGCGGGCCACCGCGTCGACCTCACTCACCACGGTCGCCGGGTTGCAGGGACGCCCGGTGTCGCAGCGAACCTGGTGGGTGTCGTTGTACATCGTGATGAGCACGCCTCCGGCGTACTCCAGCTGGTCCGCCTTCAGGCGCTTGAGGTGCTCGACGACTCCGGCGCGTTCGCGGGCGGCGTAGGCGCGCATCAGGTCGAGCGCGCGCCACGTGGACTCGTTCATCCGGAGGTCGGTGAGGTCGGCGAAGTCCTTCAGTCTCCGCGCTCGATCCGATCCCACGGCGTCCTCAATCGCGGACCGGATCGTTATCTGCAGTGCACCCGGCGCACGGCACTATCTCGCCACCAGATCCGTGCCGAAGCCCATCGTTCCTGGGGTCAAGTGGTCCTGCGGCTGCCATACTTGGAGCCATGGGGGAATTTGTGGAGTTCATCTTCGACGACGGCCAGGCTGTGCTACTGGAGGTGTTCCCCAGTCCGCTGGCCAACTCTGCGGCCGCCGGGGCGGCACCCGGCTCCGCTCCTCTCGTGCCCGTCGCGGGCGACGGGCACGGACGGGTCGCCCGGGCGACCCGCGGCGCGTTGCGGCAGGTACTCAAACCGCTGGTTCCCGTCCTTCAGTCGGTACACGACACGGTGTCCACCATGGACCGGCGGCCCCAACAACTCACCGTCTCCCTCGGCGTCAAGGTCGGCAACGACCTCACCCTGGGCATCGTCGCCAACAAGGGCGAGGCGAGCCTCACGGTGTCGGCGACGTGGAATCTCGAAGATCCCTCCACTCCGCCGACGGCTCCTGAGCCCACGGAGTAACCGTGCATCCGACGTACGACGGCGACCCGGATGCCGGTGTCCGCCGGGCCTGGGTCACCGTGCACGCCGGGGCGTCGGAACAAGGCCTGGGCGCGGGTGTGGTCGTCGCCGAGGGATATCTGTTCACCTGCGCTCATGTGATCAACGCGGTGCTGGGCAGGCCCAAACTGGCCACGGCCGAGCCGACCGCCCAGGAGATGACGCGCGTCGCCGTCTCCCTTCCGTGGGCCGGTCCGCAGCGGCACGCCGTCGGGCTGGCGGGCTGGCTGCCTCCTCTGCCGCACGCCAATCAGTGGTGGGACGGCGATCTCGCCCTGCTGAGGATCGAGTCGATGCCGGAGGGCATCACGCCCGTGCCCATCGGAGCGACCCGCGGCAGATGCCTGTGGACCTGGTACCACCACGGAGCCCCGCGCTCCCTCGTCGACGTCCGGGTCCAGGCCGAGATGGGCCCCTGGTACATCCTCGACCCCGGCCGCGCCCCGCTGAGGATCCTGCCCGGTCACAGCGGAGCCCCGCTGTGGGACCGCGAACACGGATGTGTGACCGGCCTGATCGTGTCGACCGAACCCGACAATCCACGCTCGTACGCCATCGGCGCCTCCGAGGTGATCAGGTTCCTCACATCCGCCGGCGTGGTCCCCGCCGTCGCCCCGGCCGCCTACGACGCCCGGACCGGCGCCTGCCGGGACGACATGGTCGATGTCCTCGACGACCTGCCCGGAAAGAAGCTGCGCCGCTGCGCGGAACGCCTCGGCCATGCCCTCGGACTGCGCAGAACCCCCGGCACCAGCACGGAAGTCGTGGACGCCGCCCTGCTCCATCCACGCGGCGTACCCACCCTGCTCAGCGCCCTCAGACAACCCGAGGACCTGCTGCGGCAGCTGAGCGGCATCGCGGCCCGGCTGCGACCGGCACGCCTTCTCACACAGGAGGAGTACGACGATCTGATCGCGCTCCTGGGCCCCGGCGCACATCGGGAACTGCGTGCGGCGGCCCACCACGCCGTACCGCACTTCGTGTTGCCCGACCCCTGCTCCTCCGGCATCGGCACCCTGATCGAGGATCTGGAGGACCGGGCCGTCGAACCCGACGTGGTCCCGCCCCTGATCCAGGTGGTGGAGGAGGCGGCCGCGACCCGCCGCGGTGACGGAGACGCCCTGCGGGACTGGTCGGACCGGATGACGGGCCGCCTGGGTGTCAGCGGTGCCGCGGCCCGGCAGTGCCGCTGGTCCGCCGCCTCCCGGGCGTCCGCGCGCACCGTGCAGCCGGTGCTGCGCGTATGGCTCTGGGCATCGGAACCCACGGCCGAGTCCTACCGCTACGAGATACGGCTCTACGACGACCGCGGCAACGAGGGCCCGGTGTGGACCAGTGGCCAGAGCCCCGGGAGCCGCGCCGAGCTGTGCGCCCGGCTTTCCGCGGCCGTCCGGGAGCTCGACCACTACGACGACACGGCGGGCGTGGAGTTCCTGCTGGAGGAGGGCTTCTTCGGCCTGGCCGTCGACCGGCTGCCGACCGATGCCGGTCTGGACGAGCCCCGGCACCTCGGACGGGACCGGGTGGTGGTGCTGCGCGGCCAGAGCATACGCCGCCCCGGAGTCTGGAAGACCCGCTGGGACCACGGGCGCAACCGCACGACCGGTCCCTACGTGATGCTCGACCACCGCACCGCGGACAGCGTCCTCAACCGCCAGGACGAGATCGCTCTGGTCATCGCCTGCTGTCCGCCCGAACAGCGCAATGCCGCACTGGCCATGTGCCGCTACCTGGGTGTGCCGGTGGTGCTGTGGCATCGCGGCGCCCACGGCAAGGACGCGGAGACGGCGCTGCGCACGGTCGTACCCCAGGACTGGCCGCGCCGGCTGCGGGAAGAGGTCAGGCTCCAGCGCGCCGAGGCACCGGAGGACACCACCCACATGGGGGCTCATCTCGCCCTGTTGTGGGAAGACCCGAGCTGGGCGCCGCCGCAGCAGCGGTTGGTCCACCCGCCGACAGGGGAAGGAGGCGTTGCGTGAGCAGCGACCGCCCGCAGGAACGGCTCTTTCGCGGCGACGGGGGGTCCTACGACGACGGCGTGCCGCTGCCCGAGGCCCCACCCTGGCGACGGCCGCGCCCGGACGACGACGTGGAGCGGCGGCCGTACCTGATCGGGTCGGACCAGGTGGAGGTGGTCAACGCCGCTCTGCGGCTGCGCCGGCCCCTGTTGGTGACCGGCGAGCCCGGTACCGGCAAGTCGTCGCTAGCCCACGCCGTCGCGGCGGAACTCGGGCTCGGACCGGTACTGGTCTGGCCGGTCAACACCCGCGCCACACTCACCGACGCGCTGTACCGCTACGACGCCATCGGCCGGCTGCGGGAGCGGGAGGAGGGCACTGACGACATCGGCAGCTTCGTACGCCTCGGACCGCTGGGCACCGCGCTGGCCACCCGCCACGAGGGACGGCCACGGCTGCTCCTCATCGACGAGCTCGACAAGAGCGACCTCGATCTGCCCAACGATCTGCTGTTCGTGCTGGAGGAAGGCGAGTTCACCATCCCGGAACTGGCCCGCCTCCCCCAGCAGCAGGCCGAGGTCGACGTCCATGTCCAGGGCTCCCAGGAGAAGGTCCGGGTACGGCAGGGGACCGTCCGCTGCCAGGACTTCCCCTTCGTGGTGATCACCAGCAACGGCGAACGGGAGTTCCCGCCGGCCTTCCTGCGTCGCTGCGTCCGGCTGGAACTGCCGGAGCCGAACCAGGAAGAACTGGAGAGCATCGTACGGGCGCACTTCGCGCAGGACCTCCCGGACCTGGACGCCCAGTGGCCGCGAGTCGAGAAGCTGGTGAGCTCCTTCATCACGGACCGTGACGCCAGCGGACTCGCCACCGACCAGCTGCTGCACGCTGTCCACCTCCTGCACCGAGGCGTCCACCCAGAGGCCGCCCACCTGCGGAAGGCGGTGCTGCGTGAGCTCAGGAACGGCGGCGCCCGCTGAGCCGGACGAACTTCTCGTCGCCCGCCTTCACGCCGTCCTGCGTGACGCCGGAGCCGAGCTGTCCCCTAGAGAGCTGAGCGACGTCCTGTGGCTGGCGCTGCACACGCCGGGGAACCGGGCAGCTGGCGCCGTCACGCAAGCCGACGCCCTGCCCGCCGCCGGATCCGCAGCCCCGGACCTGGCGGCGCGGCAGCCCGAACCCGCCGCGCCGACCGTGTGGGGTGACGGCCGTCGCCAGATCCACACCCTTGCCGGAACGGGTGCCGGTGGAGAGGCCGGCGCGCCGATCCGGCTCCCCGGCATCCGAGGGCTGCGTCACCCTTTGGACCTCGTCCGGGCCCTGCGCCCCCTCAAACGACGAGTGCCGTCCGCGCACCGCTACGAGCTAGACGAGAGCGCGACCGCCGAGTCCATCGCCGACAGCGGAGTCCTCGACCTCGTGCTGCGGCCGGTCCAGGACCGCTGGCTGCATCTCGTCCTCGCCGTCGACGACTGCCCGTCCATGCGCGTGTGGCGGGACACCGTGGCCGGGCTGACCGACGCCCTGTCGGGCTCGGGCATCTTCCGCTCGGTGCGCGTCCGCCCGCTCGAGGCCTCGGCACTGCTGACCGGAGACCCGACCGTCGTCCTCGCCGTCACCGACGCGGTCGCCGACCACTGGTACACCGGCACCGCGCGGCGCAGCCTCGCCGCCCTGGCCCGTAGGGCACCGACTGCGGTGATCCATCTGTTCCCCACCAGGCTGTGGCGCAGAACCGGGGTGGCCGCGGAGCCCATGCTCGTGCGTACGGCAGCGTCGGCACCGTCCAACAGCCTGCTGAGGGCCCGTGATCCCTGGTTGCCCCCTTCCTTGAGCCCGCGCCCCGTTCTTCCCGTGCCCGTGCTGGAACTGGACGAGGCGAGCCTGCGGCCCTGGGCGGACCTCATCGCGTTGCCCGGCGGGGTTGCGGCCCTGCGGGTGACGGACGCGGTCGCTCCGGCCGAGACCGCGTCCGTGGACGGCACGCAGCAGCCAGGGCCGGACGGTGTCGCCGACCACGTCCGCCGCTTCCGGGCCAATGTCTCGCCGCACGCCTACCAACTGGCCGCCCACCTGGCGGCCGTCGATCCGCTGACGCTTCCCGTGATGCGGCTCGTCCAGGCCGCGGCTCTGCCCGGGACCAGTCCGGTCTGCCTGGCCGAGGTCCTGCTGAGCGGCCTGATGCGGTTGGGCGAACCGCTCGCGGGTCAGGACGTGTTCATCTTCCCGCCGGAGACACTCGGTGTGCTGCGCGCGGTGATCAACAGCGGCTCGGCACAGCACACGGTCGACGTCGTGAGCGACTACATCGCACCACGCCTCGGCCGTACGCCGGATTTTCCGGCGGTGATCGCGGAGCGGACCGGCACGCTGACCCTGCCGCGGGACGGACGCCCGGTTGCCGAGCTGGGACCGGTGAGCGGAGCCGGGGCGGGCCCGGGCGGCGGGCGCGCGGCCCCGCCCCCGCCCTCGCCGTGGACGCGGCGCACGCACAACCTGCCCCAGCGCCGGACCACGCGCTGGCTGCCCGCCCTCGACAGCATCGTGGAGGAGATCGCCGAAAGCCTGGTACTCGGCGAGGACCCGCCCGTCGTACTGCGTGGACCGGCTGGCTCGGACAAGACCGCCGTCGCTCTGGAATACGCCCATCGGACACTGGACACCTACACGCTGACATGGTGGGTGGACGGTCGTGACGCCGCGACGCTGAGAACGGGCCTCGAGCACCTCATGGCCGCGGTGGCATCGACGTCACAGGTCACCCCGGAGCCATCCGCCGAAGAGGCACCGGGGTGGCTCGGCTCCCACACGCGCTGGCTCCTCGTCCTCGATCACGTCAGGGACGATCACGACGTGACCGCGTTCCTGGACCAGGTCGCCACCGCACCGGGCCATGTCCTGGTGACGACCCGCTTCGACACCCCGCCGGCGCCGGCGACGATCCTCGACCTGACACCGGCCTACCGGGCCCGCAGCGACTCCCTCACCGGCCTGCGCCACTCCCGCACGCTGCACGGACAGCTCGCCCACCTGCTCTGCAACGAGCCGGCATCCCCCGACGACTCCGAACACCGCCATGCGCGCGTTCCGTCCCAGGATCCCGAAGCGGGGCAACAGGGTCTGGCGGTGCTCCTCTGCACACTCGACGGCTGGCACAGCATCCACGCCCGGTTCGGCGCCGCCGTGAGCGACGCCGTTCTGGTCGAAGTGGCCCGCCGACTGGTGACCGGCGTGCGGGACGACGACACGGTGGCCCGGCTGGGCACCGACTCGTTCGCGATCCTCGTCGGCGGCTTCGACCCGGTGACGGCGCGGGCCCTGGCCGACCGGCTGCGCTCCGACATCCTCATCCCGATCAGGGTGGAAGATCGCGCCTATCAGATCGGCGCCCGCTTCGACATCCGGTGGGGCCAGTGCGGCGCGGATCCCGACCACGTGATCGCACCGGCACGGCAGGACGACACCCGTTCCAGGGCGGTCGAACTGCTGGGGCAGCTGACGGACGCGTTGTGCGAGCTGGACTCTCTGGACGACCAGCCGGGACGCCTCCAGTTCGCCGCACTGCTGGAGGACACGCTGGGCCGAACCATCACTCTGCGGGGCGCTCGACAGCGGGAGGACGTCGTCACTCTGGTGCGTGCCGCACTCGCCGAACAGAGCGGGCTGCAAGCCCTCATCGATGTCGTCACCGTGTTCGAAGGAGCGTCGACGGGCGTGATGTTCGCACGGCGGCTCGCCCTGGCCGATGATCCGTCCGCCCCGTCGCGGCAGCGCGACGGCGTGGAGCCGGACAACGACCGCTTGGCGCTAGTGAGCCGTCTCGCCGAGGCCCTGAGCGCCATGGAGTGCATGGAGGACCCGGCAGGCCGCCGGCAGTTCGCCGACCTGCTGGGGGACCTGCTGGAGCGGCCGGTCGACGTGCGTGGCGTGAAGCTGCGCGAGGACGTCGTCGTCCTACTGCGCACGGCGATGCAGGTCCACGGCTGGGCCCCAACGCTCCTCGACGCGGTCCGCATCATGGAAGGGCCCGCAGCGGCCGACGACCTGGCGTGGCTGATCGCCGCCACCTCGACGGGCGAAGCCGGCGGAATCCTGCCCGCAGCGGACGAGGCAGGCGCGCGCTCGCTGCTGCGGGCGGCCGACGACGAGCTCTCCGCCACCGCTCTGCACGAGGCACTCTCGGCCGAACTGACCGGCGTACGTCCGCCCACCGGGCTGCGGCCCGAGCAACTCCTGTCATGGGCACTGAACTTCAACGCCCAACCCGACGCCCTACCGCCGGCCGTCCTGCTCATGGAGTGCGCGGCGCGGTTGGTCCGCGCATCGGCCCACCGGGCCGCCCTGACCGCCTGGGCCGACGCCTGGGCCGAGAGCACCGGGCTCACCGAGGCTCTGCGACGACGCCGCGCCGCGACCAGGAGGAAGATGTGACAAAGGCTGCGGCTCATGCCTGGCCGGGCGTGCTAGCTTCGCTCGCGGGGCCGGATCTCCGGCCTTGCGGGGAAGGGCGGTGAAGCCGTCGGCGACATGGGCGAGTTGAAGCGAGCGTCAGACCCGGCCCTGCTGCTGGGTCTGACCGAGACGCTGTGCGAACTGTCGTGCATGCAGGAACCGCAGGGGCGGCTGGTGTTCGCCGACGTGCTGGGTCAGCAACTGGGCACCACCGTCGAACTGCGGTGCGTACGGCTGCGAGAGGACGCCGTCACGCTGAGCCGGGCCGCGTTGCAGGTCCGCGGGGGCACGTCCGCCCTCGTCGCGGTGGTACGCATCCTGGAGGGCATGCAAGCCGCGACCGGGATCGAGCGGCTGCTCCCGTACGGCGCCGTCGGCGGCCCGGCGCAGTTCCTTCCCGGACCGCTGTCCCAGCAGGACGTGAACACGGCGCGAATGCTCCTCGACCAAGCGGCGGATGCCCTGTCCGGGCCCGCCGTGCGGGACGGCGTCGCGGACGAGCTCGGCATCTACATCCCCGTCGGCCTCACGCCCCCGCAACTCCTGTCCCACCTCCTGGAGTTGAACACCCAGCCGGACGGGCTGCCGCCCGCCGTACTGGTCATGGAGCATGCCGCCGCCTCGGTCCGGGTCCCGAGCCGGCGCAGGGCCCTGGCCGCATGGGCGGACGACTGGGCGAGGCGGGCCGGACTGCTGCCCGCACTGGACCGGCGCCGGGCCGACCGCCTGCGCAACCGCCCTGACCCGTCCGTCCCCCCTTGCCTGGTCGTGATGGTCGAACCCGCGCGCGACGGTACTGGGGAGATCGTCGTGCGGCCCTGGCTCAGCACGGTCCCCGGCCGCTGGCACCCCCTTCCCGCGGAACCGCAGACCACCACACTCGACGGCCTCGGAGCCGCCGTCCAACGGTGCCTGCGGCAACTGGCGCAGCTGCTGTCAGCCCAGAGCGAGGACACGTCCGGTGTCGTCCACCCTCCGCCCTTCATCGAGTTCGTCCTTCCCTACGACCTGCTCAACCACGACGTGGCCGGACTGACCCACCAGACCGGAGAAGGCCGGCCACTGCCCCTGGCACTCAGGTACGGCGTGCATCTGCGCAGCCTGGAGCGCATGCGCAGCACTGATCCACTGCTGCGCAGGCAATGGCAGGAGCGCTGGCGGGCACTGCACCGCCAGGGGGTGCAGGCGTACGAGTGGCGGCAGGCGAGCGCGGCCGGGGCGGACCGGTGGCAGGCCACTCTGGCGGCCGAGCCCCGCTACACGGCGGCCGTCCTCGACGCGCCGGACGGCGAAGCCTCGTCCGTGCTCAGGGCGGTCATCGCTGCGGGAATCGGGCTCGCGATCTGGGATCGGCGGGGGGCGTTCCACGCCGAGCGCAGGAGCGTCATGTCCGCCGTGTTCGCCTCCGTGGCCTCGGTGGAACAACTGCCGCACGCGATCCAGCGGCTGCGGCGCACCGCCGAACTTCATGAAGAGGGGCCTTTGTTGCTGGGCCGGCACATCGCGTTCCTCTGGGACGATCCGACCCGGCTCGTCGACCAGGCCGACCCCTGGGAGAACGGCCCGGACACTGACACCTTCGGCAGCGAGGAGAGCTGGACATGAGAGGGACGCCCCCGGAGAGCGCACCGGGCTGGCATGTGTTTCACGGCACGGGAGCGCTCCCCGACGGAGGGCCCGTCCCCCTGCCGGAGGCGCCGCCCTGGCGCAGGTTCCGTGGGGAGCCCGTCCTCACGCCGCCGGAGGACGACGAGGAAGCCACGCGGCGCCGCCTCGGGCAGGTGGAGCCCGTGTCCCAGCTCGACGCGACCAGCATCGAGATGGTCAACGCGGCCCTGCTGCTGCGCCGTCCGCTGCTCCTCACCGGCCCGCCCGGCGTCGGCAAGTCGACCCTCGCCTTCCTGGTCGCGCGCGAGATGGGCCTGGGACGCGTCCTGGTGTGGAGCATCGTCAGCCGTACCAACCTGCGGGATGGACTGTACGCGTACGACGCTCTGGGCCGTGCGCAGGCCATCGCCGCCTGGCGGGCCGCCGGCCCCGACTCCCCGGGGACGGACGGCGTCGAGCGCGGGGCCGACGGCCAACCCCTGCCGTCGCTGGGCGACTTCATCACCCTGGGACCTTTGGGCACCGCACTGCTGCCCTACGAACGCCCCCGGGTCCTGCTCATCGACGAACTCGACAAGAGCGACTTGGACCTGCCCAACGATCTGCTGCACGTGCTGGAGAACGGAAGCTACGAAGTGCCGGAACTGGTGCGGGACTCGCACGACAGCATGGCTGTGCACACCAGTGATCCGGACAGACGGGCGTCGGTGCGCAACGGCCGCGTGGAGTGCCGGGAGTTTCCCGTGGTCGTGATCACCAGCAACGGCGAGCGTGAGTTCCCCGCCGCCTTCCGCAGGCGCTGTCTGCCGCTGGAGATGACCACCCCCAGCCGGGAAAAGCTCCTCGCCATCGTGAGCAATCACTTTAGGTCACTTCCCCCCGATGCCGAGCCCTTGGTCGACCTCTTCCTCGAGCGGGTCAGGTCGGGGGGCACCCATTCCCTGGACCAGTTGTTCAATGCGGTTCAGCTCACCACGGCCGGCGGTCTGCGGGACGACGGGTCGAGCCGCCGCCTCCTCGAGATGCTGCTGCGCGACCTTTCGACGGGCCGCTGAATGACCGGAACCCCGCGCGAGCGCGCACCGGGAGCCGAGGAGCCCGCCGGGCCGGGGCCAACCGCGTTTCCACCGCCTGCCCCGTCCCCTTCCGGAGAGGACGGCCCGGACTGGCACGAAGTGGCCGATGCCGTCTGGCTGGCCGCGCACTGGGTCCGTACCGGGCGCACCGTCCCAAGGGAGCCCGAGGCGCCGCCGGATGCGTACCGGCCGCCGGAGGAGCCGCTGGCTCCCGCGCCGGAGACCTCCGAGCCTGTGCCGGAGCCGCAGGACGAGGCGCTTGGGCCGGTGGCCCACGCGCGGGCGCTTCCGGCCGCCGACACGGAGGGCCTCGGCCATCTCCACCCCGGCTCGCCCGCGCTGCCCTCGTCGCGCCCTCGGCCATCCGGCCGGGGTGCCCACTCGGCGCGGCTGGCGCGTGCCCTGCACCGGCTCAAGCGGCGTGTGCCGTCCCACGACGCGGTGCTGCTCGACGAGGAACTCACGGCCGAGCAACTGGTCGCGGACGGGCTCTTAATGCCGGCGTTCAGACCCGTTCTGCGCCCGGCCTTCGACCTGGTCCTGCTGGTCGACACCGGCCCCACCATGGCCGCCTGGCGCAAGGAGACACAGGCGCTCCAAAACGCCGCCGTGCACAGCGGCGCTTTCGCAAACGTCCTCACGGCCCAGGTGGACGTGCCGGTCACGGGACCGCCGGCCTTGCGCCGGGGCCCGGCGCGCGGCTCGACGGACCTGGGGGAGATCGTCGGTGCCAGGGGCGATCAGGTCTTCCTCGTCGTCACCGACGGCATGGGGCACGGCTGGACTACGGCCGCCGCCGACGCATTGCTCCGCCGACTCGGCGCCGCCGGCCCCACCGCCGTGGTCCACCTGCTGCCGCCTCACTTGCGGCACCGCGCCTCCCTCAAGCCCCAGGCGGCCACCCTGAGCGCCGCGGGCTTCGGAACCCCCAATTCAAGGCTCCACCTGCGCGCGTTGGACGGCGACCCGTACGTGGCCCGTACGATGCTGTGGGCGGACCGTCAGCAGCTGATCGTCCCCGTGCTCACGCTGAAGCCCCGATCCCTGATGGCCTGGGCCGATCTCGTCGTCGGTGTCACGGGTGCGCGTGAGCTTCCCGTGGTGCTGGCCGGGTCGCTGCACACGGGGCGGCCCGCACCCGGACTCGTTCCGCCGCGACGTCCCCCCGATGCGATCGTGCGCAGGTTCTTCGGCCACGCCACGCCGGCCGCCCGTCGCCTCGCCACCAGGCTGGCCGCGGCACCTCTCGAGTTCGACCTCATCGAGCAGCTGCGCCACCACCCCAGCCTGGGAGCCGACACGGAGCACCTCGCCGAGATCCTGATGGGCGGGCTCATCGACTGGGACCACGACGACGGGCAGGCCCCGGAGTTCGCCGCCGGGATCCGCGAGGCGCTTCTGGCCACCACGACACGTCACCAGCTGGCCCTGGTCGTCAACATCCTCGGCGAGCTTCCCGCGGCGGGGGAGTACGGTTTCGCCCTGCGTGCCGCGCTGCGCGATCCGGTGGCGACCGCGCTGCCGGACCCGAGCGCCGGGAGGTGGCAGCGGGCCGAGCTGGCGGTGATGCGGGCGCTGTCGGGGCCCTACGCGCAGCGCGCCCGGCGGATCGAGTCCATAGGTGGGCCGCACGCCCTCGGCGATGCGGTGTACGCGACGGCCGGGAGGATCCCTGCTCGCGAGACCGTCGTCGAGCGCTCGCTCGTGCCGTACGGCGAACCAGCCTTTGCCGAGGCACCCGATGCGGCCACGGCGGGCCCCCCGAACAGCGGCACGGCCTCGGACAGCTCAGAGGACTCCGGGACACCGCCCCGATCGCCCGCCGTCCTGCTGAACGTCCCCGCGCGCAACGAGCGGTTCGTGGGCAGGACGGCCCAGCTGAGGGCGGTGGCCGACCATCTCACCGACCACAGCCTCGTCTGCGTGCTTCCGCATCCCTTGCAGGGCCTCGGTGGTGTCGGCGCGTCCGAACTGGCGCGGGAGTATGTCCACCGGCACGCACACGAGTACGACCTCGTCTGCTGGGTCCGGGTGGCGGACAAGGGCCTGCTCCTGCCGTCGCTCGCCCAGCCGGCGGCGCAGCTGGGCCTCGCCCCGACGGGCGGCACACAGCTCACCGTCGAGTCGGCCATACCGGTCCTCGGCGAGGCTCTGCGCAGCGGTTTGCCGCACAGCAGGTGGCTGCTGGTCCTCGACGGTGCGGATGACGTCGACGAGGTCATGCGGCACCTTCCGGTGCACGGCCCGGGCAAAGTCCTGGTCACGTCCCGCAACTTCGCGTGGGCGCGGGTGGCGCCCCCGGTGACGCTGGACGTCTTCGACCGCGAGGAGTCGGTGGCGCTGTTGCGCGGACGCGTGCCGGCCCTCTCCGACCAGGAAGCCGAACGGCTGGCCGAAGCCCTCGGGGACGTGCCCTTGGCCGTCGAGCAGGCGGCCGCCTGGCACCTGAGCACCGGGATGCCCGTCGACGCGTATCTGGACCTGATGCGCCGTCATAACCCGGCGACCGAGCTGCTGGACGCGATACCCGGCCTGCCCGTCCCTTTGGCCACGGCCTGGGGCGTCGCCCTGACGATGCTCGGGGAGCGGGCACCGTACGCCCGCCGGTTGCTGGACGTGTGCGCCCACCTGGCTGCCGAGCCGATCCCGCTCGTCGTGCTGCGAGTCCCAGGGCGTACGCAGCCAAGCGAAGCACCGTGCGAGCTAGGCGAATTGGCGCATGCCCTCGAAAAGCTCGTCGAGCTCTCCCTGGTGAACGCCGGTGAGGACAGTGGCACCGTGCGCCTGGACCGGCGGCTCCGGCAGGTGCTGCTGGCCGGTCTGTCGGCCGAGGACCATCGACGAACCCGCGAGGAAGCCCATGCGCGGCTCGCCGCGCTCGGGGACGGTACCGCCGACGCCCCCGGCTCCCCGGATGCCTGGCATGGGCTTCGCCCACTGTGGCCGCACCTGCGGGCCTCGCGAGCGGTGGACAGCGGCGACGCGACGGTTCGATCGCTCATCCATCGAACCGTGGTGTTCTTCGCAGGCTGCGGCGAGGTCGAGGGCGCCCTCGACCTCGGCCAGGAGGCCAGGGCCGCCTGGCTCGCGACATCGGGCGAGGAGCACGCCGATGTCGTCCGCATGACGAGGACCTGTGCGTCCCTGTTCCGGCGCAGCGGCCGCGTCAAGGAGTCGGTGGTCCTCTCCGAGCACGCCGTTCGCATGGCCCGGCGTGTCCCGTCCGAATTCGGCAACCTGATCTCCTCCCTGTCCGAACTAGCCGTGGCCCGCCGCCACGAAGGCAGGCTTCAGCAGGCACGGGAGCTGAGCGAGCAAGCCGTAAGACTGGCCCGGCGCGAGTTCGGGGCCGAGCACCAGGTCACGCTGGACGCAGCCCACCAGCTCGGTGTCGATCTGCGCTGGTGCGGCCAGCTCGACGAGGCACTGTCCGTCGACGAGGAGAACGCCCGATACCGCCGGCAGACCCTGGGCAGCACCGATCCCGCCACGCTCATCAGTCTCGACGCCGTCACCCTTGATGTGCGGGAGCGCGGCGCCTACGCGGCGGCCCGCCACGCCCAAGAGGACCTTCATCGCCGCACGCGTTCCGTGTTCGGCGAGGAACATCCGCTCACCGCCCACATCGTCGACAACCTCGCCGTCTGCCGACGCCGCGACGGGGCGCTCACGGAGGCCGCCGAGCTGTCCGGCGAGGCGCTGTGGCGCTTCGAGGCCCTGTACGGTCCCGAGCATCCCCGCACCCTGGCGGTCGCGGTCCACGCGTCGGCCGACAGGCGTCTGACCGGTCAGACCGATGCCTCCCACCAGCTCGCGTCGGCCACGGCACCGCGTCTCGCCGCCCGCCTCGGCGAGGATCACCCGTACACCCTGACGGCCCGGGCCGACCTGGCCGCCGCATTGCGCGGGCTCGGCATGCTCGACGAGGCATGGGAGCTGGAGGAGCACGTCGCCCGTCAACTGGACGCGTCGGTGGGTCCCCGTCACCCAATGACGCTCGGCGTCGCGCTCGCCAGGGCCACCACGGCATACGCCCGTCTGGACTTCGACCGAGCACGGGAGATCGACGAGACCACCCTGCCGCTGCTGACAGAGGCCCTGGGCGGACGACACCCGCTGACGCTGGTGTGCGCCGCCAACCTGGCCCTCGATCACCGAGGTCTGGGGCACGGGGCGAAGGCCGACGCCCGGCAGCGCGCCGCCGTGGCGGGGATGACGGCCGTCTTGCGGCCGGAGCACCCGTGGTTACTGGCGGCACGTCAACTGAGGCGGGTGGAGTACGACGTGGCGTGCCTGCCGCTGTGACGCAGGACGTCCACGGGTTGTGCGATGCGTGGCGCCGGTACCAGGGCCGGTTCGCCAGAGGCGTGCCGTCGGCCGAGTACGGGCGACCGGAATGCCGATGCGGGCCCGTCCGGGTGCGTCGTGCCAGGTCGGGTCCAGCACGGTGCCGTCGGGCCGAACGACCCAGGCGTGCGGCAGGTACACGCCGGAGCCGGCATGGGTGAGAGCGAATCCCTCGGTGTAGACCAAGCCGTCCTCACGGTGGGCACGGGCGTAGCGGGCGGCGATGCTGTAGCAGAGCCGGGCGGGCATGCCGAGCAGGTCATCGGGGCTGGGCACCGGGGTGAATCGTCGGGCCTGGGCGGGTACGGGGCTGAGGCATTCGAGGCAGTCCCGTTTGGGGGCCTGGACGTCGTGGTGCGGGACGAGGCGTTCGTGGAGCTTGTTGATCGGGAGCACGACCAGGAAGTACAGGGCGCTGGCGAGGAGGAGGAAGCTGATCGCCGCGTTGATGAAGGCGCCGTAGGGGAACTCGGTGGCGCCTAGAGTGAAGGTCTTGCGGCTCATGTCGCCGGTGGCGCCGGTGGCCAGTCCGACGAGTGGGGTCAGGAAGGCGCTGACGAAGCCGTTCACCACGGCGGTGAACGCTGCCCCGATGACGATGCCGACGGCCAGGTCGACCACGTTGCCGCGCAGGATGAAGCTGCGGACGGCGCCCTTGGCGACGAGGCGCTCGTGCCGGACGATCTCCATGCGGCCGTCGTAGATGACCACTTCGGAGGCGTGCAGCAAGACCCGCACCCGCCGTCCGTTCAGCCGCACCGGCACCGAGTAGCGGTTGGTGCGGACACTGACCTGTTCTCTGAACTTGGCGGTGAGGAGGCTCCGCGAACTCAGTCGTCTCCGTGATCAAGGAAGAGCTGGGCCAGTCTGGGAAGACGGGAATGCATCTTTGAGGCGTCGTCGAAATCGAAGCTCTCGCCCATATCAGCTGGCCCGCGGTCCGCTCGGGGTCCGCAGAACTCATCGTAGTCGTCGTAGAAAGTGCAGTCGCCCTCGTCACCGTTGATGCGCTCGTAGGCGTAGGAGGCCGCGTAGTTGACCGTCTCGTAGAACAGTGCCTCGTCGCTCCCTGCGGCCGCCGCAGCGATGACGTCCGGATACTGGGCGAGAACATCGGATGCAATAGCCGCCCGGTCGTACCACTCTCGGCCTTGGGCGATGAGGCCGGCGCGGAAGTCCATGAAGGCGTCGTCGGAGCAGCCTCCACCGATCAGATAGCCGGCAGCCCACACGTCCCAGCGGCAGATCGTCCGTGGAGCTGATCGAAGCACTGCTGGTATTCGAAGATCGTTTGCTTCGACGTCGCCGCAAGCCGCTCGACCAGGGCCGATGCGAACGCTTGGCTCGGGTCTTCGGAGGTCGAAGCGGCGTCGGTGCGTGCCGCTTCGATAACGGTCCAGAATTCGTCGATGTTCATGGCCGCACCCTCTCACCTGGCGCTGACAGCCGACTCCGGGGTCCGGTCGTGGCAGTAGGCAGGGGAAGGTCAACGGTTCGCGGAACCCGCCGGTCGATCTGGGCGAGCTTGTCGTCCGCTCCCGCGAGGGTGACCTGGAGTCCTTCGACCTCGCCGAGCCAGCCCTCTCGCTCGGGCTCCGCGATGCGGGCGATGATGTTGTCCCGGAGGTCGACGATCCGTGCCCGTTAAGCAAGGTCGGGCCAGTGCATCGAGCATCGCAAGCAGGCGTTCTCATGAATGCAAGGGGTTGAGAAGGCCCGTCCGCAGAGCCCGGTGGCGACCTTGCGCCGTTCGAAGTGGCCAAGGAACTCCTCCCATTCGGCGTCGGTCGGGGTGCGGTATTCCTCACTGGGCCGCAGTGCCCGGCGGCGAGCTAAAGGCTGTCCCGCAACGATCAACGGAGGCGACCGTTCAGTATCGGGCATGGCCGCCTCCGGCCGGTCTATCCGGCGAGCGCGAGGTTGTGCAGGCGGGCTATGCCAAGCATGGCGTGATGAACACCGTCTCCCTTCAAGCGGCAGTCGCGGAGGATCTTCCAGCTCTTCATGCGGGCGAAGGCGTGCTCGACACGAGCACGGACCTTGCGGTGTGAGCGGTTGTGCTCCTCTTTCCAGGCCGGGAGATCCGTCTGGCCGGGCTCGTGACGGTGCGGGATCATCAGGCCAGTGCCACGGTAACCGCCGTCAGCGATCACCGTGGTGTTGCCGACGGCTGCCTTCGCTACGGACGATTCCCATGCTCTGCAGTCGTTGCGGTTACCGGGCAGAGGCCGGCCCACGGCGACGACGAGCCGTGTATCGGCGTCGATGACGACCTGGTGGTTGGTTCAATACCGATAGTTCTTCGACTGCTCGGCCTCCGTGTGGTCACGCGTGGGGACCAAGGTGCCGTCCACGATGAGCACGGTCTCCTTGCGGAAGCGTCTGCGCGTCCGCAGGGCGAGCAGCGGTGCGAGGCGGTTGATGACGCGGTCGGCCGCGGACTTCGAGATTCCGAACAGCGGCGCCAGCTGGCGTAGTGTCAAGTTGGTTCGCCAGTACGCCGTGACCAGCAGGACGCGGGTCCTCCAGGGGCAAGCTCCATGGCCGACCGCGCCGAACCGCGTCCGCTCCCGCGCGGCGCATGGCGTTCACCAGTTTGCCGAAGCAGCGTGGGCTCAGCCCGGTGAACGGACCTATCCAAGACGGCTGTGACGCCGTGATCACACCTGCCACGAGAAGATCGTCCCACCGCGTTGCGAACTGGCCGATACGGAGGCGCATATGGAGACGGACTTGGTGAGGCGTCTGGAAGAGGCGGCGGATCGTTTCGTGATCCCCCTGCGCATGAACGAAAGGTTCGATGAACAGGCGCTCCTTCAGCTAGGTCGTGTCCGCAAAGTCCCGTCGTCCGCCCGGAGGGCGGGCCCCGCGGCGTCTGGTGCGTGCTCTCGGCGTGCCGGGCGGAGTCCCTCGT
>NZ_JBEORR010000056.1:0-22194 GCF_040302345.1 Streptomyces sp. NPDC126510 | reverse complement strand
CCAATGGCGAACCCCCGCTGAAGCTTGGGACGAACACCTACGATCAATTCAACAGCAACGTGTTGCTTCGACCAGTTGAATGCGCCTTGCGATCCGCGGTCGTTGTGGTGGATGAGCCCGGACAGGTCGGTAATTCCTTCTCGGCGTCGGGTCCAGATTGCGTGCTCGATGGCATCGAGCACCAGCGGTGTCGTCATTGTCGTCGCGGTGTGCCATCCGAGGATTCGGCGTGAATATGCATCGATGACGAACGCGACGTACACCCAACCCGACCACGTCGAAACATAAGTAAAGTCGGCTACTCACAACACATTTGGCGCAACCGGGTTGAACTTTCGCTGTACCAGATCGTCCGCTCGACGGCCTTGTGGATCTGCGATAGTGGTCCGTTTCGCCTTGCCTCGATGTGCACCTTCGAGCCCGAGGGCACCCATCAACCGTTCGACCGTGCACCGGGCCACGTCGATGCCTTCTCGACGCATTTCCAGCCACACCTTCCGGGCTCCGTAGACCGAATAATTCTCGGCATGTACACGGCTGACCTCGGCTTTGAGCTCTTCGTCGCGCACAGACCGTCGAGATGCAGGACGGTTGCGGGCTTCGTAGTAGGTGGACGGCGCAATAGAGCAGCCGTGCTCGCTGAGCACCCTGCACATCGGCTCGACGCCGTACTCGCTTTTGTATCGGTTGATGTAGTCGATGATCACTTGTTGTTGCGGTCGAGCTCCGCTGCGAAGAAAATCATGATATGTGGGTGATCTGACGCATCCAGTGTCAGGCTGATCATGTCGGTTGTCGGCTCGATCGAGGAGGCCCCACAATGAATGCTTTCGTCCCAGCGCTGGTCCGGCCGCCTGGCGAAATTCCACGACTCGGCGAACCACTTCTCGATGAATACCTACGCTTCGTCGCTGCGAGAGCACGAACCAACACCCTCCTGGCACAGACGTTCGACCTGAAAGTCTTCTTCACCATCATCGGCAAGGAACCGACGCAGGTGAGCACCAGCGATGTACTGGCTTTCATTCAAGCGCAACGACTTCCACGCAAAGAGAATGTGGTCCGCCTCAGCGACGGCGAATCGGGACTGGCCACCTCGACCATCAAACGTCGACTGGCGTCGATCTCCGGCCTGTTCTCCTACCTCCATGAGCGTGGGCTGGTCGAGAAGAATCCCGTGCCGCGAGGCCTCTCGACCCGGTCAGGACGCTCTCACGTTCGCGGGACCCCACTGATCAGAGCGCCGCGGCGCCTCCCACGGGTACTGAGCCCCGACGAGGTCAACGCACTATTGGCCGCGCTACGCTGCGAACGAGACCGGGCGATGGTCCTGTTGATGCTGTTCGGCGGACTACGCCGATGCGAGGTGCTGGGCTTACGGATGCCCGATGTCCGACCCGGTGAGCGACGAGTGTTCGTCGCCGCCGGCAAAGGCGGCCACCAACGCATCGTCCCGGTCGCACCGACCTTCTTCGAAAGCCTCGGCCGCTATCTCGACGCCGAACGCCCGATCGACAGTGCCACCGATCATGTCTTCGTGGTCCTCAAACGTCCCAGACGCGGCAACCCGCTTTCCGCGGCCGGTCTCGATGAAATTCTCTCCGGCGCCCGAGTTCGAGGCGGGTTACCTCATGCGACATGTCACGAACTTCGACACACCTGCTTCACCCGACTCCGCGAATCGGGGATGGCGTTGGAGGCGATTCAAGCTCAAGCCGGGCACGCATCCATCGAGTCCACACGCATCTATCTGCATCTGGCCAACGACTGGCTGATCGGCGAGTATTCCAAGGCGATGGACATTCTCGACGGCATCGCCGGTGACATCCCTGGAGATGCGAAATGAGCGTTCCGACAGACTCTTTGAGAAAACCTGAGTCAACCGCGGCCCGCACATACGTTCACGCGGTCACCAATGCACATGCCCACCGAACCCGACTCCGGGCTGTCCTGCGGTTCGAGGACAGGTTCGGTGATCTCGGCGCATGGAACGCGCTACCGGTGTCGGCGCGCATGGCAGCTTCCGACATCGTGCGCGCGTTCGTTGCCTTCGCGGCCGTCTTCGAGTCGGTGGCCGTCGATGCGATCTATGTTGTGCAATCATCATCGAAATGGGGCGCCCATCTGGCCGAACGTGAACCCGTAGCTGCTTCCACATTCCGCACGCAGGCAACAAGTTTGGGATTCTGCGAGCGCGAGGCAGGGAAGATGTGGTCCAAACTCGCGCAGATCTGTGTCATCGCCGGCGCCACGACCGAGGCGCTCACCTCGGCGGAGTATGTCGCGGCCCGGGCCCAGTTTCATTCCGCCGTAGTCGCCAAGGTCGGGCGTGCACCGAAATCGTTGAACGCGCCACTCTTTGGGCTCGATGCGCTCATGTTCCATCGCGGCCAAGGACCCCGGCCACATCCGCGCAAACGCTGGGCAGCACGATCGGTGCCCGAGATCGGTTGGGACCGCGCCGAGGAGTGCGCGCCCGTCATGGTCGCTACGATGCGCCGTTACCTCGACCAGATCGGCATCAGCCTGCGGGTCTCGTCGGTGGACTGCATCGAGACCACACTGCGCCAGTTCGCCGGCCATCTGGCCACCACCAGCGACGTAGTCTGCGTCGCCGACATCGACCGCACCCACATCGAGGCCTACAAGACCTGGTTGGCGGCACGGCCGGGGTATCGCAAGAACACGAACCTGTCCAAGACCACCATCGGCATGCGCATGGGGCACCTGAGCGCGTTCTATCAACGCATCATCGAATGGGACTATCCTGATATCCCTGCCCGAGCGCCGGTCTACTCCTCGGACCGGCCGATCAAGGACAAGCCGCTACCGCGATTCCTCGACGACGGCGCCGCCGCCAAGTTCTTGACCGCAGCCCGCAACCTGCCCGACGAGTTCGGTCGCCTCGCCATCGAAATGCTCTCACGTACCGGCATGCGCAAAGGCGAACTCCTCGACCTGACAATCGATTCGGTCGTCCAGATCGGTTCCGCCTACTGGCTCCGCATCCCCGTCGGCAAGCTCCACAACGACCGGTACGTCCCCTTGCATCCCCAACTCAAAACAATGATCGACACCTGGCTCGAGCACCGACCGGACTGGCAGGACAGTCCGCTGCTCTTCACCGACCGCGGTCGTCCGATCCCGGGCACCCGAATCGACAAGGCAGTCCAATCCGCTGCTGCCGCAGCGGGAATCGGCCACGTCCACCCTCATCAGCTGCGGCACACACTCGCGACGCAGGCCATCAACCGGGGTATGAGCCTCGAGGCGATCGCCGCATTGCTCGGGCACAAGACAATGGAGATGACGATGGTCTATGCCCGAATCGCGGACCGGACCGTTGCCGACCAATACTTCTCCGTCACAGAGAAAGTCGAAGCCCTCTACAGTAAACACGAACCCGCCGTCCTGCCTGCCGAGGACGAGCCCGCCGCGATGCGCAAACTCCGCGCCGAAGCCCACCGGCGGATGCTCGGTAACGGCTACTGCGCACGCCCAGTCGAACTCGACTGCCACTTCGAGTCGATCTGCGAGTCATGCACGTTCTTCGTCACCACCATCGAGTTTCTCCCCACCCTCACCCGTCAGCGAGACGACGCCGCAGACAAGGGCCAGATCGGGCGGCAGAAGGTCTTCGACGGACTTATCCAGCGACTCGACGACACGGGCACTTGACATCGATCACCCACATAAACCGATGCCGACTTCAGGATCTCGTTGGCACGCTTGAGTTCCCGATTCTCAGCGCGAAGCTTGCGCATTTCCGCTGCCATTTCGCTCGTCACGCCGGGCCGCTGGCCGGCGTCGGTTTGCGCTCTCCGGATCCAGTTGAGCAACGTCTGCGCTGTTCCGATACCGAGTTTGTCGGCCACGGATTCGACCGCGGCCCACTCCGACGGGTACTCGTGTTGGACCTCGGCGACCATCCGCACTGCCCGCTCACGCAGTTCGGGCGGGTACCTTTTGTTCGTTGCTGACGACATGACTCCATCTTTCCCAAAGGATGAAGTCCCCGGAAACTCCGGTGCGATTCATAGTGCGCGATTGGATGTTGTCAAGAAGGATGGGACCCCAAGGAAACGGTCTCCTGTTGACGACGGTTGAAAACTAGTCCAGAAACGACGGGTGGTCTAGTTTTCAACCGTCGTTCACATCTCCTTCATCGCTTGGGTGATCTACGCCGCCTCTCTGCACGCGCGTGCTACTTCTGGTTGGCGCGATACCCGTGCCGCCTGGATAATCATTGCCGGTTTCGTCGCAATGCTGTTCAATCTCTTCATCATCAAGATGGATGTCTCCGGCCTCCATTCGTACGCGGGACTCAACTGAGAGCGAGCGGGTGAGAGTGGCGCGGGGGCATATGGATCAGGGGAGCCCCGCGCCTGCATGCCGGGGGAGTGGCGCAGCCATTCTGATGTGAGTGTGTGAACGTGGTGATCAAACTTGTCAATCATGCGCACTTCCTGCCCTTGCAAGGCGGAAGCCGTTGTGGCGCCGCGTCAGGGAGTTTCTTTTCCCGACATCCTGCGCGACACTCGAGTTCATCGTGTATCAGTGTCAACCTGATGTGGTCGCACCTGCTCAATACCGGCTGGCTTTCGAGTCGGTACGCCTCCGCGATCAACTCGGAGTCGGTCATCCCCCGCCGAACGTCCTGCATCATGACCTCCATGTCGTCTGTTCTCGTTTGCGTACCCGGCCTGTCCCTCGTTAATCGATGGGCTCGGTTTGCGCCTGGACCTGATTGATGCAAATAGATCGGTTCGGTTCAGGCGTGGGTTTTTGTGCACCCGTTCCTACCTCGTGCTGGTGGGTATCCCACGGAGCCTGACCAGAATGTTGAGCCCGACGAATGTGACCGCGCACGCAGGACGGCGCGTGCGGATCTCGGGATATCTTCGGGTGTAATTACCAAACCCTCCAACAAATGAGGTTGCCTCGATAGTGTTCGGTGTCCTCCGGGGTATTGACCTGTCGCCTAGAAGGCTCGGTGCCTCTGCCGAGGTCAATTGTCAAGCAGAGACACCGAGCCGCGTGCGCTCACATCCGACTGAAATCTGAGCAATGAACGCCGGAAGTCGTGATCACAGCGTGGCGAGAATGCCTTCCATCGTGGTGATTTCCTGGTTTTGCGCGCTGATGATGGTCTGCGCCATGGAGATAGCTTCGGGATACTGTCCGGAATCAACTTCAGTTTGCGCCATTGCGACAGCTCCGCGGTGATGGTCGATCATCTGAGCGAGGAACAGTTTCGCGGCATCGGTTCCCTGTGCATTCTGCAGCGCGGTCATGTCATCGGCGGACATCATCCCCTCCATCATTCCCGGCGTCATCCCCATGCTCTCTGAGGGCATCGGCATGTTCATGCTGGTAGAGGGTGTCATGCCTTCCATGCTGTGGGAGGTGGTCGGCATATTCATGCCAGAGGAGGACGAACTCTGTCCCCAGCTGGTCAACCAGGCCTGCAGCTGCTCGATTTCTGGGGCTTGCGCTGCCTTGATCTGTTCTGCCAACGTCGTCACTCGGGGGTCGATACCGTCTTTGGAGAGGAGCATGTCGCTCATCTGGACGGCCTGACTGTGATGCGGGATCATCTGCTCGGCGAATGTCACATCTGCCTGATTGTGAGTGCTCGCGTTCGCCGATGAACTGGATTCGGCACTCATTGACGTTGGCGTGGAGGTAGTTTCATCGGTATTGGAGCTGTTACATGCGGTGAGGACGAATAGTGCTGCAGTTGCTGCAGCACTGATTGCGAGGACCTTCTTCATATCGGGGAATCCCTTTCGCTGGGAGATCGGTTGTCGGGTCATGAGACGTTCTGTGAGGTGGACTTCGTAGTGCTGGGTGAAGGCCGGTGTTGATCTGGGGGAGAAGGGAGGCGTAGTCGCTTCAGCAGTAGTGCATTGACTGCGACGATGAAGCTGGACCCGGACATCGACAGCGCTGCGATCTCGGGGCGAAGTACAAGTCCGAGGGAGGGTTCGAAGACTCCAGCGGCGATGGGGAGGGCGATGACGTTGTACCCGACTGCCCATCCGAGGTTCTGTCTCATCTTGCGGAGGGTGCCTCGCCCGATTTGTAGTGCGACCGGTACGTCGAGTGGGTCCGACCGCATCAGCACGAGGTCCGCTGTTTCGATTGCGACGTCGGTACCTGCGCCGATGGCGATACCGAGGTCCGCTTGTGCGAGCGCGGGAGCATCGTTGACTCCGTCCCCGACCATCGCAACTTTTTTGCCGGCATTTTGCAGCTCGACGATCTTGGCGGCTTTGTCGCCGGGGAGCACTTCCGCGATGACGGTATCGATACCGAGCTGGCCCGCGATGCGCTGTGCGGTGGCTTCGTTGTCGCCGCTGAGCATGACGACTTCGACGCCCAAGTCGTGCAGCGCCGCCACTGCGGCGGCGGAAGTCTCTCGGACAGCGTCGGCGAGTGCGATCACCCCGACGCCGTGTCCGTCGACGGCGACGAGTACTGCTGTTCGCCCGCTGGCTGCGAGGTCGTCGCGTGTGCCCATCAATGTGCCGAAGTCGACGTTTTCGGCGATCATCAGTTTGCGGTTGCCTACCGCCACTCGACGACCGTCCACCTCCGCAGCCGCACCGTGACCTGGCACATTACGGAAATTTGTGAGTGGAACTTCCGGGGCGCCGCGTTCGGCCGCGTAGCGGACGATCGCGCCGGCGAGGGGGTGTTCGGACTCGCGTTCGACCGCGGCCACAAGGGAAAGGAGTTCATCGGTGCCGATACCGTCGACGACGACGTCGGTGACTTCGGGTTCGCCTTTGGTGAGGGTGCCGGTCTTGTCCATCACTACCGTCTCGATGCGCGCCGAGGATTCCAGCGCGGTGGCATTTTTGAACAACACTCCTCGTTGAGCTCCGAGTCCGGTGCCGACCATGATGGCGGTGGGCGTGGCCAAACCGAGAGCGTCGGGGCAGGTGATGACAACGACGGTGATTGCGAACAGAAGCGCGGTCTGCACTCCTGCACCCGCCGCCCACCAGACAAGGAAGGTGCCGGTGCCGCCGATCAGAGCAACAAGGACGAGCCAGAACGCGGCCCGATCAGCGAACCGTTGCCCCGGCGCTTTCGAGTTCTGCGCTTCCTGGACCAACGCCACTATTTGGGACAGGGCGGTGTCGGCACCGACTTTGGTTGCTCGGACGCGAAGTGTGCCCGTCGTGTTGATGGAAGCCCCGATGACTGCGGATCCCGGTTCTTTGGATACGGGAAGGCTTTCCCCGGTCACCATTGACTCGTCGACTTCGGAAGTTCCGCTCTCGACCGTTCCATCGACAGGGACTTTGCCGCCTGGTCGGATCAGTAACAGGTCTCCGACGACAACGTCGGCGGTGGGAACTTCGACGGGTTCGCCGTCTCTCAACACGATTGCCAATGGCGGGGTCAGTTCGAGCAGTGTGCGAATCGCGTCGTTGGCTCCACCTCTGGCTCGCATCTCGAACCAATGTCCGAGCAGGACGAAAGCCGTCAGCACCGACGCGGCCTCGTAGAAGACCTCGCCGCCGCCGGTGAAGGTGACGGCGACGCTGTAGAGCCAACCCGCCCCGACGGCGACGGCAACGAGGACCATCATGTCGAGGGTGCGGGCCTTCAGAGCCCGATAAGCGCCGTCGAAAAAGATCCAGGCCGAGTAGAACACCACTGGCAAGCTCAGTATCAGGGTGAATACGTCGTCGCGGAGTCCGAACGGGGCGGGAACTGTGAATCCGAACATGTCGCGCCCCATCGGGGACCACAGCATGATCGGAATGGACAGAACGAGAGCGACGAGAAAGCGATTTCGCATGTCCCGGACCATGTCGTCCATCGACATTCCGGCGTGGGCGCCTCCGTGCCCCATCATGTCCTGTGCAGAGTGTTGAGCATGTGGTTCGTGCGCTGTGTGTTCGCCGTGAGGAGATTCGCCGGGGTGTTCGACCGGTGCGTCGGTTGATGTGTCGGCGTGGTCTGAATGAACGTGGTATTCAGAGGGCGTGGCGCTGGTGCTGTCGTTTGGTTCGGAGAGGGGGTCGCAGCTGTGGGAGGGCACTGATCGCCCTGCGCAGTGATAGCCGCAGTCCCGGATCCATTGGGACAGTTCGGGTATCGAGGTTGCAGCCGGGTCGTAGGTGACCGTGGCAGTTTGGTTGAGGACGTTGGCCTCAGCAGAGACGACGCCACGTCGGCGAAGGAGAGTTGATTCGACTGCGGCTTTCGATGTCGCCCACTGCAATCCTTGTACTTCGAGAACGGTGGTTCGATTCATCTCTGCGCCCTCTCGTTGTGACCGCCATTCTTGCGGCAGCGACTGTGCGGATACCTCGGTGGCATGTTCCCGTGTTGTGGCAGATCGTCGGCACCTCTGGGGCGTGATGTTGTGGGGTCCACGTGTGTCTCAATACTGAGCCTGCCGGTGGCGGATATGCCTTGGTTAGATGTTTGGTGAAGATTCGATGAAGGACCATGGTGTCCCAAGCAGTCGACGACTGCCCTCGTCCGTGATGGTGGTCGTCGTGAAGTGAAACCTTTGGATTCGTTGCGGGTGGACAGTGGGACCTCTCCCGCACATCGCGTCCGAAGAGTTCAGGGCAGACGGAAGGTCATCGGGGCAGTCGAATTCGGGATCAAATCAGTGATCGGAGCTTGTGGCATGACTGGTGAATCGTCGTAGGCGCAAACTGTTCGTGACGACGAAGATGGAGCTGAAAGCCATGGCAGCGCCGGCGATCAGCGGGTTCAACAACCCCAGCGCCGCCAGAGGCAACGCCGCCACGTTGTAGGCGAAGGCCCAGAAAAGGTTCCCTTTGATGGTTTTCAACGTCGAGCGCGACAGACGGATCGCATCTGCGGCGGAGCGCAGGTCGCCTCGGACAAGGGTGAGATCGGAGGCTTCGATGGCGACATCGCTGCCGGTGCCCATGGCCAGACCTAAGTCTGCTTGTGCCAGAGCAGCGGCGTCGTTGACACCGTCACCGACCATAGCGACTGTATACCCACGGCTTTGGAGGTCTTTGACGGCGCTGACTTTGTCCGCGGGCAAGACTTCGGCGATGACATCGGCGGCTTCGATCCCCACTTGTTTTGCGACGGCGACGGCGGCGCGAGCATTATCGCCGGTCAACAGGATGGGACGTAGTCCCAAGGTTCGGAATGCAGTGATGGCCTCTTTCGAGGTGTCCTTGACAGTGTCCGAAACGACCACGATTCCGCGGATCGAACCGTCCCACGCAACCCACACCGGGGACTTTCCGTCGGCTTCCGCGTCGTGTGCGGCCACTTCCAGATTCTTGGGTGCGACGAGAGACCAGTCCTGCTCTAACCAGGTTCGCCGACCTATAGCAACGGCTCGGCCGTCTACGACACCGGAGACGCCTCGGCCGTCGTGGTTGGAGAAACCTTCGATTCTCGGCAACGGCCGGCCGTCAGCCCGAGCTGCAAGAGTGATGGCCTGCGCGATCGGGTGTTCGGAGCCGTCCTCCAACGCTCCTGCGACAAAAAGTAATTCGTCGATATTCTCGCCATCTGCGCCGACTGTCGAATCGACACTCATGCGCCCGGTGGTGACGGTCCCGGTCTTGTCGAGCACGATGGTGTCGACCTGACGGGTGGATTCGAGAACCTGGGGGCCTTTGATGAGAATCCCCAACTGGGCGCCGCGGCCCGTTCCGACCATCAGCGCCGTCGGTGTTGCCAACCCCAATGCACAGGGGCACGCGATGATCAGCACGGCAACGGCGGCGGTGAACGCCGTCACCATCGAGTGACCGGTCAAAAGCCACGCACCCAACGTCATCAGTGAGAGAACGATGACGACCGGGACGAAGATTCCGGAGATGCGGTCGGCGAGACGTTGGACCTGAGCCTTGCCGTTCTGTGCATCTTCGACCAGTCGTGCCATCTGAGCGAGCTGAGTGTCGGCGCCGATACGAGTTGCTCGAACGAGGAGTCGCCCTCCAGCGTTGACGGTGGCGCCGACAACGGCGTCGCCAGGGCGCACTTCGACTGGCACGGATTCGCCGGTCAGCATGGAGGCGTCCACCGCAGATGTGCCGTCGGTGACGATGCCGTCGGTCGCGATCTTTTCGCCGGGGCGTACGACGAAGATGTCACCGACCACCAATTGTTCGGTGGGAATTCGGATCTCGGTGTGTTCCCTCAACACCGCTACGTCTTTGGCTCCCATGTCCATCAGTGCGCGTAGGGCTGCACCCGACTGCTTCTTGGCGCGGGCTTCGAAATATCGCCCCGCCAGTATGAAGACGGTGACCGCAGCAGCGACTTCCAGATAGATGTGGTCCGCTCCGCCCTCCTGCTGTGGGAACAGGCTGAACTCCATCTTCATGCCGGCCATTCCGGCATGACCGAAGAACAACGCCCACAGTGACCACAGGTAGGCCGCCGACACCCCCACCGAGATCAGAGTGTCCATTGTTGCCGCGCCGTGTCGGGCATTCGTCAGTGCAGCGCGGTGGAAGGGGAGTGCGCCCCAGACGACGACGGGAGATGCGAGCGTCAAGGCCAGCCACTGCCAGTTCGTGAACTGCAATGGCGGGATCATCGACAATGCGACCACAGGCACAGTCAATGCGAGCGAGACGAGCAGTCGGGTCCGCAGTTGCGAAGCCTCGTCCTGGATTCGGGCGTCCACCCCGTCGGTAGTGCCGACCTCCCCGGACGAGCCCTTGGGGGCAGGCAAGGTGGCGGTGTATCCCGTTGCCTCGACGGTGGAGATCAAGTCTTCAGGTGCTACCGCACCCGTGAAATCGACCTTCGCCTTTTCGGTCGCGTAGTTCACTGTCGCGGTGACGCCGTCGATCTTGTTGAGCTTCTTTTCGATTCGCGCGGCGCAGGAGGCGCAGGTCATGCCGCCGATGACCAGTTCGACACTGTGTGCGGACTCGGCAGCGACGGTCGTGTTGTCCAGGGTGCTCATCAGATGTACCTCTCCTGACCTGCCTACGCTGGCGGTGTGGGCGCCCGGTCAGATGTTCGCGAGATGATAGTTGCCGGCTTCGTCGAGCGCGGCAGTTACTTGTTCCTCGGTCAGTGGCGCTGAAGCTGTGACGGTCACGGTGGAGACTCCTCCGGCGACGAGATCGATCTCGACCTCGCTCACTCCGGGGAGGGCGCGCAGCTCGTCCGTGACGGCGCCGACGCAATGCCCGCAGGTGAGGCCGGTGACCGCGAACGTGTTGTTGGTTGCAGACATGATGTCCTCCGTAGGGGTGGGCGCGGATGTCGTGGGTGATTTCTTCGTCGAGTTGCATCCACAGCCGCGTTGCGTCTTATCGAGTAGATTCGGCTGCGAGTTAGTCTGACCGCTCATGATTCCCTTCCCGTCTGGTACCCCAGGGGGGTACCTGTTTCTACTATACTCGCGTTAGGAGAAGGTGAGTCAAGGCTGCGCCTCGACTACTTCCGTCGGACATTTGGTCGGATTCTCCCTCGTGTATTCGCCCGCGCAGAGAACGTCGAATTTCGAGCGCCCGTGGAGTGTCGCCAGGTGTACACCGGAGCCATGGGCAGTTGCGCCGTTCGCGGGATTTCGATCCCAGTCCAGCGGCAGGGCAGAGGCCGGGGATTCCGGGACGCTGACCCGATGCCGGGGCGGCCACAATCTCACCTCGCCGAACGGGGTAGGAAGAGGCATCGAATGAGATGCCGGCCCAATCAGGTCGCGCCTCCCGTGCTGGTGTGATCGTGTGTTCGGACGTCTCCACGTGTCAGACGATGTAGCCCAAGCGGGTCATCATACCCGACTCCTGGTGATATCCGTTGTGGCAGTGGAGCATCCAGTCGCCCGGGTTGTCGGCGATGAGATCGACAGCGACAGATTCCATCGGACGAACGATGACTGTGTCCTTACGAGGGCCGACACCGCCGTCACCTTTGACCACTTGGAACGTATGCCCGTGCAGATGCATGGGATGCCACATCATCGTCATGTTGGTGAACGTGAGCCGGGCTCGGTCCCCTTCTTTGACGGTCAGAGGTTCGGTTTGGTCGTAGTTCCGACCGTTGATCGTCCATTGGTAGCTCATCATGTCCCCCCCGAGGTCTGCCACGAGATCGACACCGGTGCCATCGCTTCGCGGCAGAACGACACTTTCGGCTGCAGTGAACGACTCGACCGTGCCCACTCGACCTGCCAATTCCCGAGGGAGGAACGACGCGTCGGGCGCAGCGCCCGAGCCTGTACGCAGCAGCGTCCGAGCCTGAGCGTTCTTACCCTCGGCCGCGGCGACGAGCGGGAATACACCGTCCTTGACCGTGACGATCACGTCGTAGCGCTCACCCATGCCGAGGAGAAGCGCATCGACTTCTGTCGGTACGACCGGAAAACCGTCCGTATGGGTCACGGACATCACGTGATCGGCAAGGGCGACTCGAAAAGCGGTATCCGCACCCGCGTTGATGATGCGAATACGCACACGCTGACCGGGAGCGGCCGAGAAAGTTGTCGGTGCAGAAGCTATCCGCCCGTTGATCAGATAGTACGGATAGCTGACGTCACCCGCGTCCCCACCGAGCAGAGCGCTTGATTCTACCGAGTTAGGGCCACCCGAGGTGGCGGGCAGCGTGGTTTCGGCCGACCCGTGGTTCATTCCACCCATGCCAGGCATGTTGCCCATCCCGGATCCGCCCATCGAACCCATGCCGTTTCCGGACTGAAGGTCGGAGAGGATCTGTTGCGGACTCGTGCCGACTCCATCCGTCCAGTCGTCGAGAACCACGATCCATTCGGCGTCGTAGTCGACGGGCTCGCGGGGGTCGTCGACGACGATGGGGAGATACAGGCCGTAGTCGGTGTCGAGACCGACATGCGGGTGAGCCCAATACGTTCCCGAATGAGGTACTGAGAACCGGTATGTGAAGTTCTGCCCCGATTCGATGTTCGGGCTTGCCGGCATGGCGCCGTCCATGTCGTTGCGAAGCGCGATGCCGTGCCAATGCACCGATGTCTGATGATCGAGTCCGTTGTTGACGGTGATCGCCAACTCGTCACCGACATTCGCGCGAATCAACGGACCGGGAACACTGTCGCCGTATGCCAGAGTGCGCACCGTGATGCCGCCGAGATCGATATCGGCACCCTGCGGATTGAGCGTGTAGTCCACGGTGCGACCGGTATGCGGGCGCGCTGCCTCAGCGGACGTGATGGCATTCTTGTCGAACGGCGGGGGGTTCGGGTTGGACGATCCGCTGGTGGTGCATGCGGTCAACGCCAGGCCACCCGCCCCCGCCGCCGTGGCGGCGAGAAACGTACGTCGACTGAAAGCCGATCCTGTGAACGGCGCAATAGCCATGATTGTGATTGTCCTTGTCTAGTCGTTGTGGAGAAACGGAACTGATACGCCACCGAGCCCGGGGCGCGCGTGCGGCAGAGGTCAACGACTCTCGTGTCGACGAGAGGATCGATCCAAAGCTTCACTGCGGGAGCGATACTCGTCATCGTCGATCTCGCCGCGGGCGTAGCGCTCATCCAACAGATGCTGCGCATTCGTACCACGGAGTTCGCTGCGGGTACTGCGCCTGGGACGAAACAAAGCAAGTAGGGCCGCAATGACCAACCCCCAAAATGCGATCATCGCCAGCGCCATCAGAATCCAGCTGACCCAACCCATTCCATAACCCGAATTCTCGCTCCACCACATCATGTCCGTTCACTCTCCTCACCTTCGACAGTGCTCGCCGAACCCTCTGGGATCGGTGTGCTTTCTATGAAGATTCGCTGAAGAGGTGACCGCATACCGTGTATCGCGTGCGCAGCGGCGACTGAGCAGTCCACGATGGTGGCATGGACAGTACGTCAACACGGTCAACCGACGGGTACGCAGGTTTTCGGGCACTGGTCGTCGACGACGAACGCCCACTGGCCTCGATCATCTCGAGTTACCTCGAACGAGAGTCATTCGAGGTGAGTGTGGCCTACAACGGTTTCGACGCTCTCGCCCTGGCACGTGAGGTCGATCCTGATGTGGTGGTCCTCGATCTCGGGTTGCCCGGTATCGACGGCATCGAGGTATGCCGGGAACTTCGTACATTTTCGGATGCATACGTGGTGATGCTGACTGCTCGCAGTGAGGAAGTGGACACCATCGTCGGGCTTTCTGTCGGTGCCGATGATTACATGAGCAAGCCGTTCAGCCCCCGAGAGTTGGTAGCGAGGATCCGCGCGATGATGCGCAGACCCCGCAGCGGAGTCGCGCACGGTACAACTGCGAGAGCGGTAACCCGAGACGAGGAGAGTCCGCCAATGACGTTCGGGGTGCTCAGGATCGACGTTGCCGGGCGAGAGGTCTCGGTCGCCGAGAAACCGGTTCTGCTGACTCGGACGGAATTCGACGTGTTGGCGGCATTGGCCGCTCGGCCGGGGATGGCGTTCAGCCGTCGGCAACTGATCGAAGCAGTGTGGGGTCCTGCGTGGACGGGGAACGAACATCTTGTCGATGTTCATATCGGTCATCTGCGCCGCAAACTCGGCGATGATCCCGCCGCGCCTTTGTATGTCAATACCGTGCGCGGCATCGGGTACCGAATGGGTTCCGGAAAATGACTACCCTGGAAGAACTTTCGTCTCATCAGGGGCGTACCCGCCGAGGACTCGGTGTCGGCGTGCGTTTGTTGATGGCCCAAACGCTGGTCTTGGTGGCAGGAGCGGCCACCTCATGGGTCGTTGCAGTCACTGTCGGTCCGAGTTTGTTCCGCGAGCATCTGCGCCGCGCGGGCGTGCCTCCGATGTCTGAGGAGCAAATGCATGCCGAGCAGGCATATCGCTCGGCAACTGCGGTCTCGTTGTCCGTGGCGATCGGCGCAGCTGCGTTGTGCGCGCTGGCTGTGACCTGGTATCTCAGTCGTCGGCTGCAGCGGTCGGTGACTGCGGTGTCAACTGCCGCCACGGCAGTCTCGGCGGGAAACTACGCGGCCAGAGTCCCGCCGCCGCAGCTCGGTGACGACTTCGACGCACTTGCGACGGCCTTCAACGAAATGGCGGTCCGTCTCGAGTCTGCCGAGTCGATGCGTCGACGGTTGCTGGCAGATCTCGCGCACGAGATCCGGACGCCGGTAGCTGTTCTCGAAGCATTCATGGAAGCGCTCGAAGACGGAGTGGAAGCTCTCGATGATCACACCATTGCGATGCTCAGAGATCAGACCCGACGTCTGGCACGGTTTTCCGGCGACGTCTCGGCGCTGTCCGATGCCGAGACGAATCGAGCTGCAATCGAACCGACATGGACCAGACCTGAGGTACTGGTGAGCTCAGCGGTAGCGGCGCACGAAGAACGATACGACACGAAAGCAGTCATTCTGAGCGTGGACGTCCCCGGAAATCTGCCGTCGGTGTGGCTGGACCCGGAGCGCATAGGGCAAGTGTTGAGCAATCTGCTCGACAACGCACTGCGCCACAGTCGATCACAGAGCACAGTGAAGGTGCGGGGACGGGTGAAAGGGGATCGGTTCATCCTCACACTCACCGACGAAGGCGATGGAGTCGCCGCCGAGCACCTCCCCTATCTGTTCGAGCGTTTCTATCGCGCCGACGCAGCACGCGATCGTGCTCACGGAGGGGCAGGGATCGGACTGTCCATCGCGAAAGCACTCGTCGAAGCACACGGTGGACAGATCACCGCCGCGAGTGACGGAGCCGGGCAAGGCACCACCTTCGTTATCGCGTTGCCAGTACATCGTCCGAAAGGGCGGCACATCGACTGCCGGGGAACTGTCGATGCGTGACATTCGACGCGACATTCGAGGTAATGGAAACGCTCCGGGAACACCCACTCACCCCGCCGCTACCGGCACACCTGGTCAAGAACTCGTGAGGTGAACCGATCAATGACGATTCAAGAGACCAGAGCGCAGAGGTGACCCGGCCCGGGGACTTACACTTCGATCGCTGTGACGTAGGCACTCGCGCACACCGAACCCGAGACCAGGAACCAACTACTCAGGCTCTCCCCTGAACTGTGATACCGCACGGTCACGTCGTTTCCCGCGGTGATGGGAGAGCGATATTCGAGAATCGCTCGGTAGGGGAGTGGATTTCGGGGTCCGGCCCAATCTCTGATCAGGTCTTCGACAGGCTGCCAATACGTGGCGTTGTTGACGTGGTTGAACGGATCGATATCGCTCGATCGTAAGACGAATGTCGTTTCCTCCCCATCGCCCGGATGAGCGGTGTGCCAGGGTTTCCACTTCAATCGGTGATCGTTGGCGGTCGAACCGAGTCCGGCCATGAAACTCTCTTCGATCCTGGAAGGCATCCCGTTGACCGGATTGAGATTTATCCAGAATCCTTCGGTCTCGATCAAGCCGCCGCCGTCGGATTCGATGCGGACACGCATCGTGCACCACCTGCTCGACAACCCCGAGCACCATCTGCGCATGCGCACACGAGCCGGCCAGCTGACCGGACGAATGACATCGATGACTGTGCGGCGCACGACCCACACCGGGTGGGCAGCCGCTGCGCCGCTCGCATCGAGATCGTCGAAACCGATGTCCTGCAGATAACGTGCAACGCCATCGAGTCGCACCGTCCCGGAGACGTCGATATCTCCCGTCCGTACCGGCCGAGAGGTTTCGAACACCGCGCCATTGGTCGGCAAATCCACCAGGCGGTGGTTGCGCATCGCGTCAGCTTCCATTTTGCAGATCCCTTAGATGTGATTGTTCGCTTCGATACTTTGCACACCCTTGCTGCAACGTAGTGCGATCCCTACGCCCAGTCCCGCATCAGCCGCCGGGTCTGCCGCAGTCGTACCCAGTAGTCCGTGCCCGGTCTCCGAACATGGTGAACAAGGAGCCTATCCAGTCTCGCAAACTACTACACTGTCCGCGCGATTGCCGGTTGACGTTCGATGTCCTTTCCAGGTCCTTCTTGAGTGTGCCCAAGATCGTTGCGGCACCATGGAATTCCCATATTCCTCGGCTCGGCCTCGAAGCGCCTCGTCTCGCCGCAGTGCCCACCCGCGCGTTCGCGCTCGACCTCTACCTACTATCCAGGTTCGTAGTTCAGCTACTATCGACCTTAGTAGTTCGGTGGGCATCCGCGCCAACCGAGAGATTGGGGCGACGGTGAGCAAAAAATCAACCAAAACCCGCGCGAAACAGCGGTCTACGACGCAGAGTCGAGCCCGACGCGCCACGTCACCGAAGCGGAACCCCACTTCACGACCGCACGACGAAGTCGGCACAACACCCCGTGCTAGGCCCAGTCCGGCCGGTAGTGCCGTGGAAGAACTGGCCGCAGCGGCCGCAGCGGCGTATCTGAGTAAAGCAGCGCCGACGCCAGCCTCGGCCTTGGCTCAAGCACCGCCGGCGCCGGCCATCGCCGAAAAGGCGATGCCCACCAAGCCATCGGGCACTGAACGCGTTGCCCGGCCATTGGGTGACGACGAGTCGACCGCTGCAACGGAACTCGCTGCGCCCGGCGGTGGGTGCGCTGAAGCGTTCACGCAGATAGAACCACAGGGGCTCGCAGCAACGTACTGGGGAGAATCGCCCGAGGTTACTTCCGATCTGTCGATTCTGTTCCGAGGAGCCCGCAACAGCCCGGGCAGCGAACCGGAACGTTTCGAGAGGGTCACCCACGTCAACGGTGTTCCAGCGGGGGAACGCTTCGCGGTGACTGCGAGAATCCGCGGAATCGCCACTGGTAGTTGGACTGTCAGTGCCGAGCGCATCGAAACTCCGGACGACACCACCGGGCAGTTCGACATCGCAGCTCCGCAGACCGCCACGGCCTGGACTACCGCAGCGCCATTGGTGCACGGGCCCGGCGTGCGACTCTGGACGTGGCCGCTGTTGGTCGGTTTGGGTGCAGTGTTCGCCATCGTCATGCAGGCACTGCTCTTGACCCGTATGAGCGAGAACGCCACTGCGGCAGTTCTCATTTCGATCCTCGGCTGCCTTCTCGGCTACGTGGGTGCGAAGCTCTGGTACTTGGCACTTCACCGCCAGAGCCTTCGAAAATTCGTCTCTGCCGGCGCATGCATACAAGGATTTTTGGTGGTGTCGCTCGCGGTATTGGTGCTCGGCGGAGCAGCCTTCGGTCTGGGCGTCGGTGTGTTACTGGACATGACAACGCCCGGGTTGTTTCTCGGGATTGCGATCGGGCGCCCGGGATGCTTTTTGACAGGATGCTGTTCGGGTCGACCTACCAGGTCGAGATGGGGAATGTGGGCTTCGGACCGGACTCTCGCGGTGCGCCGAATCCCCGTGCAACTGATCGAAGCGTTCGCAGGCTTGATCATCGGCCTCGCGACACTGATTTTCGTCCTCTACGGCACCGAAACGCCCTATGACGGAGCAGTATTCGTTGTCGCCGCGGCTATCTACACGTGGGTCCGTCAAGGGTTGTTCCCCTATCGTGCGGACCCTCATACACGGCGCGGGCGGCTTCTGACCAGCGCGGCATGCGGAATTGTCATCGTCGCGACGATTCTGCTGGGCGTGGTGTGATCGTGACCCAGAGTAGTAGCCTTTTGCGCTTTTCTGCCGATGCCACGTGCGCAGAAGGTGAGTCTCACGAAAATTGGGATGGCCACGAATCAAGTTTCGCGCGGGATCTGGCCAATTCGATTGGCGCCGCGTTCGGTGCATGAGGCCGGTTCAGTTCGAGGAGGGGGTGAACCGGCCTTGAGCACTGGCCCCCTGCGGGCCGGACTCCTTGTTCGTCCACGACCCGGTTTCGCACTGTTTCAAGCACCTGCTGCGCATGAAGCCATCGCCATCGCACCCAGTAGCGCCAGAAGAGGCGCCGCAGGTAGGACGATCGCCGTTCCGCAGGCAGCAAGGGTGCGGAGGTAGCGAATGGGCGCCGGGTGGTGGGTGCGGTGGGAGGACAGACGATCAAGTCGCAACGCCAGGCAATCCTGCGCTATTCCCAGAGCCGCCACGGGCACCTCGTGAGGTGTCATACTGCAGAGTGCGCGGTGCACGGATTCGCGCCCATGCTGACGAACGGCTCGGGAGTCGGCTTCGATTTCCACCAACGCACGGACCAATGGGGGCGAAGATCGCATGATCGGAAGCCACGGAAACGCGTAGGCGAGCGTTTGAGCTGCGCTGACGAGCAGATGGTGCCGCCCCGTGATGTGTGCTCGTTCATGTGCGAGTACTGCAGCAAGAGCCTCGGTGTCGAGTTGATCTCTCAATCCGTCGCTCGCAACTACAAGCGCGGGGCGCCCAGCGATACTGTAGGCGAAGGGCACAGAAACCGGGAGCCAGAGCAGTGACGAGGACCGTGCACCCCCCAGAATGCGCAGCAACCCGAGGTGCTGCTGGTGTAGCTCGCGGCGAGTGCGGGAGAAGCTGAACAGATGGACGGTGCCTCGCACCGCCCCGATGACCAGGGCTGACCCACCGAGTACACCCACCGCCGTCTCGAGCCTGGCCGGCGCGTCGTCGTGAAGGGCGAGCCAACAGCTGTGGGCGAATTCGATCAGCGACGAGACACCACCGTGACTGGGTAAAAGGCTCAAGATCACCGGGACACTGATACTCACTACAGTTCCGAGTGCCAGAGCGCCCCACAAGACGAGGACGACATGCGGATCAACGCCGCGACGCATCATCGATCCGAGGAACAGCGGGGAGAGTGCGGCAACGAGAAGGCCACCGACCGCCCACGCGAGGACGGCTGTCACTTCTTGCCTCGTTCACGCAATCCACGCGCCAGGATCTTCGATTCGACGTCGGATGTCCCGCGAACAAAATGCAACAGGACCCCGGTCGGGTCTCCGGTGGATTCGAGAAGTGCGCGCAACCCGTCAGCTGCCGCTTCCTCGCGGCTTCGCGTGGCTTCGTACCAGTACGCGCGCCCGTTTCGCTGACGATGCACCCAACCTTTGCGATGAAGATTGTCCATGACGGTCATCACCGTCGTGTACGCCGGTTCACGGTCGTCATCGAGGCCGTCGATGACGTCGCGCACACGGACCGGTTCGGTGGAGCGCCACAGCACATCCATCACCAGCGCCTCGAGCTCTCCCAGACCTTGCATTTTTCCTCCTCGTAGAGCTGCATTCGTCACCGCACCGTGCGAGTGCCCAACCTGCAACCTCCGTCGCTTTCGTACGGGGCCCAACCAGCGCTGTCGGTGATTCGTCGGTCACAGTGATGTGGGACCGCTCGATGAGGGTGTCGTGTCGACTCTGCACGCTGGAGGTTGCCGAGACGGCGAACCGAAGCCCTGTAGAAATACTATCTGTTCTGCTTCCCGTCGCCGCCCCGATACGGCGGCGGTGTCTGGCGACCTCCTCCCGTGACGATCTGCCGAACCCCTGTCAGCTCTGACAGTGTCAAAAGGTTTATCCAGCACTTTCGCGTCGACTACGGGAGAACGTCTCGCGCGGAGCTTCTGTTTGCGATTCAGCATCGTTTGCCGGCAGGGCGACAGGTCTTACAGCGCGCTGCCTTCCGACCATCGGTCCCACGGCACACTCCAGTCGCCGTTCTGCCACAATTCGAGAGGGGCGCCGCCGGTATTGCGTATCTCCACGACATCTCCGGGAAGCGAAAAATCATAGAACCATTGAGCATTGGCGCGACTGAGGTTCAAGCAGCCGTGTGAAACATTGGTATTGCCTTGCGCCCAGACTGTGTCTTCGAGTTCGTGAAGGTAAATTCCGTCGGTGCTTATTCGGGTGGCGTAGTTGATTTTTTCCTTGTACCCCAGCCGGGAATTGACGGGAAGTCCGTAGGTCGACGAGTCCATGATCACGGGGTTGGCCTGATCGAGGACGGTGTAAATGCCTGGTTGGGTCCAGAAGGAGATCGTTTGGCCGTTGACGAGCTCGGTTCCTCCCATGCCCATCGATGTCGGCATAGTGCGCACAGTTTTGCCGTTGCTCGTGACCGTCACTTGCTTGGTCGTATCGTCGGCGACGGCGATATGCGAGTCGCCGATGGTGAATGCAGTCGTGGCGTCTTCCTGTCCGAACAGTCCGCCACCGAGCGGGACGCCGAAGACCGCAGCCCGGACCGTGACCTCGGTGCCGGGGGGATAGTACGCACGAGGTCGCCAGTGAACATTCTGGTCATCCACCCAGTACCACGAGCCTTCGAGCGGCACCGACGTTTGCACAGTCAGGCTTTTCTCCGCCGCTGCACGATCGAGGATCGGCTCGTCGAAATGCGTGACAATAACGATCCCTACCCCGAAAGTGCCACCATCTGTGAGGAGGTTACCCCCGGCCGTCACGAAGGATGGTTTGGTCAGGTTCCGCGGCTTGACTGTGGAGAAGGTGCTGGACTGATCGAGACGTGAGCCATCGTTTTGGGTGGCTGACGCTGTCATCGTGTAGGTCTTCCCGTAGTCCAAGGACGCGCCGGGTTTCCACACCTGCCGGTCAGGGGTGAAGATGCCATCGACCACAGCCCCGCCCACTTCGGTGAGCACTACCGAGTCGAGCCTCCCGCCAACAGATTCCACCGTGACCGGATCAAGGGGGTTGACGGTATCTGTCCCCCCGGAAGGAGTCATCACCAGCGCGGAGACAGGAGAGTCGTTCTCGGCGGGCGCACCCGTGTCACTCGGTGCGGACTGCGGTGCTGTGGAGGTGCATCCTGTCAGCGTTGCGACCATAAGGACAAGGACGACTAACCCTGTATGCCGTGTTGAGGCCATAATTGTTCCTTCACGTCAGTGGGTGGGGAGCGCCGACGAAGACAGTGATTCGCAAGGGACGCAAGTAATCAGATGGAAGATCAGAGCGGACAACGAGAAGAGAGGCTTCGACGGACAGGCCTAGCCACTCGCCAGTTTCCGGATCAGTTCTGTTGCAAAAGTGCTTGCATCGCGGTGATCTCGGACTGCTGTGCGGCGATGATATCGGTAGCCAATTGCTTGGCGTCGGCGTTGTCGCCATCGGATAGTTCCGATTGGGCCGTCGCGATCGCGCCGGAGTGATGTTCGATCATCATCTTCAGCCACGCGGTGTCGAAGTCCCCATCGCGCAGCCCCTCCAATTGAGCGATCTGCTGCTGGGACATCATTCCTGAGGCATTGTCCGCGCTCGTGCCCACCGCTCCCATCGATTGCGCAACACCCAACTTCGCGCAGATCATCGCGAAACCCTTTGAGGTGTATTGATTGGGCTCAATCGGTGGACGCAACATTCGAGGTCAGGAGGGTGTTGTGGGTCGTCCATCGGATTGGGTGCGGGAAGTAACGGGCAG
>NZ_JBEORR010000055.1:0-28247 GCF_040302345.1 Streptomyces sp. NPDC126510 | reverse complement strand
CTCCCCTCTCCTCCTCCCCCCCTCCTTTTTTTGGGGGTGGCGGGGGGGCCCCCCCCCCCCCCCCCCCCCCGCCCCCTGGTCAATCACCTGAGGGGTACTCAGGAACTAGAAGCTGGTCACGAGTTGATCTGCGTCGTGACCAGGTTGGAGAAGGTGGTCAGCCGGGTGTAGACACCCGGGTAACCGGCCTGGGCGCAGCCTTCGCCCCAGGAAGTGATGCCTGCCAGGACGCCCCCGATGAGCAGGGGGCCGCCGCTGTCGCCCTGGCAGGTGTCCACGCCGCCGGAGGTGTATCCGGCGCACACCATGTCGCTCTTCACGAACTGGGAGCCGTAGGAGCTTCCGCAGCTGGAGTCGGACACGGTCGGTACGGTCGCGGTGCGCAGCTGGTTGGAGCTGCTGCCGTTCGAGGCGGTGGTGCCCCAGCCGAGGATGCGGGCGGTGGTGCCGGCCGCGTACACCGACGTCTGGGAGGCGGAGACGTACTTCGCCGTGGTGTACGGCATCGACGTCGACAGCGTCAGCACGGCCACGTCGTCGCCGTTGGTGGCGTCGGTGTAGCTCGGGTGGATCCATATCTTGCTGACTCTGCCGACCGTGCCGTTGGTGCCGTTGAGGTAGGTGCGGCCACCGACGACGCGCACGCTGCTCGTGGTCTCGCCGACCATGCAGTGCGCGGCGGTGACGACCTTCGTGGGCGAGACCAGCGTGCCGCCGCAGAACTGGTTCTGCGAGGCGTCCGTGATCTGCATGACGAACGGGTAGGCGGAGGTCGTGGTCGTGGTGCCCCCGACGATCGGCTGGGGCGCGGCGACGGCCGTGGGAGCGGCGAGCAGTGCGGTCGTGGCAGCGGCGGCGGTCGCCGCGACGACGGCGGCGGCCTTCTTGGCAGCGTTGAGCCCGAACATGGGTCTCCTTGGGGAGTTGCCGGTGGGGGGTCGCGCGGGTGGTCGTGCACGGGGACCCTGACACCTTTGTTCGGATCTCCGTGTGCCCGGCGAGCGGCACGCCCCAAAGCTAGAGCCCCGTGGGGAGCGCCCCCAATGAGGGAACCCCCTAAGGGAGTTGGGCAGGGATAACCCTCGGTCCGGCGCCGTAAACCCAGGTGGGTCAGGTCGGGCGGCGGCCCGCGGCCAGCCGGACGATGTCCACCCGGGAGCGGATCCCGAGCTTGCGGTAGACCCGGGTGAGGGTCGCCTCGACGGTCTTGACGCTGATGAACAGGCGCGCCGCGATCTCGCGGTTGGTCGCGCCCTCCATCACCAGCGAGGCGACCTGACGCTCCATCGCGGCGAGCCCCTCCAGCGCGTCCAGGGCGACGGGCGGCGCGGGGGCCGCCGGTTCCACCGCCGTGGGGCCGGCCGTGGCGGCGGCGTCGACCTGCCGCAGCCAGGGCAGCGCACGGCAGCGCCGGAACAGCCGCGCGGCCTCGTCGTACGACACCGGTCCGGGCAGGGGCCTGGCCCCGGGGCGGGGGGAGGCGGCGGCCTGGGCACGCAGACGGGCCAGCGCGAAGGCGGCCCGTGCCTCCTCGAGCCCGTAGCCGAGCCGGCCGAGCCGGTCCTGCACGGACGTCAACCGGACGACGGCGGCCTCGTGTTCGCCGCGCGCCGCCCGCACCAGCGCCTCGGCCCGGTCCAGGACGGCCAGCACGCTCTGCCGGCCCAGCCGCAGTGCGTGCGCCCGGGTCGTGTCGATGACGTCCTGGGCCTCGCCCGGCTCCCCGATGCGGACCAGGGCCTCGGCGAGGTCACCGTGCCAGCGCCCGCGCCCGGGGTCGTTGATGCCGAGACCCTGCTCCAGCTCCCTCACCCGGCGCAGCGAGCGGACGGTGGCAGCCGGGTCGCCGGCCACCAACTGGGCGTAGCCCAGCGCCGCGAGGGCCCGGGAGAGGTACATCTGGTCGCCGTCGACCTCGGCGTGGTCCGCCGCCTCGCGGGCGAGGGCCAGCGCCCGGTCCACGTCCCCGGCCGAGGCCTCCGCGAGGGAGGCGAGCATGGCCGAGGCGCCCTCGCCGATCCCGGAGTCCCGGGCGAGCCGCAGGCTCTCGCGGGCCAGGTCCAGGGCCCGGCCGCAGTGCCCGGAGCGCAGTTCCGTGTCGGCGAGGAAGCGCAGGAAGTGCACCTCGCTCTCGACCATGCCGCGCCGGCGCACCTCGCGCAGCAGCGCGGTGATGGTGGCCCGCGCCTCGGGCAGCTGGTCGCTCATGATGAGCCAGCGGAACCGGGCCGACCCGGCGCCGTTGTGGTGGCAGGCCACGTAGGGGTCCTGGGGTTCCTTCAGGGCCCGTTTGACGGTCGCGGGGGCGTCCGGGTGGCCCATCAGCGTCTCGGTCGAGGCCTGGAAGGACAGCGCCATCAGCTCGGTGCGCCGGTCCCCGCCGCGGGCGGCCAGCTCCGCCGCGTGCGCGGCCTCCTGGCGGGCCTCGGCGAAGTCGCCCTCGACGACCAGGCCGCGCCAGGCCAGCTGGTAGTGGACCTGGGCGAGCAGGCGCGGGTCGTCGCCCGCGTCGGCCAGGACCTGCGGGAAGACGGCGTCGACGTCGCCCAGGGCCTGCCCGGCCGCCTCGATGACCACCATCCACGCCCGGACCCGCTCGGCGGGCACGGTGGCACGCGTCAGTACGTCGCGTGCGATGTCCCGGGCGAGATCGGCCTCGCCGGCGGTGATCGCGTCCTCCGCGGCCAGCAGACGCCGCTCGTCGGGGCCGGGAGTGCTGTCCGCCGGAGTGTGCCGGGCGGACAGCAGCCCGAGCGAGGCGGCCACGGAGGGTGCCCCGCGATCCCGGGCCAGCGCACCGGCCTCGGCGAGCCGGGCCGCGACGTCCGGGTCGGTGCCGGTGGTCGCCAGGGCCAGGTGCCGGGCCCGCTCGATCGGGTCCGAGGCCGCCGTGGACAGCGCGGCGTGCACGGCCCGCCGCTCCTGTGCCGGGGCCTCCGCGTAGAGCGCGGCCGAGATCAGCGGATGCGCGAACCGCAGGGCCGGTGCCTCGGGGTCCGTGGCCAGCAGTCCCAGGGCCGCAGCCTGGGCCGTCTCGGCCTCGGCGTGCTCCCGCCCGGCCGCGTGCAGCAGCGCCAGGGTCGGACGGGCACCGGCGCTGGCGACGAGGAGGGTGCGGCGCGCCTCGTCGGACAGCATCTCCAGCCGGCTCAGCACCAGGGCCCGCAGCGAGGTGGGCACGGGCAGCGGCTCACCGGGCCGGGGCCGGGCCGGGCTCTCGGCCAGGGCCCGGCCCAGCTCCAGCGCGAAGAGCGGGTTGCCGCCGCTGGTGCGGTGGATGTCGCGGACCGTGGAGCGGGACAGGGGCGTGTAGCCACGGTGGTCGAGCAGCGCGGAGACCTGCGTACGGGTCAGCGGGCCCAGCCGGACGGCGAGCGTGTCGGGTGGGGACGCGGGCAGGTGGCGGTCGTACTCCTGGCCCTCGGTCCGTACCGCGCACAGCATCTGCACGGGCGTGTCGCCCAGCCGGCGGGCGGCGAAGCCGAGCAGTTCCGCGCTGGCGGCGTCCAGCCACTGGAGGTCGTCGGCGACCACGAGCACCGGGCCCTTCGCGGCGAGGACGCGCAGTGCCGACAGCACCGCCAGGCGCAGCGCGAGCCCGTCCCGCTGGAGCGTGGACTCGCCGCGGCCGGTGAGCGCGGACTCCAGGGCGGTGCGCTGGGCGCCGGGCAGCGCCCCGGACACGTCGTCCAGGACCAGCCCGAACAGGTCGGCCAGCGCCAGGAAGGGCAGGTGGGATTCCGACTCGGTCGCCGAGCACCGCAACACCGTGCGGTCCGCACCGCCGTAATCCGCGGCCAGCGCCCGCAGGACCGTCGACTTTCCAATTCCGGCAGGGCCGTGGAGCAGCACACTGCCCCCTCGTCCGAGCTGCTCGCGCGCCGAGGTGAACAGATCCTCCCGGCCGATGACCAGGTCGGGGCGGCTCCTGGGAGGCTCCTGGAAGTCCCGTCGTCCGGTCACCGCTCCCCTCCCTGTGTCGTGTCCTGGCCAATATTAGGCAACAGCCGTTTGAATTTCGGAGGGACGGTCTCGTGAGGGAAATAACAACACGTGCCGACGGGAGAATTCACCGGACTCCCGAATGCCGCGGAACGCGGGGCCGACGCCCCGGGAACCCGTCGGCAGAGCGATCGTGCAGGCATCACCGAAAACACCACAAAGCTACGGCAACCACCCCGCCCGGCGCGCGGCGACCACGGCCTCGCCACGGGTGCGGGCCCGCAGCTTCCGCATGGCCGACCGCAGATACCCCTTGACGGTCTCCGGCGTCACGCCCAGCCGCTCCGCGGCGACCGCGTTCGTGGCCCCCGCCGCCACGCACGCCAGCACGTCCACCTCGCGCGGTGCGAGCCCGACCCGCGCCGGCCCGGCGGACCCGGCCGTCAGCAGCGCACACACCTCGTGCACCTGCGCGCGCAGCTCCGGATCCGTGATCCGCGGGGCCAGCGCCCGCAGGGCAGCGTGCGCCTCCCGTACCCGCTCCCACCCCGGGCCCGCTCCGGCCCCGGCGGCGAGCGTGCGGGCCTCGTCCCGGACGACCAAGGCCCGCTCCACGTCCCGCGCCGCCTCCGCGGCCGCGTCCAGCACCCGCCCGCCCAGCGGCAGGGACGTGCGCAGCGCCCCGTACAGCACCCCGCGCACCCGGTGCCGCACCACCACCGGCACGGCCAGTACCGAGCGCAGCCCTTCCGCGGCCACCGGCGCGTCGTACTCGTGGCTGATCTGCCGCGACACCGAGTAGTCCGTCACCACGCACGGCCGGGCCAGCGCCAGCGTCTTGCCGCCGAGGCCGGTGCCGGACGTCACCACCAGCGAACGCAGGGCGTGCGTCGCCGTGCCGCTCAGTTCGCTGATGCGCATCTGCTGCCCGGCCTCCAGCAGGCCGCCGAAGGCGACGGGCAGGCCGGTGCCCCGCCGCAGACGCAGCAGCGCGTTGCGTATCTCCACCGCGTCGGACGCGTCCGTCGTCACCTGATCCGCCCCTCCTCAGGCCCTTGTGCGGGCGCACCCCCCGTTCGGGGGTAGTGAGACCTGCATCACGGATTACACGATGGCTCAGAGCCGCCCGGCAATGGTCCGGCACCCAGGAGGACAGATGACATCGGCGACGGAGCTGTTCCGCGACGCGCGGGATTTCCTGCTCGAACACCGCGAGGACTACCCGACCGCCTACGAGCGCTTCCGCTGGCCCCGGCCCGAGTACTTCAACTGGGCGCTCGACTGGTTCGACGAGATCGCCGACGGCAACGGCCGCACCGCCCTGCACCTCGTCGAGGAGGACGGCAGCGAGACCCGGCTGTCCTTCGGGGAGATGTCGGTGCGGTCGGCGCAGTTCGCCACCTGGCTGCGTGAGCGGGGCGTGCGCGCCGAGGACCGGATCCTCGTCATGCTCGGCAACCAGGCCGAACTGTGGATCACCGCCCTCGCCGCGATGAAGCTGCGCGCGGTGGTCATCCCGGCCACCCCGCTGCTCGGCCCCGCCGACCTGCGCGACCGCGTCAAACGCGGCCGGGTCCGGCACGTCATCGCACGGGTGGCGGACACCGGCAAGTTCGCCGAGGTCCCCGGCGACTACACCCGCATCGCCGCGGGCGACGCCGGTATGGTGCCGGACGGCTGGCTGCCACTGGACGACGCCCACGGTGCCTCCGCCGACTTCACCCCCGACGGCCCGACCCGGGCCGACGACCCGCTGATGCTCTACTTCACCTCGGGCACCACGGCCCGGCCCAAGCTCGTCGAGCACACCCACACGTCGTACCCGATCGGCCATCTGTCGACCATGTACTGGATCGGCCTGAAACCCGGTGACGTGCACCTGAACATCTCCTCACCCGGCTGGGCCAAGCACGCCTGGTCCAATCTCTTCGCCCCCTGGAACGCCGAGGCGACGGTCTTCCTGCACAACTACACGCGTTTCGACGCCGTCCGTCTCATGACCGAGATGGACCGGGCGGGCGTCACCACCTTCTGCGCCCCGCCGACCGTGTGGCGCATGCTCATCCAGGCCGATCTGACGCAGCTGCGCACCCCGCCCCGCGAGGTCGTCGCGGCCGGCGAACCGCTCAACCCGGAGGTCATCGAGCAGGTCCGCCGGGCCTGGAACATCACCGTCCGGGACGGTTTCGGCCAGACCGAGACAGCCGTCCAGGTCGCCAACAGCCCCGGCCAGCCGCTCAAGACCGGCTCGATGGGCCGGCCGAGCCCCGGCTACCGCGTCGAACTCCTCGATCCCGTCTCCGGCGCTCCGGGCGCCGCGGAGGGCGAGATCGCACTCGACCTGTCCCACCGGCCCGTCGGCCTGATGACCGGCTACCACGGCGACGCGGACCGTACGGCCGAGGCGATGGCCGGCGGCTACTACCGCACGGGAGACGTCGCCTCCCGGGACGACGAGGGGTACCTGACGTACATCGGCCGGAGCGACGACGTCTTCAAGGCCTCCGACTACAAGATCAGCCCGTTCGAGCTGGAGAGCGCGCTGCTGGAGCACGAGGCGGTCGCCGAGGCGGCGGTCGTCCCCGCGCCGGACGAGGTGCGGCTGGCCGTCCCCAAGGCGTACATCGTCCTGGCCGAGGGCTGGCAGCCCGGCCCCGACACCGCCAAGGTCCTGTTCGAGCACTCCCGCGAGGCCCTGGCCCCCTACAAGCGCATCCGCCGACTGGAGTTCGGTGAGCTGCCCAAGACCGTCTCCGGCAAGATCCGCCGGATCGAGCTGCGCGAGGCCACGGCGGCCGGCTCGGACGCCGAGTACCGCGAGGAGGACTTCCGGTGAGTTCCTACAGTCACGGCACCGGCGCGACGGCGCTGCTCGGCGACACCATCGGGGCCAATCTGGACCGGGCGGTGGCGGCCTGGCCGGACCGCGAGGCACTGGTCGACGTGCCGTCCGGGCGGCGCTGGACGTATGCCGAGTTCGGCGCGGCGGTCGGTGAACTGGCCTCGGCCCTGCACGCCTCCGGGGTCGCCAAGGGCGACCGGGTGGGCATCTGGGCGGTCAACTGCCCCGAGTGGGTGCTCGTCCAGTACGCCACCGCCCGCATCGGCGCGATCATGGTGAACATCAACCCGGCGTACCGCACCCACGAGGTGGAGTACGTCCTGAAGCTGGCGGGCGTGTCCCTGCTGTTCGCCTCCCAGCGTCACAAGACGAGCGACTACCGGGCGATGGTCGAGCAAGTCCGCGGTGGCATCCCGGAGTTGCGCGAGGTGGTCTACTTCGGCGATCCGGGCTGGGAGGCGCTGCTCGGGCGGGCGGTCCCCGACGCGACGTACGACGAACTCTCCTGCGACGACCCGATCAACATCCAGTACACGTCGGGCACCACGGGCTTCCCGAAAGGCGCGACCCTCTCCCACCACAACATCCTCAACAACGGCTACTTCGTGGGAGAGTTGATCGCCTACACCGAGCAGGACAGAATCTGCATCCCTGTCCCGTTCTATCACTGTTTCGGCATGGTCATGGGGAATCTGGCCGCCACCTCGCACGGCGCCTGCATGGTCATCCCCGCCCCGTCCTTCGACCCGAGGGCCACGCTGGAGGCGGTCCAGCAGGAGCGCTGCACCTCCCTCTACGGCGTCCCGACCATGTTCATCGCGGAGCTGAATCTCCCCGACTTCGCCTCCTACGACCTCTCCTCCCTGCGCACCGGCATCATGGCGGGCTCGCCCTGCCCGGTGGAGGTGATGAAGCGGGTGGTCGCCGAGATGCACATGGCCGAGGTCTCCATCTGCTACGGCATGACCGAGACGTCCCCGGTGTCCCTGCAGACCCGCGGGGACGACGACCTGGAGCACCGCACCGGCACGGTCGGCCGGGTGCTGCCGCACATCGAGGTCAAGATCGTCGACCCGGCCACGGGCGTCACCCGGCCGCGCGGCTCGGCGGGCGAGTTGTGCACCCGCGGCTACAGCGTGATGCTCGGCTACTGGAACGAGCCGGAGAAGACCGCCGAGTCCGTCGACGCCGGCCGCTGGATGCACACGGGCGACCTCGCCGTGATGCGCGAGGACGGCTACGTCGAGATCGTCGGCCGCATCAAGGACATGATCATCCGGGGCGGCGAGAACATCTACCCTCGCGAGATCGAGGAGTTCCTCTACGGCCATCCGAAGATCCAGGACGTCCAGGTCGTCGGCGTCCCGCACGAGCGCTACGGCGAGGAGGTCCTGGCCTGTGTCATCGCGCGCGACCCGGACGACCCGCCGACGCTGGAGGAGCTCCGGGCCTTCTGCGAGGGGCGGTTGGCGCACTACAAGGTCCCGGCCCGGGTGCGGATCCTCGACTCCTTCCCGATGACGGTGTCCGGAAAGGTCCGCAAGGTGGAGCTGCGGGAGAGGTTCGCGGACGGCTAGGGGCACCTTGGGCCGTGCCGCTCACAGCGGCCTGCGCATGCACACCCGGGGCCAGCGGTCCAGGCCGAGTTCGGCCTCGGTCGCGCGGATGGCGCGCAGGCCGGGGGTGACGTCGGCCTCGGAGAGGGGCCGGAAGCCGAGGCGGGCGTAGTAGGGGGCGTTCCACGGCACCTCGGTGAAGGTGGTCAGTGTCAGGGCCGTCAGGCCCTCCTCGCGGGCGTGGCCGGCGGCGTGGTCCAGCAGGGCGCGGCCCACGCCCCGGCGCGCGGCGCGTGGGTGGACCGAGACCTGCTCGATGTGCAGGGCGCCGTCGACGGGTTCGGCCAGGAGATAAGCCGCCGGCCGACCCTGCTCGTCCGCCGCCACCCAGCAGCGGCCCGCCCGGCAGTAGTGCTCCAGGGTGTCGAGCGCGGGTGGTTGGTCGTCCGCGATCTCCGGCATGCCGAGGTCGCGGAAGGGGGCGCCGGCGGCGCGCTCGATGTCCTGGAGGGCGGGGAGTTCGGCGCGGGTGGCGGGGCGCATACGCATGCGGTGAGTATGCGGTGCGCGGGCTGGTCAGGGGGCTCGGTTCCCGGTACCGGTGCCGCTGGTGGCCAGTGCGTCGGCGGAGGCGTTCACCGGCCTCGGCGTGCCGGTGAGGTCGAGGACGAACAAGGCGACGCCCAGCGCGTCGGCGCGGGCCCGGGCGTCGTCCGCGTACCCGGCGAGGGAGAAGTAGAGGCAGTCCGCGGACTCCGTCATGGCCGTCAGCCACAGGCATTCGACGTCCCTGAGGGTCGCCGGTCGTACGGCCGGGTCCACCTGCGCGACGACCCCGCGCGCGGCGAGACCGATACCGGAGGGCGGACGCTGGTCCGCCCTGCGCACACCCCGGTAGCCGAGCCAGCGCAGATACAGGGCGGTGGCCGTGACGGCGTCGCGCGCGGTCCGGATCGTGACGGAGAGGAAGGGGGGCCGGGCGGCCGGGGTGACGCGCCGCACCGTCACCGGCTCCGGGGCCGGAGTGACGTCCGCGCCTGCTGTGCCCTCCCCGGTGGCGGCGCTCTTCCCGTCCTCCAGCACCGCCACCCGCAGCACCACCCCGCACGAACACCCCACCTCCGGTCGCGGCCACTCGCCGCGCCGCCCGCAGGAGCCGCACCGCACCGTCACCCAGTCGTCCTGCCAGGACCGGTGCGAGACGGGCGTCGCCGCGCCGTCCCGGTCCAGACGCGGGGCGACCGGCGCACCGCACGCGCACGGGTACGCCGGTGCCGTGCAGCGGTGCTCGCGGCGGCAGGCCGGGCAGCGCACCGCGACGGTCTCGGCCATGGCCACTCCAGAACCGTGTCGTATCGGGACAGCGTGCCCATCGTGCCCCCTCGGGTCCCGCCCTGTCCGGCGCTTTCCGTCTCTTGACGGCCTTCGCCCACCCCCCATACATTCATTCCAGATCGTAGAAAACAATTTCCGCAATACGGAAGAGCTCACCGCGGGGCGCGACGGGAGTGCGAATCCGACAGCCGAAGCAGGAGTACTCGATGGCTCGAATGACCGCTGCCCGCGCGGCAGTTGAGATCCTCAAGCGCGAGGGCGTCGCCGACGCGTTCGGTGTCCCCGGCGCGGCGATCAACCCGTTCTACGCGGCGCTCAAAGCCTCGGGCGGCATCGCCCACACCCTCGCCCGGCACGTCGAGGGCGCCTCGCACATGGCCGAGGGCTACACCCGCACCCACCCGGGCAACATCGGTGTCTGCATCGGCACATCCGGTCCGGCAGGCACCGACATGATCACGGGGCTGTACTCCGCGACCGGCGACTCCATCCCGATCCTGTGCATCACGGGCCAGGCCCCGACCGCCGTGATCCACAAGGAGGACTTCCAGGCCGTCGACATCGCCTCCATCGCCAAGCCGGTCACCAAGATGGCCGTCACCGTGCTGGAGGCCGCGCAGGTCCCGGGCGTCTTCCAGCAGGCCTTCCACCTGATGCGCTCCGGCCGTCCCGGCCCGGTCCTCATCGACCTGCCGATCGACGTGCAGCTGACGGAGATCGAGTTCGACCCGGAGACCTACGAGCCGCTCCCGGTCTACAAGCCCGCGGCGACCCGCGCCCAGATCGAGAAGGCGGTCGGGATGCTGAACGCGTCCGAGCGGCCGCTGATCGTCGCGGGCGGCGGCATCATCAACGCCGACGCCGCCGAACTACTCGTCGAGTTCGCCGAGTTGACCGGCACCCCGGTCGTCCCGACCCTGATGGGCTGGGGCCTCCTGCCCGACGACCACGAGCTGAACGCCGGCATGGTCGGCCTGCAGACCTCGCACCGCTACGGCAACGCGACCTTCCTGGAGTCCGACTTCGTCCTCGGCATCGGCAACCGCTGGGCCAACCGCCACACCGGCAGGCTCGACGTCTACACGGCCGGGCGCAAGTTCGTCCACGTCGACATCGAGCCCACCCAGATCGGCAAGATCTTCGCCCCGGACTACGGCATCGCCTCCGACGCCAAGGCCGCTCTGAAGCTGTTCGTCGAGGTCGCCCGCGAGCTGAAGGCGGCCGGCAGGCTGCCCGACCGTTCCGTGTGGGCCGAGGCCGCGCAGGAGCGCAAGGCGACCCTCCAGCGCCGTACGCACTTCGACGACATCCCGATCAAGCCGCAGCGCGTCTACGAGGAGATGAACAAGGCCTTCGGGCCGGAGACCCGGTACGTCTCCACCATCGGCCTCTCGCAGATCGCCGGTGCGCAGATGCTCCACGTCTACCGGCCCCGCCACTGGATCAACTGCGGCCAGGCCGGCCCGCTCGGCTGGACCATCCCGGCCGCACTGGGCGTGGCCAAGGCAGACCCTGAGGCATCCGTCGTCGCCCTCTCCGGCGACTACGACTTCCAGTTCATGCTGGAGGAACTGGCCGTCGGCGCGCAGCACCGGATCCCGTACGTCCACGTCCTGGTGAACAACTCCTACCTGGGCCTGATCCGGCAGGCGCAGCGGGCGTTCGAGATCGACTTCCAGGTCAACCTGGAGTTCGAGAACCTCAACTCGCCCGAGCTCGGCGTCTACGGCGTCGACCACGTCAAGGTCGCCGAGGGCCTCGGCTGCAAAGCGATCCGCGTCACCGACCCCGCCGAGCTGGGCGACGCCTTCGAGCAGGCCAAGAAGCTGGCCGCGGAGCACCGGGTCCCGGTCGTCGTCGAGGCGATCCTGGAGCGCGTCACCAACATCTCCATGTCGACGACCAACGACATCGGCGACGTCGTGGAGTTCGAGGAGATCGCCACCGAGCCCGGCCACGCGCCGACCTCGATCAGGACGCTGAAGGTCTGACCCGCAGGGGAGCAGAGGGGCGGCTCGTCCGTGGGGGACGGGCCGCCCCTCGGGCATGTCCGGGCCGCCCCGCGGGTGGCCGGTGGAGGCACGTGAACAGACGGTCTGGGAATCCTGGTGCGCCCCCACGCCGCGCGTGCGATCACCTAGCCTGATTTCGTCGGCAGTTGGGGGATGCCGGCCCATGGTGCGGGCCATCGTCGGAGGGAGCGGGCGGATGATCTCGGAGTCGCTGTTGGCGTTGGCCTCGGCTGGGGGCGCAGCCATGGTGCAGGCGGCCGGCACGGACGGGTGGAATGCAATCCGGGATCGCGCCGCGCGCCTGATGGCTCGGGGGAGTCACGAGGATGAGGCATCGGAGAGGCGACGCCTGGACCGGGCCGCGGCAGCACTGACGGACAGCCCCGACGAGGGAGCGGCGGGGAGCCAGGCCGCTGCCTGGCAGGCCGGGTTCGTGGTGGTACTGACTCGGCTCGAAGATGCTGAGCTACCCTCAGCGGTCGCGGAACTTCGTGCGCTGATCGACAGTGGGCCCATCGCTCCGGGTAACGCCTCAGCTCCGTTCGCGGGCAGTACCTTCCACGGTCCGACCGCCGTACAGACGGGCGACAACAATCATCAGGAGAATCACTTCGGCCACAGCGGATGACCGCACCGCAGCGCGACGACGATGGCCGCAGCGGTCCCGAGCGCAGTGAATTCCACGGTCCGGCTGCCGTGCAGGACGGGAACCACAACGTCCAGAACAACCACTTCCACGCTCCAGGCAAGCGCACCGCAGCCTTCCCGTGGGGTGCCGTCGTCACGTCGGTGAAGAATGGGCTAGTCACCCTGATCGTGGTGGGAGCCCTCGGCGGTGGAGCGTGGTGGGCCTACGACCACGTCCAGAAGAAGGACCAGAGGATCAACGCGAAACGTGCGGGTTGCGACCAAGCACTGCGCGCCTTCTATCAAGGCGGCATTCCCGTCTCACTGCTGCACCCCCACGACGTGTCGGTGACGAGGTACGTCGAACAGCTGGAGGAGGCGGCTCGGACCGTGGGCGAACCCAAGATCGCCAGGTCGATTCGCTACACGATCCAGGATGTCGAGGCAGCCCGGCAAGCCTATGACCGAGGCGACGAAAACGCCCTGTCAGAAGCGCAACGGAAAGCACACAGGGACCGGGAGGAGTGGTGGGCGCCCTGCTGGGAGGCCGCAGGATGGGGATCTGTGCGCAATATGGCGCCCGTCCATGGCGGGGTGGTCGACGAATGACCGTGGTCGCTCCCATGCGGCGCCGGCCACACGATCGCTGGAAGGGCGACCCTGAGCACCGCTGCTCGTCGTGGCGGGCATCGACGCCGACTGTTCCATCCGGGCTCTCAAGCAACCGCATGGGCGGTTGAAGCCCCCCGGGGCCTGGTCCAGAGGTTCTTCAGGGTTCCGTACGGGCTGTACGACCGGTGCGTAGACGCGCTCACGCCTCGTGGTGTTCCGACAGCCCCGGCCAGTCGTCCGGCCCGCCGCCCTGCCACTCCACGAGGTCGCTCTCGGCGACGTCGGTGACGTACAGGTCGGCCAGGCGCAGGATCTCGGCGACGTCGTCGGTGTGGGTGGCGACGCCCAGCGGCTCCTCGCCCAGGGTGACCCGGCGGGAGCCGTCCAGGGCGGGGGCGTGGACCACGACGTGGGGGTGCTCGGTGGGAGGTGCCATGCCTTCAGGCTGCTGCGAACGGGACCGATCCGCACCCTGAGAGGGCTTGGCCGTCCGGCGGCGCGAGGCTGGGCGCGACAGGACGTTCGCGCCGCCGGACGGGGTCTGGGGGAGAGGGGCGGGGGGTGCTGAGACCGCGGCGGGTGCGACGGGCTCCGGGGGCCGGTTTCCCTCAGGTCGAGAAGCCGGTCCGGGCCCTTCACCACCGCACTGGCTCGCAGCCGCCGCGGTCCGCGCCCTGACCGTGCCCGTGCCCGGAGGACCACCCCTCATCCGGGTCGCCCCGGGCGGTCGGGCACGGTCAGGGAGTTCAGTCCTCGCGCAGGGCGCGGACGGCCTCCTCCACGCGCCGCCCGTACTCGGGGTCGGCGGCGTGGAAGTGCGCGAGGTTCTTCTCGATCACGTCGTCGCGGGAGACCTTCGACAGGCCGCCCGCGATGTTCGCGACCAGGCGGGACTTCTCGTCGGCCGACATCAGCCGGAACAGCTCGCCGGCCTGGAAGAAGTCGTCGTCCTTGGTGTGCGCGGGCGCCTCGTGGGTGCCGGTGTGGCCGGAGACCGCCAGCGGCGCCGACAGCGGGCGGCCGGTCTCGACCGGGCCGTCGTAGGAGTTCGGCTCGTAGTTCTTGGCGTACCGGCCCTGAGGGTTGGCCGCCATGAGCCCGTCCCGGCCGTAGTTCCGCGCGGTCGTGGCCTTCGGCGCGTTGACGGCCAGCAGCGTGTGGTTGACGCCCAGGCGGTAGCGGTGCGCGTCCGCGTAGGCGAACAGCCGGCCCTGGAGCATCTTGTCGGGGGAGGGGCCGATGCCGGGCACGAAGTTGTTCGGCGAGAACGCGGCCTGCTCGACCTCCGCGAAGACGTTGTCCGGGTTGCGGTCCAGCACCAGCCGGCCGACACGCCTGAGCGGGTAGTCCTGGTGCGGCCACACCTTGGTCAGGTCGAACGGGTTGAAGCGGTAGTCCGCAGCCTCCGCCGCCGGCATCAGCTGCACGTGGAGCGTCCAGGACGGGTGCACGCCCCGCTCGATCGCCTGGAGCAAGTCCGTCTGGTGCGAGCCCGGGTCCTTGCCCGCGATCTCGGCGGCCTGCTCGCTGCTCAGGGAGCGGATGCCCTGGTTGGTCCTGAAGTGGTACTTGACGAAGAAGGACTCGCCCCGGCTGTTCGTCCACTGATAGGTGTGCGAGCCGTAGCCGTTCATGTGCCGGTACGAGGCCGGGATGCCGCGGTCGCCCATCAGCCAGGTCACCTGGTGCGTGGCCTCGGGGGAGTGCGCCCAGAAGTCCCAGACGTTGTCCGGCTCCTGACGGCCTGTGAACGGGTCGCGCTTCTGCGAGTGGATGAAGTCCGGGAACTTGATCGGGTCCTTGATGAAGAACACCGGCGTGTTGTTCCCGACGAGGTCGTAATTGCCCTCCCCTGTGTAGAACTTCACCGCGAAACCGCGCGGGTCGCGCACCGCGTCCGCGCCACCGAGCGAGTCGGCCACGGTCGAGAAGCGCACGAACACCTCGGTGCGCTTGCCGACGCTGCTGAGGAAGTCGGCGTGGGTGAAGTCCGTGACGTCGTCGGTCACTTCGAAATGGCCGTAGGCGCCCGAGCCGCGGGCGTGCACCACGCGCTCGGGGATGCGCTCGCGGTTGAAGCGCGCCAGCTTCTCCAGCAGGTGCTGGTCCTGGAGCAGGAGCGGGCCGCCGACACCGGCGGTGGCGGAGTTCTGGTTGTCGGCGACGGGGGCGCCGGACTCGGTGGTGAGCACGCGCTGCGACATCGTGACCTTCCGTACGAGAGTGCAGCGGAAAAATGTTTCCGCTTTGTGGAGCCTAGGGTCGGGGTGAGCGGGGCGTCAACAGTTTGTTGAAGCGGTGGGCATGGCTGGTTCCGGGCGGCGCCGCCGCTCTGGGCGCGACAGGACAGATGTCAGCGGCGGCGCCGCCCGGGGATCGGGGGCCCCGGGGCTACGAGGGCCTGGAGGAGGTCGGAGAGGTGGTCAGAGCCGCGCGCCGGAGAGTCGCTCCACGGCGCGCAGCAGCGCCGAGTGGTCCAGGCCCCCGTCGCCCTGCGCACGCAGGCTCGCGACCAGCTGGGCGACCACGGCACCGACGGGCAGGGCCGCGCCGACATTGCGGGCGGCGTCGGTGACGATGCCCATGTCCTTGTGGTGCAGGTCGATCCGGAAGCCCGGCTTGAAGTCCCGGCCGAGGAAGTTGTCCTTCTTGCGGGTCAGCACGGTCGAGCCGGCGAGTCCGCCGCCCAGGACGTCCAGGGCGGCCTTCAGGTCCACGCCGGACTTCTCCAGGAAGACCACGGCCTCGGCGCACGCCTGGATGTTCACGGCGACGATCAGCTGGTTGGCGGCCTTCACGGTCTGCCCCGAGCCGTGCGGGCCGCACAGGACGATGGTCTTGCCGAGCGCTTCGAGGATCGGCTTCGCGGCGTCGAAGTCGGCCTGCTCGCCGCCGACCATGATGGACAGCACGGCCTCGATGGCGCCGGCCTCACCGCCGGACACCGGGGCGTCCAGGACACGGATGCCCTGGTCCTTCGCCGCCTTCGCCAGGTCGACCGAGGTCTGGGGCGTGATCGAGGACATGTCGATCAGCAGCGCGCCGGACCGCGCGTTGTCCAGGATGCCGTCCGGGCCGTAGGCGATGGCCTCGACCTGCGGGGACGCCGGAACCATCGTGATGACGACGTCGGCGTCCCTGACGGCCTCGGCGATCGATGAGGCGGCGGTGCCGCCGGCGGCGGCCAGGCGGTCCAGCTTGTCCTGCTCCAGCGTGTAGCCGGTGACCTGGTAGCCCGCCTTGATCAGGTTCTCGGACATGGGGGAGCCCATGATGCCGAGTCCGATCCAGGCGATCTTGGGGAGTGTGCTCATGATGGGGTGCCTTTCGGGTACGGGGTCAGCGGGACAGCCAGTCGAAGGCCTCGGCGCTCGGGCGGTCGCCCGGCTTGTACTCGAGGCCGACCCAGCCGTCGTAGCCCGCCTTCTTGAGCTGGTCGAGGAGGTCTTCGAGGGGCAGCGAGCCCGTGCCCGGCGCGCCGCGGCCGGGGTTGTCGGCGATCTGGACGTGGCCGGTCTTCGGGGCGAACCGCTCGATCACCGACGGGAGGTCCTCGCCGTTCATGGACAGGTGGTAGAGGTCCATGAGGAAGCGCGCGTTGTTCAGCCCCGTCGTCTCGTTGACCTTGTCGACGACCTCGACGGCGGCGGCCGCGGACACCAGCGGGTACCGGGGTGACTCCGGCTTGTTGAGCGCCTCGATCAGCAGGATCGCGCCGATCCGGTCGGCGGCCCGGGCCGCGAGCGTCAGGTTCTCCAGCGCGAGCGCGTCCTGCTCGGCCGGTTCCACGCCCTCGACACGGTTGCCGTACAGGGCGTTGAGGGCCGTGCAGCCCACGGAGGCGGCGAATTCGGCGGCCACGTCGATGTTGGCGCGGAACCGCTCCGACTCCTGACCGGGGACCGACAGGGCGCCGCGGTCCGGGCCCGGGAGCTGCCCGGCGTAGTAGTTCAGGCCGGTGAGCCGGACGCCGGCGTCCTCGATCGCGCGCTTCAGGGCGTCGAGCTCCGACCGCTCGGGGACGGGCGAGTCCACCCAGGGCCACCACAGCTCGACCGCGGTGAAGCCCGCCGCCGCGGCCGCCGCCGGACGCTCCAGGAGGGGGAGCTCCGTGAAGAGGATCGACAGGTTGACGTTGAAGCGCTGGTCTGCGAATCCCATCGGGGCCGCGCTCCCTCCCTTGTCTGCCGTGGTGGGCTTCCACGGTGTCTATTCCGCATTGCGGAATCTTATTTCTGCTTAACGGAAGATTGCCTGTGCGGTGCGAGGGCTGTCAAGAGGGGCTGCCGGAAAGTCCGTCCCGCGCGTTAGGTTGAGCGCGTGCGACTGAGAGTGGAGTTCACGACCGAGCCCTTCGACCTGGACGAGGCGCCCGCGCACGCGGTGGTGGCCCGCGAGGTCGTGGAGGCCGCCGAGCTGGACGCCGTGGACGTGGGCCCGTTCGGCAACACCGCGGAGGGCGGTGCCGACGCGGTGCTCACCGCCGTGGACGCCCTGCTCCGCAAGACCCTGGAGGCCGGTGCCACCCGGGTCACGCTCCAGGTCAACGTGGTCGAGGAGGACGAGGCGTGAGCGGCGCGGGGGACGAGCCGTTCATCGCGGCCGTGAAACCCCTGGTCGACGCCATGGGTGGCGAGATGATCCCGCCCGACGAGGCCGGCCCCGACGACGTCGTCCTGGCCTGGGAGGGCAGGGACGCCGTCGCCGTGCGGCTGCCGCAGCTCGCCGACTCCCTCGATCACATCCTGGCCGCCATGGAGCGCCGCAAGGGCATGCCGCTGGCCGATCTGGACCGCAGGGCCAAGCAGGAGGTCGTGCGGATACTCGAGGCGCGCGGCGCCTTCTCCGTACGGCACGGAGTGGAGACGGTGGCGAGCGCCCTCGGTGTCAGCCGCTTCACCGTCTACAACTACCTCAACCGCGAGAAGGGGGCCTGACCGGCGCCGGACGTATCGGTCCGGTTTCACGCCACAGAATTTTCAACAAACTGTTGACGTGCTGTCGCGGGAGGGCGTTAGCTATCGGCACGCCCGTTCAGCACGAAGGCCGAATCCGGCCACGGAGGCTCCCGTGACGTCCACTTCCACGCCGCCGGGCCTGACCCGGTTCAACACCCTCGAGGAGCATGCGGCCTTCACCGCCCTCCACGAGGCGTGCGCCGCCACGGCGTGGGCGAAGCGCCTGCTGGCCGCCCGCCCCTACGCCACCCGCGAGGACCTGTACGCCGCGAGTGACGCCGCCATGGCGACGCTGACGACCGAGGACCTCGACGAGGCGATGGCCGGCCACCCGCCCATCGGCCGTCCGAAGCCCGGAGACCCCACCTCGGCCCGGGAGCAGCGCGGCATGGCCGGCGCCTCCGACGCGCTCAAGGCGGAGATGCTGGAGCTGAACCTCGCCTACCAGGAGAAGTTCGGCCATGTCTTCCTGATCTGCGCCACCGGCCGGACCGGCGAGCAGATGCGCGACGCGGTCAGGGAGCGGCTCGACAACACGCCGGAGCGGGAGCGCGAGATCGTCCGCACCGAACTGGGGAAGATCAACCGCATCCGCCTGGCCCGACTCGTCGAAGAGGAAGCCTGACCCCATGAGCACCAGCACCACCGCCTCCGTGTCCACGCACATCCTGGACACCAGCGTCGGCCGCCCCGCCGCGGGCGTCGCCGTCCGGCTCGCCGCCCGCTCCGGGCGCGCGGCGGACTGGCAGGCGCTCGGCGGCTCCGCCACCGACGCGGACGGCCGGTGCAAGGACCTCCCGGCACTGCCGGAGGGCACCACCCACGTACGGCTCGACTTCGCGGTGGAGCCGTACCTCGAAGAATCTGCGAAGAAGCAAGCCGATGCGCAGCAGGACGCCCCCGCGAATCGGGACAGCGGTGCGTTCTTTCCAGAGGTGGTGATCACCTTCGCCGTCGAGGCCGGTGAGCACTACCACGTACCGCTGCTGCTCAACCCGTTCGGCTACTCCGTATACCGAGGGAGCTAGCTACAGATGCCCACCATTCTGGGACAGAACCAGTACGGCAAGGCCGAGAACCGAGTCGTCAAGATCACGCGGGACGGCGCCACCCACCACATCAAGGACCTCAACGTCTCCGTCGCGCTGAGCGGCGACATGGACGAGGTCCACTACTCCGGCTCGAACGCCAGCGTCCTGCCGACCGACACCACCAAGAACACGGTGTACGCGTTCGCCAAGGAGCACGGCATCGAGTCGGCCGAGCAGTTCGGCATCCACCTCGCCCGGCACTTCGTCACCAGCCAGGAGCCGATCCACCGGGCCCGGATCCGCATCGAGGAGTACGCCTGGGAGCGGATCGAGGCCTCCGACGCCACCTCGCAGTTCATCGGCGCCGACGAGGTCAAGCACTCCTTCGTCCGCAAGGGCCAGGAGGTCCGGCTGACTCAGATCACCTACGACGGCTCGTCGTGGGAGGTCGTCTCCGGCCTCAAGGACCTGGTCGTGATGAACTCGACCAACTCCGAGTTCTGGGGTTACGTCAAGGACAAGTACACGACCCTGAAGGAGGCCTACGACCGCATCCTGGCCACCGAGGTCTCCGGCCGCTGGCGGTTCAACTGGACCGACGACGAGCAGCGCATGCCCCAGTGGGAGAAGTCCTACGAGCAGGTCAAGAAGCACATGCTCCAGGCCTTCGCCGAGACGTACTCGCTCTCGCTCCAGCAGACGCTGTACCAGATGGGTTCGCGGATCATCAACAACCGCAGCGAGATCGACGAGGTCCGCTTCTCCCTCCCGAACAAGCACCACTTCCTGGTCGACCTGGAGCCGTTCGGGCTGAAGAACGACACCGCCGACGGAGCTGTCTACTACGCCGCCGACCGCCCCTACGGCCTGATCGAGGCGACGATCCTGCGGGACGGATGCGAGGCCCGGATCCCCGTGGACCTCACCAATCTCTGAGGTCCCTCTTTCGGCACCCGTGGCCGGGGAACACTCCTCCCGGCCACGGCACTCAAATCTCCCGGGGTCCTGCCGTGCCCTCGCCAATTCAGCACACTTCGTGAAAAGGGACGAACCATGGCAGCAGACCGGCGCATCGTCATCGAGAACTGCGCGATCGCGACCGTCGACGGACACGACACCGAGTACGCCTCCGGGCACGTCGTGCTCGCCGGCAACCGCATCGAGTCGCTCGGCGCGGGCGCGGCCCCCGAAGGCCTGGAGAACGTCGTACGCCGTATCGACGCCTCCGGCCACCTCGTGACGCCCGGCCTGATCAACACCCACCACCACTTCTACCAGTGGATCACCCGCGGCCTGGCCACGGACCACAACCTCTTCAACTGGCTCGTCGCGCTGTACCCGACCTGGGCGCGCATCGACGAACCCATGGTCCGCGCGGCCGCCCAGGGCTCCCTCGCGATGATGGCCCGCGGCGGAGTCACCACCGCCATGGACCACCACTACGTCTTCCCGCGGGGCTCCGGCGATCTCTCCGGCGCGATCATCGGCGCCGCCCGCGACATGGGCGTCCGCTTCACCCTCGCCCGCGGCTCCATGGACCGCAGCGAGAAGGACGGCGGCCTGCCCCCGGACTTCGCCGTGGAGACCCTCGACGGTGCGCTGGCCGCCACCGAGGAGACCGTGCGCCGGCACCACGACCCCTCCTTCGACGCCATGACCCAGGTCGCCGTCGCGCCCTGCTCGCCCTTCTCCGTCTCCACCGAACTGCTGCGCGACGGCGCCCAGCTGGCCCGCCGCCTCGGCGTCCGCCTCCACACCCACGGCTCGGAGACCGTGGAGGAGGAGAAGTTCTGCCACGAACTGTTCGGCATGGGCCCGACCGACTACTTCGAGTCCACCGGCTGGCTCGGCGAGGACGTGTGGATGGCGCACTGCGTCCACATGAACGACTCCGACATCGCCGCCTTCGCCCGGTCCAGGACCGGCGTCGCGCACTGCCCGTCCTCCAACGCCCGCCTCGCCGCCGGCATCGCCCGCGTCCCCGACATGCTCGCCGCCGGCGTCCCCGTCGGCCTCGGCGTCGACGGCACCGCCTCCAACGAGTCCGGCGAACTCCACACCGAGCTGCGCAACGCCCTCCTCATCAACCGCCTCGGCGGCCACAGGGAAGCCGCCCTGAACGCCCGTCAGGCACTGCGCCTCGGCACGTACGGCGGCGCCCAGGTCCTCGGCCGGGCGGCGGAGACCGGTTCCCTGGAGCCCGGCAAGCTCGCCGACCTGGTGCTGTGGAAGCTGGACACGCTCGCCCACGCCTCCATCGCCGACCCGGTGACCGCCCTGGTCTTCGGCGCGGCGGCCCCGGTCACCGCCTCCTTCGTGAACGGCCGTCAGATCGTCGAGGACGGGCGGCTGCTCACGGCCGACGAGGACGCCATCGCCCGCGCGACGCGGGACGAGGCCAGGCGGCTGGCGAAGATCGCCGCCGAGGCCTGAACACCCCGAAGACTCCGACCGGGAGGGACGGCTCCCGGCCGGTGGCCGTGGACCCGAGCGGGGTCCACGGCGGTCGTCTCCGGGGTGCGCTACACGCGCGCCCCGGAACGGCCACCCCCGTCACCTGCATGTCCGGTCCCTCCCCCAAGCTCTCGGCTTCGCTCGAGCGGGGAGGTACCCCCATGACCACCCGCACCACCTCCCTGACACCCACGGCGGCCCCCGGGCACAGCCGTGTAACCGACCGGAGGGACGCCGCCGTGGCCGACCACCCCGTTGACGAAAAACTCCCCGCGCTCAAGATGGCGACGACCGGCCTGCAGCACGTGGCCGCCATGTACGCCGGAGTCGTCGCCCCGCCCCTGATCGTCGGCGCGGCCATCGGCCTGACCGCCGCCGACCTCACCTTCCTCACCGGCGCCTGCCTGTTCACCGCGGGCCTCGCCACTTTCCTGCAGACCCTCGGCGTCTGGAAGATCGGCGCCCGGCTGCCGTTCGTCAACGGCGTCACCTTCGCCGGTGTCGCCCCGATGACCGCGATCGTCGCCTCCACCGAGGACAAGTCCGACGCCCTGCCGATCATCTTCGGCGCGGTCATCGTCGCCGGGCTCCTCGGCTTCCTCGCCGCCCCCGTCTTCTGCAAGGCGATCCGCTTCTTCCCGCCCGTCGTGACCGGCACGGTCATCACCCTCATCGGCATATCGCTGCTCCCGGTCGCCTTCGGCTGGGCGCAGGGCCCTAACCCGGCGGCGCACGACTACGGTTCGGCGACCAACCTGGGCCTCGCCGCCGTCACCCTGCTGATCGTCCTGCTGCTGCGCCGCTTCACCACGGGCTTCGTCAAGCAGATCGCCGTGCTGCTCGGGCTGGTGATCGGCACGCTGATCGCGATCCCGTTCGGTGCGACGGACTTCGCCCCCGTCGCCGACGCGGCCGTCATCGGCTTCCCCACCCCGTTCCACTTCGGCGCCCCGCAGTTCCAGCTCGCCGCGATCATCTCGATGTGCGTGGTGATGGTGGTGTCGATGACCGAATCGACCGCCGACATGCTGGCCCTGGGCGAGATCGTCGAGCGCCCGGCCGACGAGAGGACCATCGCGGCCGGCCTGCGCGCCGACACCCTCGGCTCGGCGATCAGCCCGCTCTTCAACGGCTTCATGTGCAGCGCCTTCGCCCAGAACATCGGCCTGGTCGCCATGACGAGGATTCGCAGCCGGTATGTCGTCGCGGCAGGTGGCGGTTTCCTGGTGCTGATGGGCCTGTGCCCGATGGCGGCCTCGCTGATCGCCGTCGTACCGCGCCCGGTGCTGGGCGGGGCGGGCGTGGTCCTGTTCGGCTCGGTCGCCGCCAGCGGCATCCAGACCCTGGTCAGGGCCGCCCTGGACAAGGACAACAACGTCCTGATCGTGGCCGTCTCCCTGGCCGTCGGCATCATCCCCATCACGGCACCGGAGTTCTACCACGCCTTCCCGGAGACGGCCCGGATCGTCCTGGACTCCGGCATCTCGACGGGCTGTGTGGCGGCCGTGCTGCTCAACCTGGTCTTCAACCACCTGGGCCGGAGCAGCCGCGACGCCCACGACGTGACCCACCCGATGGAGGCGGGCGAGGAGCTCACGGGCGTACCGAAGGCGCCGGCCGCGCCATGAGCCCGCCGGACTCCGCTTAGGCTTCTGCCTTGGTCAACTCATGGTTGACCGGGGGGAACAGGGGACGAGGGGGAGACGGACCGATGAACCACGCGACCGAGGTGTTCCAGCCGTTGCGGGCGGACGATCCGCCCGTGGTCGCCGGATACCGCCTCGCCGCCCGGCTCGGCGCGGGCGGCATGGGCCGGGTCTACCTGTCGCACACGCAGGGCGGCCGGCCCGTGGCGATCAAGGTGGTACGGCCGGAACTGGCCGACGATCCGGCCTTCCGGCGCCGGTTCCGCCGGGAGGTGGAGGCGGCCCGGCGGGTCCGGGGGGCCTACACCGCCGAGCTGATCGACGCCGACGCCGACGGCACACCGCCCTGGGCGGCCACGCTGTACGTCCCCGGCCCGTCCCTGACCGACGCCGTCGCCCGGCGCGGACCGCTGCCGGTCCCGGCGGTGCTGTGGCTCATCGCCGGGGTGGCCGAGGCACTCCAGGCCATCCACGCCGCCGGCATCGTGCACCGGGACCTCAAGCCGTCCAACGTGCTGCTCGCCGCCGACGGGCCGCGCGTGATCGACTTCGGCGTCTCGCTGGCCGCCGACTTCACCTCGTACACCGCCACCGGTGCCGCCCTCGGCACGCCCCACTTCATGGCTCCCGAGCAGGCGTCCGCGGGAGAGGTCACGGCGGCGACCGACGTCTTCGCACTGGGCCAGACGGCCGCGTTCGCCGCCCTGGGCCGCCCGCTGTACGGGGAGGGCTCAGCGGTCGGCGTGCTGTACCGGATCGTGCACGACCGGCCCGACCTGTCCCTGCTGCCCGAGCAGCTCCGACCGCTGTTCGCCCGTTGTCTGGCCGCCGATCCGCAGGACCGGGCGGGCCTGGCGGAGATCGTCGACTGGTGCCGGCAGCGACTGGGGGCGGGCGCGGGACCGGCCGTCTGGCGGGACGTCATGGGGCCCGAGCCGACGGTCCCGTCCCCGCTCCACACCCCGACGCGACTCCTGCCGCAGCCGCTGGTCGTCACCCAGCCCCAGACGCTGCCGGCCGGGCCGGGGGAGCGGCGGGCGCGAAGGCGGCGTACCGCCCTGATCACGGCCGCGGCTGTGACGGCGGGGGCCGTGGCACTGGGCGGCTTGTTGTGGACGGTGCAGGACGCGGGGAGCAGGCTCCGCGACTGGATGGCGGGCGCGCCGTCGACGCCGGGCCCGCAGGAGTCCGGGCGGTCGTCGGGGTCGGCTTCGTCGGCGCAGGAGTCCGAGGGCCGTGCCGGAGCGTCGGGAAGCGGCGGCGGGGCACCGGAGGCGTCCGAGCCCTCCCCGACGAAGTCCGCGTCACCGCAGGTCGAGACCCACGCGCCCCTGATGGTGACGCCGGAGACCTCGCTGGGCTTCCATGAGCCGTTCATGCGCGACGACCGCAAGGGGGACATCCGCTTCGACTGCAAGGACGTCGGCTGCGCGGTGGAGAGCGACACCAGCGTCTTCGTTCAGCTTTTCGGCAAGTCGGGCGCGACCCTCGACGAGTGCCGGCTGATACTCGCCAGTGCCGACCGCCACCGCTGGACCCTGGCCGGGGCGGCCGCCGGCACCGAGATCTGCGTCAAGCACGAAAACGGGGACATCGCCCTGCTCGTGCTCCAGACGAAGTCGACGGCGTTGCCCGACATCGCCTTTCTGCAACTGGACATGACGATCTGGCGAGACGCCGCGTGACCTCGCGCTTCCGCGCGGAGCCGGGCGACCGCGGCGCCGTCCGGATGGCGCGTGTTCCACAGCACGACGAGGTTGGGACCAGGCCGCGTGCGGCGGGCTGGTCCTGCCTCACGCCCACCATGAACGCATCAGGTCGGGCGCTGATATCCCGGACGCCATCCGACCGACAATCCCCAGTGGATTCCGGCGCCGGCCATGACCGTGATTTTGACGTGTTGCTTGCTGCTGCCCAACCCGATCTCGTTGTAAGTCGTCGTGGGCGTGGCCGCGCACGGGATGGTGTAGGTGGCCAGTTTCCCGATGACTACGGTCGTCTTCCCCTCGCCGGTGCATTCGGTCGCCACGGCAACCGTCCCGACCTTGATGCTCTGGATCACGGCCGCCTCTTCCGACCCCGTCCTGTCCGCCAGGCGAATGAGGGCCTTGGCCGAGCCGGAGATGTCGGGTGGAGTCTTCGTCAGACCAATGGCTGGAGAAGAGGGATGGGTCGCGGTCGCGGAGGCGGTCGGGATTTTGTCCGGTGAGTCCTGGCCTGGGTGCGCTGCACAGCCCGCGATGAGCGCAACGGTCGCTGCCAAGGCGATCGTCGCCGCCGCGGAGGCCCTGGTCAGCTCTGCCATGTGTACCAGCCGACGGTGTAAGGCGTGTAGGAGACGACTGTTGAGGACGCGGAGTGCGTGCAGTTGCTGTACAGGTAGAAGCTGGTACCTGTGATACGCCGCCGCCAAACGCCGTACTTGGCACTGACGGTCTTGTGCGGCGGGATCGTCGCGGTTACCGAGTTGCCCAGTTTCGCGGTCAGCGATGCCGACAAGTTGATGCCATAGGTGGCTTCCTGGCGCGAGACGAGCTCGTTGAGTGAGACCTTCAGCGATCCGGTCAGGCTGATGCCGACGGCCCCCGTCGCCTCGGCGGTGAACGTGGTGCTTTCGTTGTGACTGGTGCCGTTGTAGTTGGACTGGAGGGGGCCGACAGCGCGGATGTATCTGCCCCCGAGGGAAGTGGGTTTGTAGACGCCCCCCGGGTCGCAGTACACATGGTTGGGCGCGATGCCGCTCGGCGAGTCCGTGGGGGTCGCCGGTTCCGAGGTGGCGGCCGCGGGGTCCGTCGGCGCGTCGGTCAGGTCCGGCTCCGGGGGATCGGCCGGCGGTAGCGTCGTCAGGGTGCCGCTGTCGTCGTTGCCGTCGACGGAGAACCACCCTTGCAGGTCGACGATGAGCTGGATGGTGCCACTGCTGGCGTTGTAGATGCTCACCGCGCCCTGGTCGCCGGGCTGGGCGATCACCAGGTCGGCGGTGGAGGTGTTCGCCTGGAAGTTGTCCACCGACGTGGTGGACGGCATCGGCTGTCCGGTCGGCCACACCCGTAGGTAGCCGGAGTTCTGTTGTCCGGTCGTGGTCAGATTGAGGACGGCCGCGCCGAAGGACGTGGGGATACCGTCGTTGCCGGCCACTGTCACGGTGACGCCGCTGTCGGCAGGGACGGCGGTGGTGGTGCGGGTGTCGAGCAGCCGGTCCTGGGCGGCGGTGAAGACCCCGCCACCGGAAGAGGCTTGGGTGAAGTAGCCGTAGATGTCGAGGATCACGTCGACCGACTGGGTGGAGGACCCGTTCTTCAGGGTGATCTGGCCGCCTGCACCTACCGGGATCACCGCGCCCTGGGACGTGGTGACGGTCTTGTAGTCGACGACGGGCTGCCCAGCCGATCCTCCGGTGGCGTAGGCGTAGAGGGTTCCGGCACTGCCGGGGGAAGGAACGGTGATGTTGGCGTAGACCGACGCCTCGTCGGTGATGCCGTCCACACCGTCGATCTGGACGTTCAGCGTCCCGCCGGGCGCGATCTGTGTCTGCGGGGCACCGGTGCCGTCCCGGGTGTCGACGAGCCGTGACTGGGTGACCGGAACGTATCCGCCCGGGGAGGTGGTGCCGCCATCGGATGTGAAGTATCCGTTGACGTTCACCATCAGGTCGGCGGTACCGCTGGAGTTGTAGACGTCGATCTTCCCGTCCGGGCCGACTTCGACGATTGCCGAGTTGCTCGCGTCCGCGCTGCTGGAGAAGTTGATGACGGACCCCGGGTAGGGCCGGGTGCTGCCGTCGGGCCACATCTGCAGGTAGCTGCCTGACGAGGTTGCGTTGGCCACGGTGATATCCAGCGACACGGCGGACACCCCGGAACTGGGAACGCCGCCCTGCCCCAGGACCTGGAAAGTGTTGGTGGAAGCCGCACCGAGCGTGGTGCCGACACCGAGAGCCGAGCGCGTGTCAACGATCTTGGCGGAGGGCGAGATCGCGGCGAAGTCACCACTCGCAGTGGTGGCACTTGCTTGGGTGATGCCGGTCAGGCCGAAGCAGGCGAGCAGTGCGAAGAACACGACTGCCAGAGAAAGGCGTCTGTGTCTGGTGCCTCTGGCCTGCAGCATAGGAACCCCCCTGATTTCGAGTGGACTTGCCGCGAAAGCGGCAAACACATCCGGGCTGAGGGGAGCTTAAAGATCACGTAAGCAAACAATCCATGGCGTGCATTCAAAAGGCATGCAAAGGAATACGCATCCGGGCAATACCGTCCACTGTGGACGTCCTGGATGCAGTCAAGTGGGAGCGTCGGAGGTCTTTCTCATCGTGTCCTCCCATGCCGCGAACCGGGCCCACCTCACCTACGCGGGCGCGAAGCCCGGCACCCTACTGCCCGACAGCCGGCCGGCACCGTCTACAGTTCGACGCTCTCGCCAGGGTGGAGCCGCCGGATATCGGCACCCGCCCGCTCGGCCTCCATGGCGAGAACGTCGTCCAAGACCTTCAGGCCCCACTCGTTCAGGAGCCCGTCATGGATGGCGTACGCACGGCGCGGTGACATCCGGCGCAGGTAGCCGATCATGTCGGGCACCGTCAGCCATGGTGCCTGGCCAGGCACCAACAGGGTCGGCGCGTCGACCACGGTCAACGCGTCACCCGGATGGAACACCTCTCCGTCGATCAGGAACCCGACGTTGTCGACGGGAGGCGCATCCGGGTGGCTGAAGTGATGCTTGTCGCCCGCCACCGACACCTCGAAGCCTGCGACGGAGAAGCTGTCGCCTTCGTGGACCACATGCACGCGCTCGCCGAACCCGTTCAGGTGCCGGGCGACCCCGGCACAGGTGTAAATGGCCGACGGGACTTCGTGCAGGCGCCCTGGATCGAAGTGGTCAAAGTGTTCATGCGTGATGAGGACCGCCTCGGCCCCCGTCAACGCGTCAGGATCGGACGTCATGACGCCTGGGTCGATGACGATCGCCCGGGCGTTCCTCTCCAGCCGAACACATGCGTGGCCGAACTTGGTGATCCTCATGGCCTTCACCCTGCCGACCGACCCGGCGATGGAACACCTATGTTCGCGATCAGCCGAAGCAGATGGACGAGCACCTACGGCCTGGCTGCCCGGCCAGCAAGATCACAATCTTTGGCTGGAGTACTAAAAGAGCGTTTTGTCCCAGCGGGGTTGTTTCGTTCGAGGTTCAGGTGTCGCGCCAGTTCGGGGTGGATTCGCGGGTGAGTCGTCGGCTTAT
>NZ_JBEORR010000054.1:0-28477 GCF_040302345.1 Streptomyces sp. NPDC126510 | reverse complement strand
AACGGCTCGATCACCGCCCACGATTCATCAGTCAGCTCATGACGACGCACCACGAACAGACCAACGACGCCGCCACTTTGCGGACACGACCTAGGGTCTGTCGTTTGGATCAGGTCGCAGGACATCGGCGGTTCTTGTCTTGCCCCGCGTCTGCGGGCTGATCCAAACGACAGGGCCTAGACGTCCAGGTCCACGACCACGGGCGCGTGGTCGGAGGCGCCCTTGCCCTTGCGCTCCTCGCGGTCCACGTACGCGTCGCCGACCGCCTTCGCGAAGGGGGCGTTTCCGTAGACCAGGTCGATGCGCATGCCGCGGTTCTTCGGGAAGCAGAGCTGGCGGTAGTCCCAGTACGTGAACGGGTGCTCGTACTTCAGGGGGCGCGGGACCACGTCCGACAGGCCGGCCTCGCGCAGGGAGGCCAGGGCGGCGCGCTCGGCGGCGGTGACGTGGGTGGAGCCCTCGAAGAAGGCGGGGTCGAAGACATCGTCGTCCGTCGGCGCCACGTTGTAGTCGCCCATCACCGCGAAGGGGCGGCTGCCCGCCGCGTCACCGGCGACGGCGGCCTTGAGCGCCTCGAACCACTGGAGCTTGTAGGCGTAGTGGGGGTGGTCCACCTCACGGCCGTTCGGCACGTAGACCGACCAGACGCGGAGCGGGCCGCAGGTCGCCGAGATGGCGCGGGGTTCCACCGAGCCGTCGAAGCCGGGGTCGCCGGGCAGGCCCTTGACGACGTCCTCGATGCCGACGCGGGAGAGCACCGCCACGCCGTTCCACCGGCCGGTCGCGTGGACCGCCGACTCGTAACCCAGCTCGCGCAGTTGCTCCGCCGGGAACTGCTCCTCGGCGACCTTGGCCTCCTGGAGGCACAGCACGTCCGTGCCGCTGCTCTCCAGCCAGGCCAGGAGCCTCGGGAGGCGGGCGGTGATCGAGTTCACGTTCCAGGTCGCGATGCGCATGCCCCACAACCTACCCGGCGGGTCTGACAACCCCGCCCGGCCCCGTCAGACCTCGGCGGACTCCCCGGGCGTCAGCCGCAGGTGCTCCGAACCGCCGAGCTGCCCGATCTGCCGGTCGTAGATGGGGCGGGCCAGGTCCGTGAGGAGGGCGTCGTGGATGTCGTAGGCGCGCTGCGGCTTCAGCTCGCGCACGTAGTCGATGACCTCGGAGATCTTGCTCCAGGGGGCCATGACGGGGAGCATCAGCGTCTCCACCGGGTGGTCCGGGACGGTGAGGGCGTCGCCGGGGTGGAAGACCTTGCCGCCGTCGACGAGGTAGCCGACGTTGGTGATGCGCGGGATGTCCGGGTGGATCACCGCGTGGAGTTCGCCGTGCACCTGGACGTCGAAGCCCGCGGCCGTGAAGGTGTCGCCGTGGCCGACGGTGTGGACACGGCCGGGGAAGCCGGACGAGATCTTCTCCGCGACCGCCTTCAGGGTCCAGATCTCTGCGGCCGGGTTGTGCTCCAGCGCGGCGCGCAGCCGGGACTCGTCGAAGTGGTCGGGGTGCTCGTGGGTGACGAGGATCGCGTCCGCGCCGAGCGCGGCGTCCTCCTCGCTGAACCCACCGGGATCGAGGACGAGGGTCCGGCCGTCCTTCTCAAGCCGGACGCAGGCGTGCGACTTCTTCGTGAGCTTCATGGCTCCATCCTGCCTCCGCGCTTTCCGCGGGCTCACTCCTGGGGTGTGGTCTCCTCGCGGATCACCTGCTGGGCCACCTTGAACGCGCTGTTCGCGGCCGGGACCCCGCAGTAGACGGCCGCCTGGAGCAGCACTTCCTTGATCTCACCCGGGGTGAGGCCGTTGCGCAGGGCGGCTCTGGTGTGGAAGGCCAGCTCGTCCAGATGACCGCCCGCGACCAGGGCGGTGAGCGTGACGCAGCTGCGGGTGCGCCGGTCCAGGCCGGGGCGGTCCCAGATCTCGCCCCAGGCGTACCGGGTGACGAGTTCCTGGAAGTCTCCGGAGAAGTCGTCGGCCTGGGCGAGCGCCCGGTCGACGTGCGCGTCGCCCAGCACCTCGCGGCGGACCTTGATCCCGGCGTCGTACGGGTCGGGCCGCCCCTGCACCTGCGGCGGTACGGCGACGGGGGCGATCTCCGCGACGGGCCCCGACTGCGGGGGCTGCGGCGGGGCGGGAGACAGGACCGGCTTGAGGGCGGCCTGGGGCAGGGCGGTCTGGCCGGTGGAGAACTCGAAGGCGGGCTGCCAGGCGGTGGAGAAGTGCCGCACCAGCAGGTCGGTGACCGCCGCGGGCTGCTCCACCGGGACCAGGTGGGAGGCGCCCGGGACGACGGCGAGACGGGCGTCCGGGATGCCGGCGACCAGCGTGCGGGCCTCGGCGGGACCGGTGACCTGGTCGTCCGATCCGACCAGGACCAGGGTCGGGACACCGACCCGCCCGAGTTCGGGGCGGACGTCGAACGAGGCGAGCGCCTCGCAGGAGGCGATGTAGCAACCGGGGTCGGTGGTGCGCACCATCTGCACGGCCCACTCGGTGATCGCGGGCTGCGCGGCGGCGAACCCGCCGGTGAACCAGCGCTCGGGGGCGGTACGGGCGATCGGGTCGAGGCCGTTCGTGCGGACGATCACGCCCCTCTGCCGGAACTCGTCGGCCGTGCCGAAACGGGGCGAGGCGGCGATCAGAGCGAGCGAGGCGAGCCGCTCCGGGTGGCGCAGGGCCAGCTCGATGCCGATGGCGCCGCCGAGCGCGCAGCCCGCGTAGCCGAAGCGCTGCACGCCGAGCCCTTCGAGGGTGGCCAGCAGCCGCGTGGTGATGTCGCCCACGGAGCCCGCCGGGTACGCGGGAGCTCCGCCGTGGCCGGGCAGGTCGAACCGGAAGACGCGCCACTGCTTGGTCAGCTCGGGGATCTGGCGGTCCCACATGTGCCATGTGGTACCCAGAGAGGGACCCAGGATCAGGACGGGAGCCTCTTCTGGCCCGTCAAAGCGGTATTGCAGGGTGTTCGACGGTGTCTCACTCACGCCTCAGACCCTCTCACGTCTCACAGACGCCCCTATAACGCAGGGGTGCGGGAAATCGGTCTGACCAGGTTGAAGACCTCGCGGGCCGCATATCGCTTGAGGCAGCGGACGATCTCACGTCGGGTCTTGCCCTCCTGCGTGCGGCGTTCGCAGTACGCCTGGGTGCGCGGGTCGTGGCGCAGCCGGGTGAAGACGATGCGGTGCAGGGCGGGCGTTGGCCTGCCGGTCGCCGCCGTAGTTGAGCCGGCGCGTGCTCCGACGGCCGGAGGAGTACTCGATGGGGCTGACTCCGCAAAGGACGCCTCGGTGTTCAGTCGCTCGGGGTTGTCTCCCATGGTGATCAGGAGAGTGACGGCACTGTCCGGGCCGATGCCCACCGGCTCGAGTAGCTGTGGGGCGTGGCGTTCGACGAGCTGGGTCAGGCGTTGGTTCAGCTCATTGATCTGCGCGGTGAGCTATTCGATGCGCTCGGCGAGCATGCGCAACGTCAGGTGGGTGGCCTGGGTCACCGCGTCCTCGTCTCCCCCACCGTCGTGCGGGGCGAGGCGTGCGCAGGTGCGGAACAGCTCGGCATTGCCCAGGCTGGACAGCTGTTCCCGCAGGGCCTGGTCGGCGATGACCAGGACGGCCTTGAGCTGGTTGATCGCCTGGGTACGGGCCTTGACCGCGGAGTCCTTGGCGAGTGCGTGTCCACGCCGAGGACGACCTCCCGCCGAACGGGCGGATCCATACTGAAGGAGGAGCTGTGCTTTCTACTCGTCATGGTGGTTCACCTTCCGCGTCGTGACGTGCCGAGTAGCCGACACTGGCCCGGGCGGTCTGAACTGTGATGGCGCCTGATCATCGGCAAAGCCCCTATGGGGACACGCCCTGCGGCTCGGTGACAGCAGGAACCATCCCGCAACAACAGTCGACAGGCCCGTGACTGGACACTGCGGTCAAAGATCTCAAGAGTCAGACCCCCGAACGGGACGGCACTGCGCAACCGTCCCACCGTTCCCGGCACAACGGCGTAACCCGATCACAGCCGGGTGGCACCGTCCGAACCGGCACGCAACCTGCCCTGGACGAGCTGGCATGGAGTCGGCTTCCCACCCACTCGTGACCGGTATTGACGGACAGACGTGTGGCCCGCCTCACCCGCCATCACGACACGGAGGCACTCGCCCGGGCCGTCGTCCTACAGCTGATCTGGTCGTAGAGCGCCAGGGCTGCGCATTGCTCCCGGTGTCCCCTCAGGGATTGGTGAGCTTTGGCTGTCCGAACGGGCGCGTCAGGAGGGTGGACCGGTTCCACAAGCGTTGCCGCACCCCTTGACGAGCGCATCTCCCGAAGATTAACTCACGTCCTAAATTAAGCCATGAGCGCCACGGGACGGCGCTCACCACATTCCACCGCGTTCACTTCCTGAACAGGAGAGCCGCCCCATGCCCCTACCCTCCATCGGCCGGCGAGCGGTCCTGGCCGCCGCGGCCTCGGCCTCCGCTGTCGTGTCGGGCCTGTCCGCCCCCGCTTCCGCCGCCCCGCTGGTCGAGAAGAGGCCGCGCCCGCTGCCCGGCGGCGGCGACCTCGGCCCGAACGTCCTCGTCTTCGACCCGTCGACGCCGAACATCCAGGCCAAGCTGGACGAGGTGTTCCGGCAGCAGGAGTCGGCCCAGTTCGGCGCCGGCCGTTACGCCCTGCTGTTCAAGCCCGGCACCTACCACGGTCTCAACGCCCAACTCGGCTTCTACACCTCCATCGCGGGCCTTGGCCTTTCCCCCGACGACACCACCATCAACGGCGACGTGACGGTCGACGCCGGCTGGTTCAACGGCAACGCGACGCAGAACTTCTGGCGTTCGGCGGAGAACCTCGCACTGGTCCCGGCGAACGGCACCAACCGGTGGGCGGTCTCCCAGGCGGCGCCCTTCCGGCGCATGCACGTGCGCGGCGACCTCAACCTCGCGCCCGCGGGCTACGGCTGGGCGAGCGGCGGCTATATCGCCGACAGCCGCATCGACGGCCAGGTCGGACCGTACTCGCAGCAGCAGTGGTACACCCGCGACAGTGCGATCGGTGGCTGGGTCAACGCCGTCTGGAACATGGTGTTCTCAGGCGTCGAGGGCGCACCCGCTCAGAGCTTCCCGAACCCGCCGTACACCACGCTCGACAGGACCCCCGTGTCCCGCGAGAAGCCGTTCCTGTACCTCCAGGGCGACGACTACCGGGTCTTCCTGCCGGAGAAGCGGACCAACGCCCGTGGTGTCACATGGGGCAGCGGCACGCCGCGCGGCACCTCACTGCCGCTCACGCGGTTCTACGTCGCCCGGCCCGGCGTCTCCGCGGCCACGCTCAACCGGGCGCTCGCCCAGGGGCTGCACCTGCTGCTGACGCCGGGTATCTACCACCTGGACCGGCCCGTCGAGGTGAACCGGCCGAACACGGTCGTTCTGGGCCTGGGTTACGCCACGCTCATCCCGGACAACGGCGTCACGGCCATGAAGGTGGCCGACGTCGACGGCGTACGGCTGGCCGGGTTCCTGATCGACGCCGGTCCGGTCAACTCCTCGACCCTGCTGGAGGTCGGCCCGCGGGGGGCGTTCCGGGACCACTGCGCCAACCCCACCACGGTGCAGGACGTGTTCATCCGTATCGGCGGCGCCGGCCCCGGCAAGGCCACCACCAGCATGGTGATCAATAGTCGGCACACGATCGTCGACCACACGTGGGTGTGGCGGGCCGACCACGGCGAGGGAGTCGGCTGGGAGACCAATCGAGCCGACTACGGCGTCGTCGTCAACGGTCACGACGTCCTGGCGACCGGCCTGTTCGTGGAGCACTTCAACAAGTACGACGTGCAGTGGTACGGGGAGCGGGGTCGCACGATCTTCTTCCAGAATGAGAAGGCGTACGACGCCCCGAACCAGGCCGCGATGCAGAACGGTTCGGTCAAGGGCTATGCCGCCTACAAGGTCGGCGACGGCGTGATCTCGCACGAGGGCTGGGGGCTGGGCAGCTACTGCTTCTACAACGTCGACCCCACGATCGTGCAGCACCATGGATTCGCCGCCCCCGTCCGGCCGGGGGTGCGCTTCCATGGCCTGCTGGTCGTCTCGCTCGGCGGCAACGGCCAGTACGAGCACGTGATCAACGACACCGGGTCGCCGACGCAGGGCACGTCGACGACGCCGTCCACGGTGGTGTCGTTTCCCTGACGGGCCGCGACCGCGGCCCCGGGCGGGCGCGCCACCACCTGTCGCAGGACGTGGCGCGCCCCGCCGGCCGGGCAGGACGCCCTCCGGCTACCGCGCCGAAGTCGCCGCCGGAGCCGGCGCGTAACCGGTGGGTCGCGCCGTAAGGTGCCCCGGTCCTGCGTCCGACTGCGCATCGGGTCGCGTAGCCGAACAGTTGGCCAGCGGCACGGTGGCGGTGGGCACCGCCGCACCGCCACCGACTTGGAACCCGTGACCCGGCCGCGCCGACAGGTCGCCGAGCACACCGCCGACGGCGGCCTCCGGCACGGTGACCGTGACCTCGGAGACCGGCTCCTGCAGTGCCATTGCGCACGCCCGCAGCGGCTCGCGCAGCCCGAGCCGACCCTCGGTACGGAACGCCGTCTCCGAGGAGGCCCTCACATGCGTCCCCCGTCGGTCAGCGTCACCCTGCGCCCGGGCACCGGGTGACCGCCAAACGGCCTCTCGGCCAGGGCGTCCCGGCAGCCGGCCTCCACCGCACGCACGGGCTCCTGCGCCACCCTGTCACCGGCCACGGCCGACCGGAACTCGTGCCGCCGGGTTCAGCCGCGAGTGGCTCAACGTCCAGACAACATGGGCGACTGCCCTGTTCCGCCGTCCTGTTTGACATGCCGGAAGACCATCTGCGCCACCCCGCGGACCACGGTCTCCCGATACATCACCCTCGGACGGCCAACAGTGACGTCCGGCCCTGAATCGCGGCGGATCTTCTGCACCGCGACCTCCAGATGCAGTTCACCCATGCCCGACAGCACCGTCTGACCGGCCTCGGGTCCGTCCGCACCACCAGCGACACCATCCGATCGGGGACCACCGGCGGCTCCAGGACGAGCGAAGCGGCCGGATCGCACAAGGTGGAACCGGCCCGCGCGGCCTTCAGCCCACCATGGCGACGATGTCCCCGGCGACCGCCCGGTCCAGCTGGCCGTTCCGGTGGGTGGGGACGGCAGGTAGGCCACCACCGCGTCGAGGAGTGGCTCGGTGGCGCGGTTGCGGTAGGCCGAGCCGCAGAGCGCGACGAGGCCGTCTCCGGTGCAGGGCGTGGCTGAGCCCGGCTTCACGGGCGAACGCACAGGTCCCCCGTCCTCAATCTCGTCCTGCGCCGACGCCTGACAGGAAGGTGAACATCCAGGACACCGGTACGGGCCCGTCCGACGCACCGTCTGATCCGTACGCACCCGCTTGCGCCACTTCCGAGGAGGAACTGAAGGCGTGGGAGCGCGCCGGCTGGGCGAGAAACTCACCCAGCCGACGCTGCATGACCGCCGGCACGCTCGCCCCACCCTGACCCTGGTGCCCGGCGGAGTCGATCGTCTCTGGCTCAAGCTGCGTTGCGCCGCCTTGCCGTATGCGCCCGGATGATGTCCGCGTACCGGTGGCCGCTGCCCTTGATCGTGCGCTTCTGTGTCGTGTAGTCGACGTGGACCAGCCCAAAGCGCTTGTCGTAGCCGTAGGCCCACTCGAAGTTGTCGAGCAGGGACCAGGCGAAGTAGCCGGCCAGCGGGGCGCCCTTGCGGGCGGCGGAGGCGCAGGCGGCCAGGTGGTTGATCAGGTAGTCCTGGCGTTCGGGGTCGTCGACTGTGCCGTCGGGGCGTACGACGTCGGGGTAGGCGGAGCCGTTCTCCGTAACGTATAGCTTGCGGGCGCCGTAGTCGTGGGTCAGGCGGAGCAGGAGGGTCTCGATGCCGGTGGCGTCGATCTCCCAGTCCATGCCGGTGCGGGGGACGCCAGGTCGGGGGACCTGACGGACCTGGGGTGCCGGCGCGGTGGGGTCGTTGGCGACGGTGATCGGCATGTAGTAGTTGAGGCCCAGCCAGTCCAGGGGCTGTGCGATGGTCTGCAGGTCGCCGGGGTGTTCGGGCAGTTCGACTCCGTACACCTCGCGCAGGTCCGTCGGGAAGCCGCGGCCGTGGACCGGGTCGAGCCACCAGCGGTTGGTGTGGCCGTCCATGCGGCGGGCGGCATCGTGGTCTTCCGGCCGGTCGGTGGCGGCGTGGATGGTGGAGAGGTTGTTGACGATGCCGACCTGGGCGCCGGGGGCGGCGGCCCGGATGGCCTGCGCGGCCAGGCCGTGGCCGAGGAGAAGGTGGTAGGAGGCACGGACCGCGGCGGTGAGGTCAGTGAACCCAGGGGCCATCTTTCCTTCGAGGTGGCCGATCCAGGCCGAGCAGAGCGGCTCGTTGAGCGTGGTCCAGTGGGTGACGCGGTCGCCGAGGCGTTCGGCGACGACCGCCGCGTACGCCGCGAAGTGCTCGGCGGTGTCCCGCGAGGGCCAGCCGCCCCGGTCCTGGAGCCCCTGGGGCAGGTCCCAGTGGTAGAGGGTGACGGACGGCGTGATGCCCGCCTCCAGCAGGGCGTCGATCAACGCGTCGTAGAAGTCGAGTCCTTTGGCGTTGACCGGGCCGTCGCCGCCCGGCACAACACGCGGCCAGGCGATCGACAGCCGGTAGGCGTTGGTGCCGAGCTGCCGCATCAGCGCGATGTCCTCGCGCCAGCGGTGGTAGTGGTCGCAGGCGACGTCTCCGTGGTCACCGTTGTCGGTCTTGCCGGGGATGTGGGAGAAAGTGTCCCAGATCGAGGGGGAGCGGCCGTCCTCGTCGACGGCCCCCTCGATCTGGTAGGCCGACGTGGCCGTGCCCCACAGGAAGTCCTCGGGGAGTGCGGCAAGGTCGATGGTCACAGAAGTCCCTTCGTAGGAAGAGGAGTTGGTCACTTGACGGCTCCCGCGGTGAGCCCGGCGACGAGGTAGCGCTGCAGGAGCAGGAATCCGGCGACCACGGGGACGCTGACGACGAGCGAGGCGGCCATGATCTGGTTCCAGTACACGTTGTTGAGCGTCGAGTAGCCCTGAAGTCCGACGGCGAGGGTGCGGGTGGTGTCGTTGGTCATCACCGACGCGAACAGCACCTCGCCCCAGGCGGTCATGAAGGCGTAGACGGCGACCGCGACAATGCCGGGGATCGCGGCCGGGACGACGACCCGGAAGAGCGCGCCGAGGGGCCCACAGCCGTCCACCATCGCGGCCTCGTCCAAGTCCTTCGGCACGGAGTCGAAGTACCCGATCAGCATCCAGATCGAGAACGGCAGCGAGAAGGTGAGATACGTCAGGATCAGGCCGCCGCGCGAGCCGAACAGGGCGATTCCGGTGGCGTTGCCGATGTTGACGTAGATCAGGAACAGCGGGAGCAGGAAGAGGATGCCGGGGAACATCTGCGTGGACAGCACGGTGACCGTGAAGACCCGCTTGCCGCGGAAGTCGTAACGGCTCACCGCGTACGCGGCGAAGACCGCGATGACGACCGAGCAGACGGTCGCCGCGCCCGCCACGATCAGCGAGTTCACGAAGTACCGGGCCAGCGGGATCGTCGACCAGATGTCGATGTAGGGGCGGATCGTCAGCTCGGTCGGCAGCCAGCGGAACTCGCCCGTGACGTCGGCCAGGGGCTTCAGCGAGCTGGAGACCATGACGTAGACCGGCAGGAGCACGAAGCCGGTCAGCAGCGTGAGGAAGATCCGCCGGGACCAGAAGAAGGACCGGGGCGGAGCCATGGGCGAGCGGGGCGCCTGGGGGGCAGTGCTAGACATCGGCCGGCTTCCTTCCTCGTGAGGTCAGGAGGAGGTAGACGCCCGTCACCACGAGCAGGAAGAGCAGCAGCAGGACGGACATGGCCGAGCCGGTGCCGAAGTTCCAGGTGACGAAGGACGCCTGGTAGATGTGGACGGAGATGAGGTCCGCCGCCTCCGGTGCCGATTTACCGAACAGGACGTACGGCGTGTTGAAGTCGTTGAACGTCCACAGGAACAGCACCAGGAGCAGGACCTGGTTGACCGGGCGCAGGGACGGCAGGGTGATGCGGCGGATCTGCTGCCACATGCCGGCGCCGTCGAGGGCGGCCGCCTCGTAGAGCTCGCCGGGGATGTTCTGCAGGCCGGCCATGATGATGAGGAAGGCGAACGGCCAGCCCTTCCACACCGACACGGTGAGCAGCGCGTAGAAGCTGTTGTCGCCGATGAGCCAGAAGGACGGCTTGTCGGTGAGGCGCAGCTGGTCGTGCAGGACGTGGTTCACCAGGCCGTTGTCGTGCTGGAACATGAACACCCAGGTGATGACCGCCGCGTAGACGGGCAGCGCGTACGGGATGAGGAACAGCGCCCGTAGCAGGCCCCGGCCGCGGAAGGTGTCCTGCAGGTAGATCGCCGCTGCTGTTCCGATCAGCCAGCACAGGCCGACCGACAGCAGGGTGAAGGCGACGGTGACGAGGAAGGAGTGCAGCAGGGCCTCGCCGACGGGAGCGTCGAAGTCCACCGACATCTTGTAGTTGCCGAGGCCGGACCAGGGCGCGGCGCCCCAGTCACGGATGTAGAACTGCGTGAGCTCCTTGAAGCTCATCATGATGCCGATGACCATCGGCACCAGGTGGACCAGGAGTTCGAGGAGCAGAGCAGGTAGCAGGAGCAGGTAGGGCAGTCCGATGCGGCGGATCCTTCCGGGGCGGCGGCGGGGACCTGGATGCGCCGCCCCGGAAGGGCTCTTGTGCACGGCAGCCTCTGCGGGTGCAGTGGTGGTCATCGTGCTCACTTCGCCGGCATCTGCTGCTGAGCCTTCTCCAGCGCCGCCTGCACCGAGGCGGTGGTGACCGGGCGTCCGGCGGCCGCGTCGGCGAACAGGCCCTTGACCGCCGTACCGACCGCGGTCTCGAACTGGGACTCGTCGGCGACCTGCGGCATCGCGATCGCGCTGGTGGCGAGGGTGTCCTTCAGCACCTTGTTGGCCCCGGTGCTGAAGGTGGAGTCCTCCTGGGCGGCTTTGACCGGCGGAATGGAGCTGTACGCCGTGTTGAGGATCTTCTGCTCGGCGTCGCTGGTCATGAACTTCACGAATTTCGTGGCACCGTCGAGGTTGTCGGTGTTCTTGAAGACGGCCAGGTTGATGCCGGCGACCATCGAGTTGACCTGGGTACCTGTGCCGGGCGTGCCGGACTGCACCGGGACGGGCGCGATGCCGTACTTGTCCTCACTCATGCCCTGGGACTTGAGGTTGGCGGCCGCCGACTGCCACAGCAGCATCGCGGTCTTGCCCTTGGCGAAGTCGCTCACCGACTGGTTCTGCGCGTACTCGGCGTTACCGGTCGGGATGACCTTGTCCTTGGCCATCAGATCGACGTACTGCTTGACCGCCGCCACCACGTTGTCGCTCGTGAAGTCGGGCTTGCCGTCAGCGGTGAAGAAGTCGGCGCCGTGCTGCTTGGCGAAGACGAAGACGTGGTGGACGTTCTCCGCCGGGTTCGCCCCCTCGGCACCGAGCGCTGATACGCCCTTCGCCTGGATCTTCTTGCCGTCGGCGACCAGCTCCTCCCACGTCGCCGGGGGCTTGGAGATGCCGGTGTCGGCGAAGATCTCCTTGTTGTAGTAGAGGGCGTACGACATGGAGTACAGCGGTACGGCGGCCGGGTCCTGGCCCTGGGCACCGGTGGAGCCGAGCGCGGAGTCGACGAAGCGGTCCTTGCCGCCGATCTTCGCGAAGTTCTTCGCGTCCCAGGGCAGCAGCGCGCCCGTGGCCTGCAGGGAGGCGCTCCAGGTGTTGCCGATGTTCAGGACATCGGGGCCCTGACCGGAGGTGGCGGCGGTGAGGATCCGGTTCAGCAGGTCCGACCAGGGGACGACCTCGAGCTTGACCTTGATGCCGGTCTGCTTCTCGAACTTGTCGAGCTCGGGCTGGAGGACCTTCTTGTCGACCTCGATGCTGGCGCCCTGGTTGGACGCCCAGTAGGTCAGCGTCTTCGGCGAGTCGTTGGACCCGCCGCTCGTCGACGAACCGCCGCCACAGGCGGTCATGGCGGTCAGCAGGGAAACGGTGACCGCACCAGCGGCCGCGGCTCGGGTTCTGCGCATGGCTCAGGCGTCCCTTTCCGGAGACAGGCCCACGAGCGTGTTCACCAGGAACCCGCACCCATGGGTTAATTTATGGCGTGATTTAAGCCGGGGGGTAAAGTCGCGTCAAGGGATCGCGCGTCGGTATCTTGCAAGCGGGAGAGTCGGAAGGGGAGCCACATGGCGGGGCGGAGTGGGCGGACGGTGCGTGACCTGCGGCGGGGCAACCGCACCGGCGTACTGCAACGGTTGTATTTCGACGGGCCCATGAGCCGGTTCGAGCTGGCCCCGGCCACCGGACTGAGCGCGGGCTCCATCAGCAACGTGGTCGCGGAGCTGGTCGCCGACGGCCTGGTCGAGGAGGCCGGCAGCGTCGAGTCCGACGGCGGCCGCCCCCGCATCCTGCTGCGCGTCGCCCCCGCCAGCGGCCACATGATCGGCGTCGACGTCGGCGAGACCCGCGTACGCGTCGAGCTCTTCGACCTCACCCTGACCGAGCTCGCCCGCGCCGAAAGACCCCTGGAGCATCACGGCTACGACGTCGAGATCATCGTCGGCCACATCCGCGACGGCATCGCCGAGGTCCTCTCCGAGACGGACCTCGCCCCCGAGCGGCTGCTGGGCGTCGGCATCGGCGTGCCCGGCATAGTGGCCCGCACCGACCAGGGGGCCGTGGTCCACGGCCCGACGATCGGCTGGGACGCCGTCGCGCTCGAATCCCTGCTGCGCTCGACGTGCGAACTGCCCGAGTCCGTCCCGTACTTCATCGACAACGGCGCCCGCAAGCTCGGGCCAGGCCGAGATGTGGTTCGGCGCCGGGCGCGGCGCCCACAACGCGGTCGTCGCCCTCTTCGGCTCCGGCGTGAACGCCTGCCTCGTCACGCCGGAGGTGGAGCACGGCCGGTCTCTGGAGTGGGGGCATGTGACCGTGCAGGTCAGAGGGCGCCGCTGCCGCTGCGGTGCCCAGGGCTGCCTGGAGGCGTACGTCGGCGCGGAGGCGCTCCTCGATCGCTGGCGTGAGGGCGGCGGACGCCCGCCCAAGGGCACGGACGAGGAAACCGCGCTGACGGCGATGATCGCCGCGGCCTACCCGGCCGAAGGCACCGACGCCGACCCGGTGGCACTCTCCGTGCTGGAGGAGGCCGCCGAGTACGTGGGCGCCGGCCTGTCCGACCTGATCAACCTCTTCCAGCCCGAACGCATCCTCATCGGCGGCTGGGCAGGACTGCAGCTCGGCACCCGGTTCCTGCCCGAAGTACGCCGGCACGCCGCCGCGTACGCCCTGCGCCATCCCGCCGAACGCGTCTCCATCGACCTCGGCAGACTGGGCCCGGACGCGGTCACGGTCGGCGCCGCGATCCTGCCCCTCGCGGATTTCTTCGCACGCGGCGGGCAGCACACCAAGCCCGTGAGCGAGGGACCGGCACCGGCATGGCTCACGGCGTTGGAGGAACGGACTCCGCGCTGACAGCACCTGCTTCGAAGAGCACGCAGCAGAAGACGGGCCCGAACTCACGCGTAGCGGTTGGCCTTCCAGTTCGCAGCGGCTCCACCCATTATCTGAGGACGGAGCGGCTGCGGTCATCGTCGTAGGCCGGCCTGACCAGCGGTCACAGCTCCCTCGCGTACGTGTCCTGGTACGCCGCCCTCCCTCCGAACACGTTCAGGCCGACGCGTCCGCTCGTGTACGTCGTGTCCTTCACGTCGATGATCCGCGTGCCGTCGAGGAACACCTGGATGCGGTCGCCCTCGGCCAGGATGCGGACCGCGTACGTCGTGCCGCGGCGGACCAGGGCCGGGATGCGGGCGAGGGCTTTGGCGTCGTCGAAGTAGCCGTCGGTCTTGGCGACCAGGCGGATCACCCGTAGGTCGGGGTCGATGTTGAGGCAGTAGGCGTCGGCGCCGTCGGAGGACGCGCGCCAGAGGAGGGAGAGGGCGCCGCCGGTGTCCGGGTCGGGTCCGCCGAGGCGTACCAGAGTGGTGAAGTCCAGGTCCGTCGCCGTGCGCGCCGAGATCGCGTTGGAGTCCTGGTCGAAGGTTGCGGCACGGCCCGCGCTGTCCGTCGACCAGCGGCCGGCGGGGGTGATCGTCAGCGTGCCGAGGTCCGAGCGGAATTCACCTCCGGTCGGGGCGGCCACCGGTGGCTTCACCCGGTCCACCAGGCGGAAGGTGCTGTCCAGCCGGTGCACCTTGAGCGACTCGATGTGCGCGGTGCCGCCCTTGGCGTAGAAGGCCATGCGGTCGGCGGCTGGGGAGGGGAAGATCAGGCTTGTCACCGCGGCCTGGCCGTCGGCGCCGAATGCCTCGACCGATGACGAGTCGACGTACACGCGCAGGGTCACGCGGCCGTCGGTCGGCTTCAGCGGTGCGGTCGTGCGGCCAGCGAAGTACTGGGTGAAGTCGCTCAGGCCCGCTTCCGACCGGTCCACGAACAGTTGGTTCGACTCGGCGTCGTAGCCGACGGTCGTGTGTTGGTCGTCGTCGGCGCGGAGGCTGAACCCGATCTCCGTGGCGGTGCCGAGGGTGATCTCGGCCTCGATCTCGTAGGCGATGCCACTGAGGCCCGCGAGCGGGTTCGCGGTGTCGGGACCGGCGGAGAGATCCTTGCGGGTCGTCGTGGACGTGCGGAGACGGGCCAGCTCATGGACAGGGCTCTGCACCAGGCGTACGCCGTCAGCAGTGTCCGTCAGCGTCAGTTCGCGGGGGATGCTCAGCTGGCCGTTCCAGGCACCGGTCGGGGCGCTGAACGGGTAGTCCCAGTTGCTCATCCAGCCGAGCCAGACACGGCGGCCGTCGGGCAGGCCGTAGAAGGACATCGCTGCGTAGCAGTCGCGGCCGGAGTCGGCGCGCAGGACCGTGCCAACCTTCTGGTCGGGGGCGAAGGTGGTGCCGTTCCAGTCGCCGGTGAAGTACTGGGCGGCCGAGCCGTTCGTGGCGCGTACGGCGCCGGTGCTCAGGGTGAGGACCCACTTGACCTGGTTTTCGTCGCCGTCGACGGGGAGGGGGAAGAAGTCGGGGCACTCCCAGACGCCCGGCGTGACCCAGTCGCCGTAACCGAAGGAGCTGACGTGGGTCCAGGTGAGGAGGTCGGTGGAGGTGAAGAAGCGGACGTGGTCGCCGCCGGAGACCACCATCAGCCACTGGTTGTGCTTGTCGTCGCGGATCACCTTCGGATCGCGGAAGGTCCAGCCGGCGTCGGGGCCGCCCGGGTTCTGTACGGCCGGGGTCGCCCCGCCGTGCCACTGCCAGGAGCGGCCCTTGTCCTTGCTGTACGCGATGCGGACGCTGGCGTTGCCGCCTGGTTTGTCCGGGTGGTAGCTGGTGTAGTACGCGATGAGGCCCGAGCCGCCGTGGAAGAGGCCGGAGGTGTCGTCCGCGTCCACGACCGCCGAGCCCGACCAGCAGTTGCCGTACTCGTTCCAGGGGAGGGCGATCGGCAGGGCCTGCCAGTGGACGAGGTCAGTGCTGACCGCGTGTGCCCAGCGGCCCTCGTCCTGGTGGAAGAGGTGGTACTCGCCGTCGTAGTACAGCAGGCCGTTGGGGTCGCTGGTGGAGCCGGTCAGCTGGGAGTAGTGGTACGTGGGGCGGTACGGCTCGGTGAAGTAGTCGGCGGTGCCGCGGACCTCGACGTTCTGGAAGTACGACGCCCCCTGCGCGGCCGCAGTGCCGACGGCGGCTCCCGTGGTGCGGGAAACGCGGGTCTTCAGCGCCCGCACGCCGTCCACGTACACCTCGATCGTCCTGCCCGTCGCTCGGGCCTCGACGCGGTAGGTGCCGCCGGACGCGATGGGCCGGACCGGGCCGGCGGCGGAGGCCAGGCGCCCGCCGGAGGAGCGGTCCAGCAGGACGACGGCGTTCCGGCCGGCTTCCAGGCGGGCCTCGTAGCCGCCGGAGCCGTTCGCGGCCGCGCGCAGGACGAGACCGGCCGAGGACGAGGTGCCGGCGGGGGTGATGTCGGACCTGGCCACCAGGTCGCCGTCGGTGAAGGGGGCCGTCCGCAGACCGTTCTCGCCGCGGATGCCGCGCAGGTCGGGGGTCCAGGTGCCGGAGCGGGCCGTCCAGCCCTGGAGGCCGGTGGTGAGGTCGGCGGCGGCGATGTTCTCGAACGACACCGCGCCGGATGCTGCTGTGACGGCGAGTCGGCCCTTCGTGTGGGTTGATTCCTGGGCGGTGATGACGGGGCTGTAACCGTCGGGGGAAAGGAAGTTGGTCTGCCAGTGCACGCGCAGTTCGGTGCCCTCGGCTTCGACGCGCAGACGGTAGACCGTGTCAGCTTTGATGGTGGTCGTGTACGTGCCGAGGGTGACGTTCCCGTCGATGCGGTACAGCCTCAACTCGCGTTGCTGCGGGTCAATTTGGAGACCGTAGCCGCGTGTGGCCCTGGCGTCGGTGCGCACCAGCAGCGAGGCGACCGCGGAGGCATCGTGCAGGAGCAGGTCGACCTGGAAGGCGCTGTCGTACGCCTGGGTCGTGGTGACGGCGAGGGCGGTGGAGCCCTGGGACGGGTCCGCGTGCCAGCCGAGCGGGGTCGCCGTCCAGGTGCCGCCGCTCGTGGTCCAGCCAGTGAGGTTGGTGGTGACGGAGGAGAGGGAGGGCGGGCCGAAGGCGACGGTGCCGCCCTGGGCGAGCAGGCCCACGGAGCCGGTGTCGTGGCGGTGGTCCTCGGCGGTGAGGAGCCGCTTGCCGTCGACGTGCACCGTCAGCTTGGGTCCGTCAACGGTCACTTCGAGGTCGTGTGCGCTTGCGGTCCGCGCGCCCGGTAGCGGCGCGGTGGCGAGTGTGTCGCCGCTCGCCAGGTCGTAGAGGCGTATGCGCGCGCGGCCGGGGTCGAGGGCGGCCACGTATCCGGTCGAGCCGTCCAGTGCGGCCCGGAACACCAACGCGCCCACGGCTGAGGCGGATGCGGGCGTGACGCGCGCCGTGTACGTGCCCTTTGCCGCGAGCTGCTGCTCGGACAGGGCGAGGGCTGGCCCGCCACGGCCGGCGGTCGCCTTCTGGCCGCCGTCGGAGGTGCGGGTCCAGGTGCCGGTGACCGGGAGGGGGTCGGGGATCGGAGTGGGGGCGGGGGTTGCTGCGCCGGCGCTCGGGGTGGCGGCCTGCGCTGCGGGGAGGATGCCTCCGAGAGGCAGCAGGGTGGCGACGGTGCCACCTGCGAGCAGGAGGGTACGACGGGACACGCTCATGGCGGCTCCTGGAAGAAGGGAAGGGTGGGCCACGGCCCGGGGGGACGTCCACCCTCCGGGCCGTAGCCGGCTGTAAGACCGTCACGGCCACAGCGGCCGGGGTCCGTCGGTGAAGGCCGACGCCATCTGCCAGGCGTCGAACCGCTCCAGGGTCACGTCGCCGTCGGCACCGATGCCGACACCGACGGCCTCCTCGGGGCGGGTGGGGTAGATGCGGGCGGTCAGGGGCCGCCCGTTGGCGAAGATCTCCAATGCGGAGTGGTCGACGAGGACGCGCAGGTCCACCCGGCCGTCGGGGTCCAACGGCAGGTCGCCGTACCGGGGTCCGGTGTCGACCGTCGGGTCGAGGCTGCTGGTTTCGCGGTGCAGGCGGAGGGTGCCGCCCTCCCCGTCGTGGGCTCTGCTCACCTCCACGACTGTGCGCTCGGCGCCGTCCGGTGTTTCGCGGACCACGAGGCGGGCGGTTGCTCCGGGGGCGAGGCGCAGGGTGGTCTCGATGTCGAGTTGGTCTCCGTGGACGGGGTGCAGTCGGGTGTAGGGGTCGGTGAGCGGGCCCGCCGCGACCTGCTGATGCTCCCTCCTCAGCAGGCCCAGTTCAGGCACCGGTGCTTGCACGAGGTTGCCGTTCGCGCCGAGCGTGACGGCCCTGGGCAGGGACATCACGCCGCACCAGCCGGCCTGCGCGTTCGCTTCGTCGGTCCGGCCCTCCTGGAGCCAGCCGAACATGATGCGGCGGCCGTGCTCGTCGCGGGTGGACTGGGGGGCGTAGAAGTAGCGGCCGCCGTAGTCGAGGCGGTGCAGGGCGGTCGGGGTGAAGGTGTCGCCCTGGTAGCGGCCGGTCCAGTACAGGGGGTGGTGGGTGGTGCCCTCGTCCCAGGCGGAGAAAACGAGGACGTCCGTGCCATCGCCTATGCCGAACAGGTCGACGCATTCCCACATCGTGCCGGTCCAGTCGAGCTCGCCCTCGTTCTGCGAGGCGTCGCCGGTCAGCAGGGGGCCGACGTACCGCCAGGTGCGCAGGTCGTCCGACTCGTACAGGAAGGCCGTCCCGCCGACGCCCCGGATGCCCGAGCCGACCAGCTGCCGCCACACCGCGTCGTCGCCGGAGCCCTCCCGCCAGACGCAGTGGTCGCGGAAGGCGGTGATGTCGACGTCCTCGGGCGGGGCGGTGATGACCGGGTTGGCCGGGTCCTTGGTCCAGTACCGCAGATCTGCCGATCCCTTGGCTACACAGGGGAGTTCATGTTCTCCGTGACGGCCGGAGTAGACGAGCGTGGGTACGCCGCCGTCGTCGACGAGGACTCCGGACCAGCAGCCGTCGCGGTCGGGGCCGTCGGTGCCGGGGACGAGGGCGACCGGCTCGTCGGTCCAGTGGACGAGGTCGGTGCTGGTGGCGTGGCCCCAGTGGATGCGGTGGTGGGCGGCGGCGAGCGGGTTGTACTGGTAGAAGAGGTGGTAGACGCCGTTCCAGTGGCTCAGTCCGTTGGGGTCGTTGAGCCAGCCGCCGGGCGAGGTGAAGTGGAAGCGGGGGCGGTGGGGGTCGCGCAGGGCGCGCTCGGCCAGCCCCTCGGCGGCAGTACGGCCGGAGGGGAGGGTGAGGTCGTGGGTCATGCGGCGGTGGTCTCCGCTTTCTCGGTGTCGTCGGTGGCCTCGCTGCCGGGCCGGTCGGTGGCCTTGAGGACGCGGCGGGCGATGTCGGAGGCGGGTGCGCGCAGATGGCAGCGCACCCAGTGGGGCTGTCCCTCGTCCTCGCCGACGATGTGGCGGACAGGGCCGGTGCGGCTGCAGGTGCCGTCGTCGCCGTAGGGGCAGGACGTGGGGTTGAGGATTTCCTCGCGCAGCCGGGCGCGCTCGACCGGGTCGTAGCTCCCGGCCCGCTCCGGGTCGGGAACGGCGGACAGCAGCAGGCGGGTGTAGGGGTGGGCGGGTGCGTCCATGACGGCCAGGGCGTCGCCGCCCTCGACGAGTTCGCCGGCGAACATGACCATGGTCGTATCAGCGAGGTAGCGGGCGGAGCCCAGGTCGTGCGTGATGTAGAGCATGGCGATGTCCCGCTCGTCGCGCAGGCGCCGCATCAGGTTGAGCACGCCGACGCGCACGGAGACGTCCAGCATCGACGTCGGTTCGTCGGCCAGGATCAGACGCGGCTCTACCGCCAGCGCGCGGGCAATGGCGACGCGCTGGCGCTGGCCGCCGGAGAGCTCGTGCGGATAGGACTGGAGCATGTCCTCGGTCAGGCCGACCGTCGCCATCAGCTCGCGCAGCGCCTCGGGGGTGGCGCTGTGGCCGTGCAGGACGAGGGCACGGGTCAGGAAGTGCTCGATGCGGTGGACGGGGTTGAGCGAGCCGAAGGGGTCCTGGAACACCATCTGGACCTTGCGGCGGTACGCCCGTGACGCGCGGCGCCGCTCGCGGCGCAGGACGTCCTCACCGTCCAGCAGCACCTGTCCGGCGGAGGGCTGTTCGAGGCGAGCCAGACAGCGGGCGATGGTGGACTTGCCGCTGCCGGACTCGCCGACCAGGGCGGTGATCCGGCCGACCGGGAGATCGAAGGAGACGTCGTTGACGGCTCGGACACGGCGCCGGGAGAAGACGGTGCCGACCTGGAAGTCCTTGGTCAGACCGCGCACGGACAGCAGAGGTTCGGTCATCGGGAGGCTCCTTCGAGACTGCGGGCCACCCAGCGTCCGGGCGCTACCTCGCGCAGGTCGGGGATGTTCATGGAGCAGTCCGAGCGGTCCTCGGGACAGCGGACGTGGAAGCCGCAGCTGTCGGCGGTGCGCGGGGCATCGAAGAGGCCGGTGAGCTCCCGGCGCGGGCCGGTCAGCGGCGGGAAGGCGTTCATCAGCGCCTCGCTGTACGGGTGCAGCGGCCCCGCGAACAGATCCTTGGCGTCGGCGAGTTCGACGATCCGTCCCCCGTACATCACGCCCATGCGGTCCGACAGCTCGACCATCAGGGACATGTCGTGGGTGATGAAGAGGATGGAGAAGCCCAGTTCCCGCTGGAGGTCGCGGATCTGCGCCATGATCTCCTGCTGCACGACCACGTCGAGTGCGGTGGTCGGCTCGTCCATGATCAGCAGCCGGGGCTTCAGGGCCACGGCCATGGCGATGACCACGCGCTGACGCATACCGCCGGAGAGCTGGTGCGGATACGCCTTCAATCGGCCCGGGTCGATGCCCACGAGCTGAAGCAGCTCGCTGGCCCGCTCCCGCGCGGCCCGCTTCTTCATGCGCTCGTGCGTGGTGAAGATGTCGACGATCTGCTCGCCGATGGTGAGGACGGGGTTGAGGGAGTTCATCGCCGACTGGAAGACCATGGCGATCTGCCGCCACCGGAAGGCACGCAGCTCCCGTGCGTCCAATGCGAGGACGTCCCCGCCCTGGAAGCGGATGCTGCCCGCGGTGATCTCCGCGGGCGGCTTGAGCAGCCGCATCACCGCGTTGGCGATGGTCGACTTGCCGCAGCCGGACTCACCGGCGAGGCCGAAGATCTCCCCGGCGCCGATGGAGAAGGAGACGTCGTCGGCGCCCACGACGGTGCGTCCGTCGCCGCGGTATTCGACGCGCAGGCCGTTCACCTCGAGTACGGGTTCCATGGCTCAGCCCCTCCTCTCACGCCGGGCACGGCGGCTGCGCAGCCTCGGGTTGGTGATCTCGTCGACCGCGTAGTTGACCAGCGCAAGCGCGAAGGCGACGAGCGCGATGCACACTCCGGAGGGGACGAAGGCCCACCAGGTGCCGGTCATCAACGCGCCGTCGTTGCTGGCCCAGTACAGGTTGGTGCCCCAGCTGACGACGCTGCTGTCGCCGAGGCCGAGGAACTCCAGGCCGGCCTGAGCGCCGATGCCGAAGATCACGCAGCCGAGCAGCGTGGTCATCACCACGGACGCCATGTTGGGCAAAATCTCGCGGAACATGATCCGCAGCGGGCGCTCCCCCGTGACGACGGCCGCGGCCACGAAGTCCTTGCCGCGGATCGACTTGGCTTGGGCTCGCAGGACTCGGGCCGAGCCCGCCCAGCCGGTGACGACGAGCACCAGGATCACGGTGGAGGTCCCGGGCGGCAGGAACGCGGCCAGGATGATGAGCAGCGGCAGCCCGGGCAGCAGCAGGAAGACATTGGTGACCAGGGTCAGCGCGTCGTCCGCGATGCGTCCGAAGTACGCGGACGCGAGGCCGACGACGATGGCTACCGCGGTCGCCACGAGTCCCACGGTGAATCCGACGAAGAGTGAACTGCGTGCTCCCCACAGGGTGAGGGCGAGCACGTCCTGTCCCTTGGCGGTCGTACCGAGCCAGTGAGCGGCCGATGGTGCCTGGCTGCCCGTGGAGTTGATCAGGTACGGGTCGCCCGGGGCGAGGACCGGAGCGAGCAGGGCGAGCAGCGCGAAGACGGCGAGCAGGACCAGTCCCGACAGGGCCTTCTTGCTGTCGATGAGCTGGCGCACCAGTCCGCGCCGGCGGGACGGACGCGCGGGGGCCGTCGGCGTGGTGGCCGTCGCGATCTCGATGGCGGTCATGTCGGCAACCCCCTTCAGCGGACGCGGACGCGCGGGTCGAGGCGGACGTAGACGAGGTCGACGAGGAAGTTCGCGAGCAGCACCGCCGCCGTGATCGTCAGGAAGATGCCCTGCATCAGCGGGTAGTCCAGGCCCTGCACGGCCATCAGCAGCTGGTAGCCGATGCCGGGGTAGGCGAAGACGACCTCGGTGAGCAGGGCGCCGCCGACGACGAAGCCGAGCGCCATGCCGAAGTTGGTGACGGACGGCAGCAGGGCGTTGCGTGCGGCGTAGCGGAACATGATCCGGGAGGGGCTGAGCCCCTTCGCCTCGGCCATCGTGATGTAGTCCTCGGCCGCTGTGGCGATCATGGTGTTGCGCATGCCGAGCATCCAGCCGCCGATGGAGACGAGCACGATGGTCAGCGCGGGCAGCACGAGGTGGGTGGCGACGTTCGAGAGGAACTCGCCGTTGAAGCCGGGGGTCAGGCCGACGTCGTAGGCGTGCCGCAGGGGGAACCAACCCAGGCTGACCCCGAACAGGTACAGGGCGCCCATCGCCAGCCAGAAGTACGGGAAGGAGCCGACGAAGATCAGCAGGGGAGGGAAGGCGGAGTCGAGGACGCCACCGCGCCGCCATGCGGCGACGATGCCGAGCAGGTTGCCGAGGACCGCGGCGATGACGAGTGCGACGCCGCCGAGCAGCAGGGTCCAGCCGATCTGCTGGCCGATCACGTCGGAGACCGGGGTTGGGAAGCGGGTGATGGAGATGCCGAGGTCGCCGGTGAAGACGCTCTTGACGTAGGAGACGTACTGCTCCCACAGGGGGCGGTTGTCCAGTCCGAAGAGTTTGCGCAGCTGGGCTATCTGGTCGGGCTGCATCGTGCCCTGGGCCTGCGCGAACATCCGTGAGACCGGATCGCCCGGCATGAAGCGCGGGAGAACGAAGTTCAGGGTGATGGAGGCCCAGAAGGCGAGCAGATAGAACCCCAGATTACGCAGGATGAGACGCACGGGTCGCGCTCCTGTCGGTGGGGGTGCGGGGGGATCGGTGGCGGGGGCGGCCGTCCGGGGAGGAGGACGGCCGCCGGTCCGCGCGGGCGATGTCAGCCCTTGACGGGCTTGAGCGACGTGAGCACGAGGATCGTGCTGCCGTTGCGGTTGCCGAGGGTGGCGTACGGGTTCTTCTCGGAGGGCCAGCCGGTGAAGCGGGCGTCCGTGTACGCGCCCCACTCGGGGCCGGTGAACAGCGGGACGACGGGCGCGTCCTTGTTGTACAGCTCCTGCAGGCCGTTCATCTGCTCGCGCTGCGCCTTCTCGTCGGTGGCGGCGGCGAAGGCGTCGATGAGCTTGTCGGCCTTCTTGTCGCCGAAGCGGTGGTAGTTCTCGGTGGCCTGCTTGCCGACGGGCTGCACCATCTTCGTCGACATCACGCCGCGGTAGTACTCATACGGCGTGGCACCGTTGTTGGACCACACGATGCCGGTGTCGAACGTGCCGGTGTTGTACGACGACGAGACCGCCGACCAGTCGGGCGTCTTCACGGTGGCGGTGATGCCGACCTTCGCCAGGTCCTGCTTGATGATGTTGGCGACCGAGATCCAGTCGGAGGAGGCCGAGCCGACGGAGATGTCGAGCGTGAAGCTCTTGCCGTTCTTCAACTTCCGCTTGCCGCCGCTCTCCTTGTAGCCGGCCGCGTCCAGGGCCTTCGCCGCCGCGTCAGTGTTGTGCTTCGTCCACGTGCAGGAGGAGGCCAGCGACGTGTCGCGCCACTTGTCGTAGGTGCGGGCCAAGCCCGTGCAGTCGGCGGGTTCGGCGTAGCCGTTCATCGCGACCTTGGTGATCTGGTCGCGGTCGACCGCCATGCTGAGCGCCTTGCGGACGGCCGGGTCGTTGAAGGGGGCCTTGGTGGTGTTCAGCTGCCAGTTGATCATGGCGCCGGTGGCCGGGAACCAGTAGTGGTTGTGCTTCTTGTCCTTGGCGACGAAGGACTTTTCGATGTCCGGGATGAACGACTGCGTCCAGTCCACCTCGCCGTTGGTGAAGGCGATGTTGGCGCTGTCGTTGCCGGAGAAGGCGAGCATCTGGATGCCGGCGATCTGCTGCTTGGCGGGCTGCCAGTAGTCGGGGTTCTTGCGCAGCTCGTACGACTGGCTCTGGAACTTTTCGACCTGGGTGTACGGGCCGGTGCCGACCGGGTTCGGGTTGGTGAACTTCGCCGGGTCCTTCACCTTGGACCAGATGTGCTTCGGCAGGATGTAGTGGCCGCCGATCTCGAAGAAGGCGGGCGAGAAGGGCTTGTTGAAGGAGAACCGCACCGTGTGGGCGTCGACCGCGGTGACCTTGTCGAGGTAGTCGAAACCGCCCAGGACCTTCTTTTGCAGCTGGAAGGTGTAGACGACGTCGTCGGCGGTGAGCGGCTGGCCATCCGACCACTTCACGCCGTCGCGCAGCGTGAAGGTGAGGGACTTGCCGTCCTTGGCCTGCTCCCACTTGGTGGCCAGCCACGGCGTGTCCTTGGCGTCCGACATGCTGTGCACGACCAGCGGCTCGTAGACCGACTGCATCGTCATCGGCGCGGCCTGCGGGGAGAGCGGGTTGAAGTTGCGCGTGAACGTCGCCAGGTCCTCGCGCGGGATGGTGAGCAGCTGGTTGCCGGAGGTGTCACCGGCGCCGGCGGTACCCGAGCCACCTGTGCAGGCGGACAGGACCAGGGCTGCGGCGGCGGTCACGGTGACCGCTCTCAGGGCGGGCAGAAGCCGCCGTGAGGCTATGGAGGGTGCCATAATGGAGACTCTTTTCCTCTCTTCAACACACAGGGCGAAGACGGGATGGGATTGCTCGGCGGCTGATTAGCGGTCAGACCGACGAGCGTTCGAGCAGCGGGCAGTCGATCGTCACCCGGTGGGTGTCGAGCGGCTGCCCCGCTGCGAGAGCGGCGAGCATGTCGACGCCCTTGGTGCCCATGGCTTCGAAGGGCAGGGCGAGCGTCGTCAGTTTCGGCCGCAGATAGGCGGCGATGAGTTCCTGGTTGTCGAACCCCACCACGGCCACGTCGTGCGGGATGCGCAGCCCACGTTCCTTGATCGCGTCGTACGCGCCCATCGCCATCCGGTCGTTTCCGCAGAACAGCGCGGTCGGCCGGTCGGCGGCCGGGCGGTCCAGCAGTTCGCAGGCGGCGGTGTAGGCGCCGTCGGCAGTGGCCCAGCCGGGAATGACGAGGGAGGGGTCAGGGGTGATGCCGGCCTCGCGCAGGGCGCGCTCATAGCCCTCGCGCCTGCCGATGGCGGCCGGGATCTCCGGATCCAGGTTGATCAGTCCGATGCGGGTGTGCCCGGCGTCCAGGAGTCGGCGGGTCGCCTTGTATCCGCCCGACACCTCGTCGGGCAGGATGCACGGCAGCTCTCCTGCCGCGTCGTAGCAGTTGACGAGTACCGTCGGCACCTCGCGGGCGGCCTTCGGCAGGCTGACGGCCCGGTGCCAGGTCGTGGCGTACAGCAGCCCTTCCACGCGGTGTTCCAGCATCTGGTCAAGCGCGGCGGCCTCCTGGACGGGATCGCCCTCGCTCGCGGCGATCAGCAGGAACCGCCGGTCGCCCCAGGCGCGGCTCTGCGCGCCTGTGATCACCTCCGCGGCGAAGGGGCCGGTCACGATCTCGGTAATCAGACCGAACCAGCCGCTGCGGTTGGCGGCAAGCGCCCGCGCCCCGGCGTTGGGCCGGTAGCCCAGCTCGTCGATCGCCTCCAGGATCCGCCGACGGGTCTCGTCGGGGATGGCGGCACCGGGCTTGTCATTGAGGACGAAGGAGACCGTGGTCCGCGAGACACCCGCGCGGCGAGCCACATCGCTCATGGTCACGCGCTGCGACTTGTTCGTGGCCACTTTCAGTTCCCTTCGGCCGGACGGAGGCGAGACATCCCCTCCGGTTTCGCGCTTTAATAACGCGCGTTACTTCCATGTGGCAGGGAAGTTACGTCCGTCTTGAGTGGCATGTCAATACCTACGCAAGGGCTGCATCAGGCCACCGGCCCGGTGCCCCTCGCCGGTACGGACGCGGGGCACCCGCACCGGCCGGTCCCACGCGCGGGTCGGGGCAGACCCGCGTCCTTCCTGAGAGAGGCAGACCTCATCACCATGGCCCGACTCCAGTCCCCATGCGGCGTCACCGTCCTTGGCGAGTGCGTCGCCGACGCCTTCACCGACACCGCCCGATCCGGCTCGAACGAACTCGTGCTGCGCGCCCTGCCAGGTGGCGGCCCCGCCAACACGGCGGTCGCCCTCGCCCGGCTCGGCACGCCCACCCGCTTCCTCGGGCGGTTCTCGCACGACGCCTTCGGCACGCTCTTCCGGGCCCGTCTCAGCGACTCCGGCGTCGACCTGACCGGCAGCGTGACCGCCTCCGAGCCCAGTACGCTCGCCGTCGCCGACCTCGACGAGGCCGGCCAGGCCACCTACACCTTCTACGCCGACAGCGCCGCCGACTGGCAGTGGACCGAAGACGAACTCGCCACCGCCCAGTGGACCGACTCGGCCTGCCTGCACACCGGCTCCCTGGCGCTGATACGCCAACCCGGCAGCAGCCGCATCGAGGACCACCTCGCCAAGGCACGCGAGTACCTCACCGTGTCCATCGACCCCAACGTCCGCCCCCTGCTCGTACCGCCCTCCGCCTACCGCGAACGACTCCCCCACTGGTGCGCCCTCGCCGACATCCTCCGCCTCAGCGAGGACGACCTCACTCTGCTCCTTCCCGGCACCAGCCCCGAAGACGCCTGCGACATCTGGCACGCCGGCGGCGTACGCCTCGTCGTCATCACCCTCGGCGGGCGCGGCGCCCTCGCCTCCCTCGACGGCCTCCGTGTCACCGTCCCGGCCCCGGCTGTGGATGTCGTGGACACCGTCGGCGCCGGGGACTCCTTCACCGCGGGCCTACTGCACCGCCTCGCCGCCCTCGGACACCTCGGAGGCAGACTCGACGGGCTGAGCCTCGAAGACGTCACCGACGCCTGCTCTTTCGGCGCCCGCGTCGCCGCCCTGACCTGCTCCGTTCCCGGTGCGAACCCGCCCTGGGCGGACGCAGCAGCGCCGGAGGCCGGCCTCGAACAGCCCGTACCACACGCCTGAAGGCACATGCCCGTTCCCTCACGCGCCTGCGGGAACGGGCCCCGACAAAACTCTGTGCGGTGCGCGCGGTGTAGTCAGACTTCGCCGCCCTCGTCCCACCCACATTCAGTACACCGAACTCCCGCGTACATGTCGTCTCGGGCGTGATCAACGGCGCTCCAGCCTTCCAGCTTTGAACTTGGAGCTCCGCACCGGGGACAGCCAACGATGACGCCGAACCCATGGAAGTACCTGTACTCCAGTCCGGACAACTCAACCGTCCGCTGCATCGTCTTCACGAGTTCTGCTTGGGAGTCCACACCTACGAGTTCCCGAGCAGCTCGATCGACATCACCGTCAACAATGGAAACCCACATGATCGGCTCAAGGAGCGGCGGAAGCGGGGTGTCGTCGAGGACAACCGGGATGACGCGGACAGAGTCATCCCGCAGTCGCCGTGTGAGGGCGGCCTCCCACTCTGTGTTCACCCAAGGGGACTTCGAAGAGTTGGCGGACCAGAAGACCATGACGGTGTCTACGAGCCCCAGCGCCTCGTTGATCTTGCCGGGGATCCGATCCCCAGGTCGGATTTTCCATGAATCGAGCCCCGGTCGCCGCCGTAGTTGAGCCGGCGCGTGCTCCGACGGCCGGAGGAGTACTCGATGGGGCTGACTCCGCAAAGGGCAGCAAAGGACGCCTCGGTGTTCAGTCGCTCGGGGTTGTCCCCCATGGTGATCAGCAGGGTGACTGCGCTATCCGGGCCGATGCCCACCGGTACGAGTAGCTGTGGGGCGTGGTGTTCGACGAGCTGGGTCAGGCGTTGGTTCAGCTCATTGATGTGCCCGGTGAGCTGTTCGATGCGCTCGGCGAGCATTCTCAGGGTCATGTGGGTGGCCTGGGCCACCGCGTTCTCGCCGTCCTCGCCGTCGCCTGGTCCGAGGCGTGCGCAGGTGCGGAACAGCTCGCGGTCGCCCAGGCTCGACAGTCGTTCCCGCACTGCGGGATCGGCGATGACCAGGACGGCTTTGAGCTGGTTGATCGCCTGGGTACGGGCCTTGACCGCGGAGTCCTTGGCGAGCTTGAAGATCCGGGCGCTGTGCACCGGACCGTCGCCGGACTTGGCCCGGGCCCGGGCGCGGCCACTGAGCACGGCCCGCGCGGCGGCCTGCCGCCGACCTCTGGGGGCGGGATCCACCAAATCTTTCCCGTCCACTCGGCCGCGTTCGGCCAGGTCCGCTCCCCGTTGGGAGTCCTGGCCCCTCAAGCCCTCGGTCGAATCCGGGTCCGGCTCGCCCCGCCCCCGGTTCAGCCGACATCCCGGCGGTGGAACCGCGTCAGCAGCCGGGCCGTCGTGCGTCGATCAGGGCTCCGACTGATGTGCGGACGCGTGCGTCGACCGCGGCCGGGGGGTCCGTCGGCAACTTGCCCTCCAGATAGAGGAAGGCGAGCCCGTGGAGCAGCGCCCAGCACGCCACGCCCAGGGCGTCAGGGTCGGCGTCGGGGCGGGCGCGCGCGGCGGCCCGGCGGACGAAGGCGTCCACGTCCGCCGCTGCCGCGGTCCGCTCGGTGTCCGCGGGGTCGCAGGAGGTCCTGAACATGATCCG
>NZ_JBEORR010000053.1:0-30785 GCF_040302345.1 Streptomyces sp. NPDC126510 | reverse complement strand
CCTCATAAGCCGACGACTCACCCGCGAATCCACCCCGAACTGGCGCGACACCTGAACCTCGAACGAAACAACCCCGCTGGGACAAAACGCTCTTTTAGTTGTAGTGCGGCCTCAGATGCAGTGAGTTGATGGGCCCCAGGTCTCGGTACTCGCCGTGTTCTGCCGCGATCGACGAGGTGCAGTCGTTCGCGTTGTAACTGAGACAGAGCTCGACCACCGCACCGTCGTACTGGTTGTTCAGCACCCAGTGGTTGCCCACCTGGTTGCTGAGGTTGTGGGCGCCGTAGGTCCAGTAGATGTGGCTCGGCGATACGGCCGGGTTCTGGTTCTGCGGGTAGATGCAGACCGCGCCGTACGGGCAACCTGCCCAGGTGTCGGCCGACTTGGCCTGTGCGGTGCCGGTCGCGACGACGACCGCGGTCACGCCGGCGAAGGCCAGTGCGGCGGCGCGTCTCAGTTTGGTGCGCATGGAAGGGATCCTCCGCTGTGAGATCGGGTGATGACCGCAGACCCTACGGAGCGGGTGTGCGTGTCACGTCCTGACAGGTGTCAGGGCCCGGTAGGCAGCAGAGTGCGTACGTTCGCGGGAGACGACCGAGACCAGGGGGAATGCCGTGGACAGAGTGCGCAGATCATGGGGAATGGCGAAAGCCGGGCGGGGTGAGCGGTCATGGGGTCGCCGGGTAGGGCTGCTGCTGGCCGCGCTCGTGGCGGTGGTGGGTCTCGGTCTGCCGGTCGCCTCGGCCGCTCCGGCGACCGCCGCCACGGGATGCGCGCCGCTGCAGTCCGGCGCGAGCCAGGCGGCGCAGGCGGCCGTCCAGGTCGCGTGCCGCTACGTCGGGCGGCAGTACGCCTGGGGTGGCGGTCACGCGCAGGGGATGCCCGGTCCCAGTCAGGGCATATATGACCGTCTCTACCCGGAAACCGCCGCGGACCCGACGTACTGGAGCTTCGACTGCATCGGCCTGGTGCGCTGGGCTTGGTACAAGGCGACGGGCCGGGACATCATCACAGAGCGCACGACCCAGGCGACCTTCCAGGCGCCGGGGTACGCACACACGAAGCTGCTGAAGTCGCAAGGGTCGGCCGTGCTGCTGCCCGGCGACATCATGTACTTCGGCCGTGACGGCTTCGGGCCGACGCACGTCGCGCTCTACCTCGGCAACGGGCTGATGGTGGAAGCACCGGAATCCGGCGCGAAGATCCAGGTCAACTCCATCAGCGCCCGCTGGGACCGCTACCAGGGCGCGTTCCGCCCGCACGCCGACGCCGTGCCGATGGTCTGGACGTGGGACGGTCGCGGTTCGTACCACAAGACATGGGGCCAGCCCCATCTGCGACAGGACTCCAACACCGGCAGCCACATCAACTTCACCAACGGCAACGGCATCTCCGTGCAGGTGCGGGTGCTGTGCCAGCGAGTGGGTGAGCGGGCCACGGTCGACGGCATGGTGAACAACGTCTGGTCGTACCTGCCGGACTACCACAGCTGGATCAGCAATCTCTTCGTCCAAGGGCCGGCGTTGCTCAAGGACGTACCGTCCTGCGGTGACTTTCCGGAGATCGGCGGAACTCTGGCCGGCGCGGAGAACAACACGTCCTGCGGCGACGGCACTCAGCCCGACTCCGCGGGTGCCTGGACGGCCAAGTCGACCACCGTCTTCGGCCGTACCGTGGAGCTCCGTTACAACGGCGCCACCCAGTGCGCCTGGGGCCGCATCACCGGGGGCACGGTCGGCGACGAGATCTGGGTGGACCGCAGTGCCGACGGAGGGAAGACCTGGGACCCGATGCTGGGCTACACCACCGTCACCTCGGGCAACGACGCGTACACCACCCAGTGGAACGACGCCGGCCTCGTGATGCGCGCCTGCGGCACAAACGGCCGGGGCGGCGGCATCGAATGCACCGGGTGGTTCTGACCACAGGCCGCCACCGTGCCCGAACCACGGCGCTCAACGCGGCGAACGCCCCTGTGCTGGACTGGTGATCGTGCCATGCCGTCCCGTGCGGAAGCGCAGGCAGGGCCCCGGGCACGCCTAGGTCATGAATCTGGGCCCCGATCGAGCGCCCGAAGCGCCTCAGCGGGTCGGCGCTCTTGTATGGGTCAGGTCAGCGGTGGACCCAGACGCAGGGGCCGGCAGCCGCCTCGGTGACGGCGGACTTGATCGCAAGGGGTCGCGCATGAGCGGCTGAGTCACGGGCCGATCGAGGGGGTACGCGGCCGGGCTCGTGATCGCCCCCAGGAGCGATCACGAGCCCGGTTTGCGCGGTCGGGTCGGGTCTCCATGTCCGGCAGCTCTCCGGGCGCCGCGGGCAGGGGCTGTCTCGCCTCACGAAGGACGATCGACGCGACGCGTGGTGGGCCCGTCTCGTCTGACGATCAGAAGTCAGGCGAGAAGGAGTCACCGCCTACGGGCCCTCGGAGCCGGCTCGCACGGCCGCCGCCGACTCCAGCAGGGACCAGCCGTCGACATCCACCGTCCGCCGCTCCCCCGGCTGCCATCCACGGGCCAGCGCAACGTCGAGCAGGGCCCGGACGGCGCCAGGCTCGTGCAGGTTCAGATCCGCACCCTGGGTGAAGCCCACATCCCCTGAGCCGAAGGGCGCCCCGCCCGGGACATACCGGCCGGGACCGTCGGCAAAGACGATGCGCAGCGGGCCACCGGTGCCGGCCGGCTGCGGGGACAGGGTGAGGATCTGGCGGCAGTCCACGGACCGACCGTCTTCGCCTCTTCGGTGGCTGTGGCGCATCGTCCATAGGTAGACGCGTCCGTCGACGACCAGTCGGCGGGGCTTCCTTGAGTGGCGAGGCACGCAGCCGAGGGTACGCGGCCGCGGATCATCCCGCAGGAACAGCGGAAGCGTCAGCCGAGTCCGACGTCGCCCATGCCGTCGAGCAGACGGTGAGCACCTTCGGCCGCCTGGACGGCGACGAGTTCGACCGCGTCATCGCCGTCAACCTCCGCGGCGTACGGGCTCGTATACCGCCTTCAAGTACGGGGTGATCGGCGGCTCGTCGGGTCCGACGCGGGGCTGCTCAAGGGGCCACGGGCCGGAAATCGGTAGGTGGCGTGTCGTGGATTAGGCGGGAAAGTTCGAATGCGGTGGGACGCACCTCGGCGGCCAGGAGCAGCAGCCACAGCGGCTGACGGTTCAGTCCCGTCACGGTCGTACTGCGGCCCGGGGCGCTGTCGTGCGGCGCAGGGGCGAAGAGGAAGTTGAGGCCGGTGACGTCCATGAAGGCCGTGCCGCTCAGGTCCCACTGCAGGTCGGTCACCTGCGGGGGAAGCGTGTCAGCGGCGGCTCGCAGCGGGAGCAGGGTGTAGAAGTCGATCTCTCCGCTCGGGGAGATCCGTGCGGACGTGCCGTCGACCGTGGTGGTGATGTCCATGCGGGGTGCGCCCCCTTTCAGGGGTTGCGAGCCCAAAGGCGAAGCACCCCCTCGGAGGGGATGGACGACGATGGCGGGGGCCGGGTGCCCGGGATGGGGACAACGCCCGGCTTTCCCAAAAGACCGGCACCCTCAGGTGGCCGGCCGATCTCGTTGTCCGTCCACCCTCGCACGGTTCCCCCCGTGACCGCGAAGGGCCGGCAGGGGAACGTTCTGTGAAGCCCGTACCACCGGCCGAGTCGTCCCCGTCTGCTCGGCCGTGTGAGGGACGCCATGATCGCAGGGCCTCCGCGGGCACCTGGGACGTAGTGCCCTGTATGGGCGAGCGGCACCCGGGCCTCTCATCCCACGCCCGGCATCACGCCAGGCGGACCGGGACCACAAGGTGCGAGCCGCTGACCTGCGGTGTCTCATAAGAGACAGACCAGTTGGGTAGCGGCCGGACGATGGGCGCGCGGTGCGTGAGCCTCGACTGGCCGGCCGACGCGGCTTGGGACGGAGTGGGCGGTCATGGCACGTGCGATCTGGACCGGTGTGGTCACCTTCGGGCTGGTGACCGTGCCAGTCGGTCTGTACTCCGCGACCGGGGACCACACCATCCACTTCCACCAGCTCCAGCGCGGCACCGCCGACCGGATCCGCAACCGCAGGGTGAACGAACGTACCGGTGACGAGGTCGGCAGTGGCGACATCGTCAAGGGCTATGAGGTGGGCGAGGGCGAGTACGTCCTGGTGGAGCCGGAGGAGCTGGACGAGATCGCTCCGGGCCGTTCCCAGACCATCGACATCACCGACTTCGTCGACCTCGAGGAGATCGAACCGGTCTACTTCGACCGCACCTATTACCTCGCCCCACGCGGCAAGGAATACACCAAGGTCTACGAGCTGCTGCGGGCAGCCCTGGCCCAGTCGAACAAAGTAGGTGTCGCGACGTTCGTGATGCGCGGCAAGCAGTACCTGACCGCCCTGCGCGCGGAAGACAGGATTCTGGTGCTGCAGACCCTGCACTGGGCCGACGAGGTCCGCGACCCGGACAAGGAGCTGCCTGGACTCCCCTCCGGCCGTGCCGGCAAGGGCAAGGAGCTGGACATGGCGCTCCAGCTGGTCGATTCCCTCAGCGGGTCCTGGGAGCCCTCCCGCTACCACGACACCTACCAGGAGAAGGTGCGCGAACTGGTGAAGGCGAAGGCCGAGGGCCAAGAGGTCGCCGCGGCCGACCAGGCGCCGGCGGCGACCGACGTCGTCGATCTGATGCAGGCGCTGCAGGGCAGCATCGACCAGGCACGCGGTGGCAAGACAAAGCAGCCGGGTTCGACACGGAAGACAGTACCCAAGCCTGCCGCGGGGACATCGAAGAAGACCGCCGACAGAGGGGAGCAGCCGAAGGCCGGGCGGGCATCGTCCGCGTCGCGGGCCGAGCGGGCGGCGGGCAAGGACGAGCTGCGGCAGCTGAGCAAGGCAGAGCTGTACGAGCGGGCCACCGAGCAGGATCTGCCCGGCCGGTCGAAGATGAGCCGGCAAGACCTCATCGACGCTCTCAGCCGTGCAGGGGGCCGCCGCAAGAAGACGAGCGCCGCCTGAGCCGCGATCCTGCCGTGGAACCTGCCCGAGCCCATGCTCAGCGCCGGCCCGCGGGGAAAAGGCGGTGCTGTGCTCCGGTGCGGCACCGAGGTGGGCCCTGCGTTCCCGGAGGACATCGCCGCTCACACAATCTTGACCACGGCCGGCGATGGCGGCGTACGGCACCGCCACCGCTGGTACGAGCACGTTGCCGACGAAAACTCCCTTGCGGTCAAGGGTGGTGATCGCCCTACGGTGGCTCCCCGTGCCTATCGAGATGCCCTACCAGCCGCTTCCGATCGACCAGTCGGACGTGCGCTACGTCCACGGACCCGATTCCGTTCTGCAGCCGGGCGTGCCCGCCGGCGAGACGGTCGCGTTCGAGTGGAGGGACAGCGAGGTCTACCCGGGAACCTTCCGGAAATTCTGGGTCCACGTGCCTGCACAGTACGACCCGGCGGAACCGGCGTCCTTGACGGTGTTCCAGGACGGATGGTGGTACCTGGACCCTGCAGGAGAGGTACGCGGAGCGATCGTCCTGGACAACCTCATCCACCGCGGCGACATCCCCGTCACCATCGGCGTGTTCGTCGACCCTGGTGTCTTCCCCGATGCGGAGAACCCCAAGAACCGCAACAACGAGTACGACGCCTTCGACGACCAGTACGTCACCTTCCTCCTCACCGAGATCATCCCGCAGGTTGCGGAGCGCTATACCATCGCCCAGTCGCCCGAACAGTGGGGCATCTGCGGCGGGAGCAGCGGCGGCAACTGCGCCTTCACCGCCGCGTGGCTGCGTCCGGACAAATTCCGCCGCGTCATCGGATACCTGTCCAGCTTCGCGCAGATGCCGGGCGGCAATCCCTACCCGGACCTCGTCTCCCGCGTTCCCCGCAAGCCGCTGCGCATTTTCATGCAAGGCGGCCACCGCGACCTGCACTGGAATGAGCCGCAGTGGAACTGGCTCGCCGAAAACCTGCGCGTGGCAGCCGCTCTCGCTGAAGCGGGCTACGACTTCCGTCTCGTCCTGGGAGACGGCGGACACAGCCCCAACCACGGCGGCGTCCTGCTGCCGGACGCTCTGCGCTGGCTGTGGCGGCCCAGCGAGGATTGATCGATACCTGCTCATCCGGCATCGAGATCACTCGCTTGACCAGGAGCGTCGTCGTGCCTGCCTACCCGTCCGCGATCGACCTGCCCAGCTCACGCTCGCGCTTCCTGACAGGCGGCCCGGACTGTCTCCGACCGGCCCCCTGCCCGGCGTCCGACCGGTCCGTCGACCTCACTCAGGAATTGCCTGCTGCCAGTGGAGCGTGTCTCTTTGCGGACGAGGGGCGTCCGGTGTCACACCGGGCGCCCCTCGCGGCGCTCAGGGGCGGGCGCCGGGCTTGTTGACGACGCCCCAGGTCGCGCGGGCGCTGACCATCTTCCCGTCGTTCCCCGTCTCCCCGAGGTAGGCGTAGCTCTCGGGATCGAAGAAGATCTCCTGCTTGCCCTGCCAGCCCGCGGGCGTCTTGTCGGGGTAGGTCACGCTCACGCCGATCGCCGCGCGACCGAGCGGGTCCTTCACGCCGGTCGTCACCCGGGCGCCGGGGATCTTCGCGAGAGCCCGGAACAGGCCCGCCTGGACGTTCGGCGGGATCAGCACCGACCGGTACAGGACGTCGATCTCCCGCCAGTCGCGCTGTGCGCGCGTCTCCCCTTTGACGGAGCCGATGGCGTGCTCCTCACGGATGCGCTTCATCATGCGGTCGGGGTCGCTGGGCAGGGTGGCGAGGAAGCGGTAGAACTGCCGCTGGGAGCGGTCGTCGTAGCCCTCCTTCTTCCACTTCTCCTCCTGGTTGGGGCCGTACCAGACCTGGAGCTCGTCCGGGTCGAAGTCCGAGAGGTCGCCGGCCCGGGGGATGCCGGGCAGATTGGCGTGCCCGGTGCCGTCCCAGCGGGTCCACTCCTCGCTGCTCTGCGGCTTGCCCTGGACGAAGCCGGTGCTCTTCTCGTACACCCACTGCTTCGGGCCGGGTTCGGTGCCGTGGTGCTTCTCGACGGTCGCGGCGGCCAGTTCGAGGGCGTCGGCGGAGGCACCTGCCGTCAGCACCCGGGGGCCCTTCCTCGCGGACGCGCTGCTGCTGTCCTCGGGCAGGGTCGCTACGATCTGGGCGGTCACGGCGAGGGCCCCCGCGGTGACAGCGCCGACCAGGATCATCCGGCGCCTGGGAAGGGCGGTGCGCCCGCGGCGGGTCTCTGGCCGGAGCGCCGCGGTGAGCCGGGCCCGCGGCACGGCGAGTCGGTCGGCGTCGGGCAGGGGTGCGTCGGCACGCAGGCCGCGCAATTCGGAGAGCTCGTTCATGCGGGGTCACCTTCGTGTATGCGAGCTTCGAGGAGGGTGCCGCCGTCCGCGCCGGTCGCGGTGCGCAGCTTGCGGCGGGCGCGGTTGAGGCGGGAGCGGACGGTGCCGACGGGAATACCGAGGGCTTCGGCGATCTCCTGGTAGCCGAGGTCGGCCCAGGCGAAGAGCAGCAGGACGTGCCGGTCACCCGCGGAGAGACGGGCCAGCGCCCCGGCCAGCGGGCGGGCGGCCGCCTCGGCAGCGAGGCGGTCGTCGGCTGAGTCGGTCCAGTTCTCGGCGATCGGGTCGTGGCCGGTGTGCGCGAGCAGCTTCAGCGCCTGGACCTCCTGTCGGCGGTGCCGGCCGATCTGCTTGGCGGCGATGCCATACAGCCAGGGCCGCACTCCGGCGCGGGCGGGGTCGAACCGGGCCCGTATCCGGAAGGCCGTCAGAAACGTCTCGGCGGTGACGTCGTCGGCCGCGTCCCGGCCGAGCCGTCGGGCTACGTACTGGTGGATCGCCGGGGCATGACGGTCGAAAAGCGCCGCGAAACGCTCGGGTTCGGCGAGTGAGGCCGCGATGAGCTCGGCGTCGCCGCCGGCCAGGTCGGTCATGGACAGTCCGTCCGTCGGGGAGGTCGATGGGCGTCAGGGTGGTCGGTGTTCACACCCTGTACTTGCCGAGCCGCGGCGAACAGGTTCACGCTCCGCCCCAAGTGCGTCGCATGCCCCTGGGGCCTCCCGCAATGCAGCCAGCACGAACGGGTCCTTACCGGTCAGCCACAGGACCTCGTGGGCCCGAGACACAGCAGCGCTATGGGTGGAAGCAAGCGCGTCGACAGCTACGTTTCGTCGACGTAGTGCTGCGTGGGAGTCCGGGCCGGACGAGTGGCTGTGACAAGTCTCCACCGAGCTGACCGCCGTAGACTCCCTCCACAATGAAGCGATGTGTTCATTTCACCGAGCAGGCGGGACGATTCCGCGACTACCTCCCCGCCGACGACCGTGAGAAGTTACTGCACGTCGTCGACCAGATCGCCGGCGATCCACAAGGCCCACGCACCCACCTCGCCTACAGAGACGATGACGCAACCCGCTCGACCTGGGCCGAGGGCCTCATGGTGGATTACCTTGTGACCCCATCCGCCGTGGTCATCGTCGATGTCGACATATATGACGCCGACAGAGGCTTCAACATCGTGTGAACAGCGGGTCGCCGTCACGGCTTTCGGGGCGAGGCAGGACCGTGACGGAGCCCTTCCCGACGACTCCGCGAAAGATCCAATCTCGCGACAGACCTCAGGCCGCGTCGTGGATGACCAGCTTGAACTCGGCCAAGGTCAGCAGACGCGGGACTGCGTCGTTGTGCGTGACACGGAGCGCAACCGGAGTACCCGGGACGACGAAGACACCATGGTTCTTGACGTAGTACTGGCCGCCGGGCGTCGGCGTGCGGTGCTCGGTCGCCGTGGTGTCGTTGGGATTTGGCGTCAGGCCCAGCGGGTCACGGACGTACTGGTCGCGCAGCTCGGTGTAGCCGGCCGTGCCGCTGGCGGACTCCCACTGGATCATCGCGTGCAGGTGGCCCCAGCCGGCTTTGGACGGCCAGATCAGGCCACTACGGTCGTCTGACGCCCAGTCACTGACCACGTAGCCGTCCGGCTGGACGACTTGGTGCATCTCGAATCGGTCCGTCGATTCCGCCGCTCCGAAGGGGAACCGGACAATCTTGTACGCGGTCCCCGGCGAGATCAGCTGAGGTGTATCGGCCTTGAGAGAGCAGACCTGCACTCCGGCTCCCGCAACGCCGCCATCCGTAGACATAGTTCAGCATTGCCCGCGGTCGGCCTGAGACATGCCCACGCCGGTGCCACTGCCCGCATTGCCGCTGCTTGTGGGTTCATGCATCTGACGGCCATGGCCAAGCTCCTCGGCACTCGCCTCCTGGTAAGCCGTGTTGTCAGTGGCTCGGGATACGGTGCGGTGTGATGGGCCGGACGGAGATCGTGAGGGACTCGCGGCTATGGGGGGTGGGTCGGACAGGCCCCGGCAGCCGGCTCGGGACTGGAGATGTGATGCCGTATGTCCACCCCCCACTTCCGCACTCCGAGGCTGTCCCGCGCTGCTGCTCGCGGGTGAGACGATCTTGGCGCGCCCGGCACCTCACCCGACCACTCCCTCGCCCTCACCCTGGTCCGGACGGACCCTGGTGAACGCCGCCTCACCCGTACGGTCCCGCGCCCGGAGCCTCAGGCCCGTGCGCCGTCAACGTCGAGACGGCGTCGCACCTCACGTAAGCGCCAGGCGCGAGGGTGAGTGAGTGACGTGCGGCGGTGAACGGGCGTCAGTGGGCGGTGAAGCCACCGTCGACGGGGAGAGCTGTTGCGGTGACGAAGCTGGCGCCGGGGCTGCACAGCCACAGCACGGCTGCCGCGACCTCGTCCGCTCGCCCCAGTCGGCCGATGGGCTGCTCCTTGAGGATCCCGGCCATGGCCTCGGCCTGGTTCTCGACCATGTCGGCGACCATCGGGGTGTCGATGACACCGGGACACACCGCGTTGATGCGGATACCTCGCGGCGCGTACTCGACCGCGGCACTGCGGGTCAGGCCGATCACGCCGTGCTTGGAGGCGTGGTAGGCCGCGCGCTCGGGCAGCCCGACGAGCCCGCCCAGGGATGAGCAGTTCACGATGGCGCCGCTGCCCTGCTCGCGCATCTGCCGCAGTTCATGCTTCATCGCCGCCCAGACGCCGCGCAGGTTGACGGCGTTGACCCGGTCGAAGGACTCGGCCGTCTCCTCGGCCGCGTCGGTCGGTGGCACCTGGATGCCGGCGTTGTTGAACGCCATGTCCAGACGGCCGTACTCCGTCACCGCGCGCCGCACTGCCGCTTCCGCCTGCTGTTCGTCGGTGACGTCACAGACGACACCGATCGCTCGCCCTCCGCGGTCGGCGATCCCTTCGGCTGCCGCGTGGACGGCACCGTGGTCGCGGTCGGCCAAGACCACTGCGGCGCCGGAATCGGCGAAGGCGCGGGCGGCGGCCAGGCCCATGCCGGAGGCGGCGCCGGTCACCAGAGCGACCTGGCCGGAGAAGTCGTAGATGGGGTTCATGATGTTTCCCGTCGAATCAGAACGAAGTTTCGCACCCTGCCCAGGTTTCCGAGATCCTGGGCGAGGGGGCTGGAATCGGTGAGTGAGGGGTCATGGCCTCAGCAGGGTCTTGATGGCGCGGCGCTCGTCCATCGCCTGGTAGCCCTCCGCCGCCTGCTCGAGCGGGAGCGTGAGGTCGAAGACCTTGCCCGGGTCGATCGTGCGGTCCCAGATGAGCCGGATCAGCTCGGGCAGGAACCGGCGCACCGGAGCGGGGCCGCCGTGCAGGTGCACTTCGGCGAAGAACAGTTCCTCGCCCGGGAGCTCCACCCCGTGGGCCACACCCACGTATCCCACGTGTCCGCCGGGGCGGGTGGAGCGGATGGCCTGCATCATCGATTCCTGGGTGCCGACGGCCTCGATCACGCTGTGGGCGCCGTATCCGCCGGTGAGCTCCTTGATCCTGGCCACACCCTCGTCGCCGCGCTCCGCGACGATGTCGGTCGCGCCGAACTCACGGGCGAGCTTCTGCCGGGACGCGTGCCGCGACATCGCGATGATCCGCTCCGCGCCCAGCTGCTTCGCGGCCAGCACAGCGAGCAGACCCACCGCACCGTCACCGACCACGGCCACGGTCTTGCCCGGCCCGGCCTCGGCGGCCACGGCGCCGAACCAGCCCGTTCCGAGCACGTCGGAGGCGGCCAGCAGCGAGGGGATCAGGTCGTCGTCCGGCATGCCGGGGGTGACGACGAGGGTGCCGTCGGCCAGCGGCACCCGCAGGTACTCCGACTGCGCTCCGCCGGCCCCGACAAACTCGACGTGCGGGCATCGCGACTGGTAGCCCGCCTCACAGATCTCACAGGTGTTGTCCGAGGCGAAGAACGAACCGACGACGAAGTCACCGACCCCGATGGTCTTCACCTCGTCGCCGATCTCGGTGACCACACCGACGTACTCATGACCCGTCGGGGTGGGCTGTGTGACGTCGTTGACACCGCGGTAATCCCACAGGTCCGATCCGCACACGCACGTCGCCGAGACACGGATGATCACATCTGTCGGTGCGACGATCGCAGGGGCCTCGCGTTCCTCCACCCGGACATCGCCCGGGGCATACAGGACAGCTCCACGCACTTGGCAGACTTCCCTTCAGACAGTTCTTCTGGGGTGCCTGGCCACCGTGCCTCGCCTCAGGCGTGCCTTCCAGGCACTCTCAGGGACCCCCACACCGGGAACAAGCGACCTAGCCTTGAAGGCATGGAGCTTCAGCAGGAGATCAGGGATTTCCTCATGAGCCGCAGGGCGCGGATCACGCCCGAGCAGGCCGGGCTGCCCCACCTCGGAGGCAACCGCCGCGTCAAGGGGCTGCGGCGCGAGGAAGTCGCCATGCTGGCCGGCCTCAGCGTCGAGTACTACACCCGCCTGGAACGCGGCAGACTCGGCGGCGCGTCCGAGAGCGTCCTGGACGCGATCGCCCGCGCGCTGCGACTCGACGACGACGAGCGTGCCCACCTGAACGACCTGGCACGCAACGTCGCACCCGGCACCTCCCGCAAGCGCCCGGGGCGCGCCTCCCCCGTCACCGCGTCGGTACAGCAGGTCCTCGACTCCATGAGCGTGCCGGCCGTCGTACAGAACGGACGTCTCGACCTCCTCGCTGCCAACGACCTGGGGCGCGCGCTGTACGCCGACCTGTTCGACATGTCCGAGCGGCCACCGAACTTCGCCAGGTACGTGTTCCTCGACCGGCGTGCGGAGGCTTTCTACGCCGACATCGACACGGCGAAGAATCTGCTGGTCGCGGTCCTGCGTGCTACCGCCGGACGTGATCCGCTGGACAAGAAGGTGACCGAACTCGTCGGGGAGCTCTCCGCGCGCAGTACCGACTTCAGCACCCGCTGGGCGAAGCACAACGTGCACCGCCACTCGCGGGGACGCAAGATCGTCAACCACCGGGTCGCCGGAACGATGGACCTCGCGTACGACGACTTCGCACTGCCCGGCGACCCGTACGTCTCCATCACCACCTACACCGCGGATCCCGATACCCCCAGCGCCGACGCTCTCACCCTGCTGGCGACCTGGGCCGATACGCACAAGCAGCCGCAGAGCATCAACGACGAAGTACGCCGCACTCGCCCCCATCACCATTAAGGGCTCGTTCCACTGGGCCGACCACCTCCGCCCGCAACGGCATCGGCTTGGCGGTGTTCGAACCGGTCGGCTCGGCGTGCGGAGGCCGTCGGCCGCTGCCGGCGCAGGACCGTCTGCTGAATGCGCGGCAGGCATCCCGAGGGTCCGGGGCTGCTCGGCCCCGACCCGTCACATCAGGCCGGGTGGCTGCGGTCGGCTAGAGGTCGGCGGCGTCCGAAACGTCGCCGAGGTCGACGAACTTGAAGCCGGTCGCGGTGCGTGCGCCTGCCTCGCCGGGAGGAATCTCGGGGGTCTCGTGACCGTCCTGGACGACCAGCAGACCGTTCGGGAATCGGCTGCCCAGTGGTGCGTTCAGGACGGCGGCGCCGTCGCACTCCTCCGACCCGTCGAGGGTCGTCGAGGCCGCGCCGACACGGAAGCCGCCCTCGTACTCGTTGCCCTCGCTGACCTCGCGGTCGTAGAGGGCGAAGGTGTTGTCGCCCTGGCTGGAGGCGAAGAGGTAGCCGTCGCCGTCCGGCTCCTGGAAGAGCGTCAGGCCCTCGACGTCCGCTGACAGCCGCTCGCCACCGTAGCCGAGGTCTGCGCCGGCCGTGCACTCCTCGGTCGCCTCGTCGTAGACACCGGGGACGCCGTACTGGCGGACCTTGTCCACCAGGACCGGCCTGGCGGTGAGGTCGGCACGCATCCGCCAGATGCCGACGTCCTCCTGGCCGGCGTAGAGCGTGCCGGTGGCGGGATCCACCACCATTCCTTCGACCTGCGGGAGCTCGCCGGGCTCCGCGCAAGGGGACCAAGTGGTGCCGTTCGGGAGGCGGAAGGAGGAGGGCAGGTCGAGGGTGCGGACCTTGTGGTAGGTGACGGTGCCGTTCGCCGTCGGCTTGAGCTCGACCAGTGCGAGGCGCGTCCGCTCCCGTCGGCTGACCAGGGCGTAGGAACGCCCGGTGGTCTTGTCGTGCCAGGTTGCGAGGCCGTAAGCTGTGCGCTGTTCGTTGATCTCGGCCTGGTCGTGGGAGAAGACCGGGGCTGCGGCCGGGTCGGTGATGTCGGTCAGCGGGCCGCCGGGCCGCCGGGGGTCGATGCGGTAGATCCGCAGCCGGTCGTTGCCGCGGTCACTGACAACGGCGACGTCGGCCCGGCCGGTGGAGGTGCGTAGACCCGTGACGAGGTCGACGTTGTTGTACCGGCCCGGAGCATCCTCCGCGGCGGGCGGGCCGGGCGCGGGCAGCGACTGCACCGAGCGGGCGCCCAGGTCGTACACGCGGAGGCCGCCTTCCTTGGCCGTCGCGAGGACAAGGCTGTGGGCGGGGTCGGCCGGGTTGCGCCAGATCGCCGGATCGTCCGCGTCGGAGTTGCCGCCGGCTTCGTCGTCGTAGAGTGCGGGGGTCTCGCTGACAGGCGTGACCGTCGGCAGCTGACCTCCGCCCGCTCCGGCCTGGGCCGGTGCCAGAAGAGCGAATACGACCATGCCCGCCGCGAGGGTGGCGGTTCTGAATAAGCAGCGATGTGTTCTCACTGGCCCTCCCCTTGGTGGCTGTTGCGGACATACCCATCATGCGGAGACGACTTTGCCTGCAACAGGCCTCGATCTGTACATGTGAGCACCGTCAAGACGGCCGCACGCCGACTGCCGTTCATCACCTCACCGTTGTGGCCGGCTCGGACATGCCCCGCGCCCTCTCGCCACCGCGAGCGCCTCTCCTCCCCCCTCTGCGCCTGCATGGAACCCTCACAGGCGGGGCAAACGGTGTCTCTGAAATGGGGAGGATGCGATGACCAGGACGGAGCAGTCCGTCGAGCCGGAAGGCCGGAACACCGATTGCTGCGCGCGGCACGACAGCCCGCATGCGAAGCCGGACAGGGAAACGCCCGAAACGCCCCATGAGCGGGTCAACAGACGCTGGAACGAGATCCTGCAGGAGACCCGGGTCACCCAGACCGGCGTGCAGATTCTGTTCGGCTTTCTGCTCAGCGTGGCCTTCACGCCGCTCTTCAGGGAGTTGGAGGCCTTGGACCGCGGCATCTACGTCGCCACCGTGGTGCTCGGTGCGGCTGCCACCGGATCGCTCATAGCGCCGGTCTCCATCCACCGCTTCCTGTCCGGTCAGCGCATGAAGGACGACGTGGTGGAGATCGCAGGCCGCCTGATGATGTGCGGCATGGTTCTCCTCGCCCTGACCATCGGCTGCACCCTCCTGCTGATACTCCGCTTCGTCGTTCCCGGAGTTCTCGCCGAAGTACTGGTCACCGGCGTCATGCTGTGGTTCGGCCTGTGCTGGTACGGGCTGCCGCTGTATCTTCGACGCCGTGCCGATCGGCGCTCCCGCGCACGCGACGCGTAATGACCTCGACGTCCTTCGCTCCGGCGGCGCGGTAGTCGGTGGTCGTGAGCGGGGCGCGGGCCCGTGGCCCGACGCCCTTAGAACTCCTAACGAAAAGCCTTTTCGGTGGTTTGTGGTTCCCCGTCTCTCGGTCCGGCGGCATAGGCTAGTGGGGGTGCGATGGCTTGGGCATCGGCCCCCTCGCCGATCCATAGCCCGATGAAGAGTGCCGCGGTCGCTTCCAGGAGTCCGGCTCGTTCGAGAGAGCCGCCGGCCACGGGTTCGCAGCCGACATGCCGCACCAACTGGTGTACGAGGGCGAGAGCCGTTTCGTCGTCTCCACAGACCGGAACGGCCAGTCGGCGCCCGTCGAAGATGGGCGGCGACATACGCCACACGTCCTCGTGGCAGAGATTGAACGCCTTGACCACATGGGTTCCTGGTGCCGCCGCGGCCAGTTGCTGTGCGGCCGACAGGCCGCTCTGTGTCAGCAGCCGGAAGCCCGGCCCGATCGGATTGCAACAGTCGATCAGCACCTTGCCATCCATGACCGCTCGTAGTTCCCGCACCACGCTCGTACCTGCGCCGAAGGGCAGCGCGGCCAGCACCACCTGACCGAATTCGGCCGCCGCATGCAGGCTGACAGGCTTCGCGCTGCCCCCGAGGCGCATCGCGAGTCGCTCCGCCTTGTGCATGTCCCGTCCTCCGACGGCCACGTCGTGCCCGGCCCGGACCCAGTGGGTGGCGAGCGCGTCCGCCATGTTGCCCGTGCCAAGTACGCCGATTCTCATCACGCATTTCCTCCCACGACCTGCTTGGACCATTCGCAACGACGCTAGAGGGCCTGTCGGGCACCATTTGGTACGTGACGACCGACGCTTTCCTCGCCGACTGCCGTGCTCGCCTGGCCTTCGACCTCCTGTCCAACACCTGGAACGCCGTGGTCCTCTGGGCCTTGCGCGACGGCCCCAGACGTCCGGTCGAACTACGCGAGCGGATCGGAGGGATCAGCTCCAAGGTCCTCACTGAGACTCTGCGGCGCTTGCAGTCCAACGGACTGGTGGAGCGGCGGGCACACCCCGGAGCGCCACCGCGCGTTGACTACCAACTCACCGCCCTGGGCCGGACTTTGTTGGCGCCCATCGACGCAGTCGGAGCGTGGGCCTTCGAGCATGGCGATGAGGTCATGGCAGCCCAGGAAGCCGAATGTGCCGCCGCCCAGTGCCCCTCAGAGTGAGCGCAGCCGTCGCCAGCAGATGAGTGCGCAGCCGAGGGTGAGGAAGGCTTCGTGGATGTCGTCGCGGATCTCCCAGCGGATCCGCAGGCGGCGGAACCAGTGCAGATGGGCGAACGCGCGCTCCACGACCCATCGTTGGGTGCCCAGACCAGAGCCGTGCTCGGTGCCGCGGCGGGCGATCAGCGGCTTCACGCCCGGGTCCCAGACCAGGCGGCGGTACTTGTCGTGGTCGTAGCCGCGGTCGGCCAGCACCACGTCCGGGCGGCGCCGGGGCCGGCCCCGCTTGCCGCGCACGGGCGGCACTGCCTGGAGGAGCGGGATCAGCTGGGTGACGTCGTTGCGGTTGCCGCCGGTCAGGGTGGCGGCGAGGGGGATGCCGGTGGCGTCGGTGATCAGGTGGTGCTTGCTGCCAGTTCTGCCCCGGTCGACGGGGCTTCGTCCGGTCTCGGGTCCCCTTGCAACGCTCGGTTGTGGGAGCCGTCGACGGCCGCCCGGGAGAAGTCCAGGGCGTTCGCGCCGCGCAGCTTGGCGAGGAGGACCTCGTGCAGCCTGCGCCACACACCGGCCTCGGTCCACTCAGCCAGGCGGCGCCAGCAGGTCATGCCCGAGCCGAAGCCGAGTTCCTGCGGCAGGTGTTCCCAGGAGATACCGGTGTGCAGCACGAACAGGATGCCCTCAAACACCAGCCGGTCCGGATGCCGCTTGCGTCCCGGATGCCGGGTCCGGCGCTCCACCTTGGGCAGCAGGGGCTCGATCACCGCCCACAGCTCGTCGTCGACTTCCACGGCTTCGGCCGCGCCACCCCGCACCCCTAGATCACCAGTCGTGGACTGATCCAACCACCTCGAAGATCATTTCGTTAGTAGTTCTTAGCGCCAGACCGTCAGCACGGCGGGCCTCCCGGCCGATCACCACGCCAGACGCCTCGGCCGGGGTCTTGAGCGCTTCCAGCTCCGGTGCCCCCCGCCCAGTCGTCGGCGTGGCCCATGGTCGCGCGACACGCTCCCTCCTGAACGGACCCGCGCATCATCCGAACGGGTGAAGGTCCCTTTGCTCCGCAACCACCGGACCAGGGTGCATGTCCTTCGCAGGCGATACCCACCCGCTCAACCATCGGGAGCGCCCCCTTGCGTAAGCACCTCGCCACGGTTGCCGCTGCTGCGGCCGACGCACTGACCGCCATGTCCTTGGTTTCGGCACACGCCGTCGAGTAGAGCTCGGCAAGAACACTCGAAGGGACGAAGAGCTCCATGGGCAAGAAGAAAGGGCGTCCGCACGGTATCGGCCACACGGCGATGCCAGGCCAGAGAAAGGAGAGCCGCTCCAAACGCGCGTCCGGCAAGTTCGTGCGCATGTACCGCCGCTACCACGCCTGGCGCGCTCCGTCCCCCCTGGGGGCGCGGATCGTGTGCGACATCCTGTTCTGGGCCGTCATCGCCGCGGCAGCCTACGTGGCAATCGGCAGCCTGTGCGGAGCAATCCTCATCGCAGCTCCCCTTCTCGGATTCCTCGGGCTCGCGTCGAGCAAGGAATACGACGACGGCATCGACTGGAGCGACCATCGAATGGGAGGGCAGCCCCGGAACCCCGGACCCAAGATCTAGGGCGGGCGTCGACACCTCAGCTCGCCGTGACACTGGTGACAGAACGGTGACGAAACACCCCACAACTATCGTGGAGCACCCCGGGTCTCATGATGCGTGGACGGCAACGACCCGCCGTCTGCGCCGCATCGACTCAGACCACAACCGGGGGAACATCATGAAGTCGAACCGCCGCAAGGCAGCCATCGCCGCCACCCTGACCGTCCTCGCCCTGGGTGGAACACTCGCCGCCGGCTCACCGGCCTCGGCCGCCACGCCCACTCGCTACAACGGCGCCTGTGGCAGCGGATACGACGTCATCAGGGCTACGCCGATCCACTCCTCGCAGTCCGCCATCCCCGCCACAACGTTTGTGACCTACAACAGCAGCGCCGGCAAGGTCTGCGCGGTCACTGTGCGCACCAACCCGGGTCCTCGCGTCTTCATGGAGGTCACGCTGGACACCTGGCCCTACAGCAGCGGCCAGGCCAAGGACTCCGGCTCATACTCCAGCTACGCAGGCCCGGTCTACAAGGACGTCCCCGACGACGGGCAGTGCCTGACGTGGAGCGGTTCGATCGACCTCTACTTCAACTCGGACAACGGCAACTGCACCTGAGGGACGGCCGGCCGGACCCGGGCGGACCGTCAAGTGGTCACCCGGTAGGTGCGGGTGTCGGTGAACTCGCGGCTGCCCTCGGCGTCGGCGGCAACGGTAAGGCGACGACAGGGACGATTGTCCGAGTCATGCACAGTGTCACCGTCCCAGCGAGCCTCGACCGCTGCACGCGGTCACCATGCGCCTTGTGTCCACTTCGAGATCTCTGCTGCACACCGACGGACGGCTTCGACCGGGTCCCCCGTGAGCTTCGCGCAAGCCACTGCGAGGTCCGGCTGACCGTCCCGTCCCATGAGCGCGTCATGCACCCCGGTCTGGAGCCAGTCAGCCTGGTTATCGTCGGCTTCGGCAACCGCGAGAGCGAGGAGCCTTATGGCGGCCGAGGTTCCCACCCGGGCCAGGGCTGCTGCCGTCTGCCGGGTCACCGCCGTGTCCTCGACGTCCAGAAGCAGCCCCACCAGCACTTGCGCGGCTTCGGGAACATCAGCGAAGGAAGCGAGGTCACGCCCGGCACGAACACGTTGCTTCCACAACGGGGACGACGCCGCAGCCAAGGCCGCCTCCAACCCGCTCCACCCCCTCCTTGCCTCTGGCACGACCAGACAGTCTCATGCCTTATGAAGAAGATCGAATCTCGCGGCCTCGGCTCCGCATCGAATTCGAGCAGGGCACGCGTGTCAGTGCGGTGGACGGCCCTGTGCAGCACGGCGACTACGCCGTGATCAGGCAGGGTCGACACCCAACGCGGCAAGGCCCTCACGCACAGAGCGGTCGAACTCCTTGATCGCAGTCACCAACGCGTCCCAGGCGACCGGGGACGTCCAGAAGACCGGGGTGAGGACGGAGCCGACCCGCCAACCGTCATCGGAGTTCACGATGCGGATCAGCCCCTCCTCCGCCTGCATCGAGTGGAGATCGAACTCCTCACGACCCGCCGTAGGCTCACAGCCAGAGCGCCAGGTGATTCGCCAGTTCGGCTACGGGCATGCCACGCCGGGGCAGATCCGACAGTCCGAAGTTCCGACAGGCGAACCGCACCACCACCCGGCCTCCATGAGCTCTGATGCCCTCGACGCGGCCAGGGCATCCGAATGCGGAGGATCTTACCGAGGCGCGTCAGGTGTCCCAGTTGGCGCCGATTACCGTGACAGCCCTCGGCTGGAGACTCCAGGAGGCCCGCTACCCGTCATGGCTGCCATGCCCGCGGACCGCCCTGCGGAATTCGATCGGTGACTGTCCCGTGCGGTGCATGAAGTACTTGCTGAACTGGGAGGGGTTGACGAAGCCGAGCTGGTCCGAGATCTGGGCCGCGGTCCGGTCGCCGTGCGCCAGCAGACGCTTCGCCTCCAGCTCGACCCGGCGGTCGACGAATTCCTTCGCACTGAGCCCGGCACTCGCCGCCGTTGCCCGGGAGAGGGTACGCGCCGAGTAGCCGAGCATGCGGGCGTAGTCCTCCACCCTCCGGGTACGGGTGAAGTCCCGTTCGACCGCGTCCCGGAACCGCAGGTAGGTCTCGTCCCGTTCCGGTAAGGGGCCGCCGACCGGGGCGGTGAGGTGGGAGAGCCGCAGCAGGAGGACCGCCAGCAGGTGACGCAGGGCCGCCCTGTGCACCTCCAGCGGCAGCCGCCCGAGCGCCTGGAACTCGAGGCTCAGGTGCTCCGAGGCCATGATCAGGGCTTGGGCGCCGTCGGCCTCAGGAGTGGTGACGACGGGTGCGTGCGGATCGTCGACACGGGCGGCCGTCGCGGTGGCCGCGTCCAGCATGTCCTGCCGGAAGAGGATCAGCGTGCCCTCGGCCCGGTCGACGTCACCCCACTGGTGCACCTGGCCCGGACGCACCCACAGCCAGGAGCCCGGCCGCAGCACGTAGCCGTCGAAATCGACGGTGTTCCGGAGGTCGCCCGTCGTGAGGGTGAGCAGGTGATGGAAGTCGGGGCGTTGGGGGCTGGCCAGGACGCTCTCGGAAACGCGACGGCGCAGCTCGGCCAGGGCCATGACCTCTACGCCCGCGGGAGTTCCCGCGGGCGCGGCGAAGGGGATCTCGCGGATCTCCTTCGACGAGCCGTGTCGGTTTTTGGCCATCATCAGTCGGAAGTTTATCGGCATGTCCGCAGGTGACGCCCTACGTTGGTCGCAGTGGCGAGGGAACGGGCTCTCGCTCGTGGCGGAAATCCTGCCCACACCATCGGAAGGAGACACCAACGTCATGTCCGAGGTATCCACGGGATCTGCGGGAAGCGTTCCCACGGTCGCGGTCACCGGCTCCACCGGCCGTCTGGGTGGGCGCGTCGCCCGGCGTCTGGCCGAGCGGGGTATGTCGCAGAGACTGGTGGTCCGCCGCCCCGACCGTGCCCCGAGGCTTCCCGGTGCGGTGGCCGTACACGGCGACTACGGCGACCGGGCCGCGGTGCGCGAGGCTCTCGCGGGCATCCGGACCGTCTTCATGGTGTCCGCCTCCGAGAGCGCCGAGCGGCTGGCCCAGCACCAGGCGTTCGTGGACGCCGCCGCAGAGGCGGGCGTCCGGCATCTGGTCTACGTCTCCTTCTACGGCGCCAGTCCCGAGGCCACATTCACTCTGGCGCGCGACCACTTCCACACCGAGCAGCACATCCGGGCGAGCGGCCTGGCGTACACGTTCCTCCGGGACAACTTCTACGCGGAGTTCGTCCCCGACCTCGTCGGCGAGGACGGCGTCATCCGCAGGCCGGCCGGACAGGGGCGTGCCGCGTTCGTCGGCCAGGACGACATCGCCGACGCGGCCGCCGCGGTGCTCTCCCGCCCGGACGACCACGCGGGCATCGCCTACGACTTGACCGGGCCCGAGTCCCTGTCGCTGGACGAAGCGGCCGTGATCCTTTCCGAGGAGCTCGGACGTGCCGTCACCTACCAGCCGGAGACGGTCGAGGAGGCCTACGCCTCCCGTGCCTCCTACGGCGTTCCGCCGTGGCAGCTGGACGCCTGGGTATCCACCTACACGGCCATCGCGTCCGGCGAACTCGACGGCGTCAGCGACGCCGTGCCCCGCCTCACAGGCCACGGCGCCACACCCCTCTCCGACGTCGTACGCACCGTCCGGGGCTGAACCAGGACCAAAGCCAACCGCGCCCTGGTGGCCGAGTTCGCCGAGAAGGTCTTCGTCGGCGCCGACTACTCGGTGCTGACCGACTACATCTCCACCGAGACCTACCACCAGCACAATCCGGAGGCCGCTGACGGACTCGACGGCTTCGGCGCGGCCGCGGCCCGGTGGGCCGAGCAGGGCAAGAACCTCGTCTACAAGACGGTCCACAGGGTCATCGCCGAGGGCGAGTTCGTCCTGACGCAGTCCGAGGGCGAGTTCGGCGTGCCGGTCGCCTGCTACGACCTGTTCCGCGTGGCAGACGGCAAGATCGTCGAGCACTGGGACGTCGTTGCGCCGATTCCGTCCGAACTACCCCACGGCAACGGCCTGTTCTGACCGGTCCGCACCCAGCAGTGCGGCGGCACGAGTACATGTAACCGGAGCAGAGAGCGCGACCGCGTCGAGTTCGCCGTTTCGGGGAGGACGACGCACTGGCCTACCGGCGGGCTCTCGGCGAAGGTGCTCGACCTCGACCCGATGGCCGCCGCGCAGCCGGGCCCCGCTCGCGCACCGGCACCCGAACGGGGGACGCTCAGTGGTCGACCGCATCCGGTGGCGCTCCGGTGGGTGAAATCCCATCGCCCGTACACCTCCCCCGTGGCGGAAGGCTTTGCCATGTCCACCCCCCACTGGCTCTTCGGCGACCAGCTCGGCCCGCATTTCCTCACTCCCGCCGGTGAGCACGGCCCCGACCCGGGAGCGTCTGTGGTGATGATCGAGGCGAGGTCGGTCTTCCGGCGCAGGCGTTCTCACCGCGCCAAGGCCCATCTGGTGCTCTCGGCGATGCGGCACCGCGCGGCGGAGCTGGGTGAGCGGGTGACGTACGTGCGGGCGGAGACCTATCGCGAGGGCCTGCGCCGGGCGGTGGGCGACGCACAGGTGACCGTGTGCCACCCCACCTCGTACGCGGCGCTGCGGCTGGTGCGTTCCCTGCCGGGGGTGCGGGTGCTGCCCGCCCGGGGCTTCCTGGTCTCGCGCGAGGAGTTCGCCGGCTGGGCCGGGGAGCTCGATGGGCGGCGGCTGCTCCAGGAGAACTTCTACCGCTGGGTGCGTGAGCGGCACGACCTGCTGATGGACGGTGGCAGCCCGGCCGGAGGCCGGTTCAACCACGACCACGACAACCGCGAGCCGCCGCCGCGCGGCGCCACCGCACTGGACGTGCCGGAGCCGTACCGGCCGCGGGAGGACGACATCGACGCCGAGGTGCGCCGGGACCTCGACCGGTGGGAACGCGAGGACGGGGTGCGGTTCGTCGGGCGGGACGGCCCCCGCCGCTTCCCCGCCACCCGGCGCGAGGCCCTGTCGGCGCTGCGCCGCTTCGTGGCGCACCGGCTGTCCGCGTTCGGGCCGTACGAGGACGCGATGCTGGCCGGCGACCCGGTGATGGCCCACAGTCTGCTGTCGTCCTCGATGAATCTGGGGCTGCTGCACCCCGCCGAGTGCGTGGAACGCGCCGAGCGTGCCTGGCGGGAGGGCACCGTCCCGGTGAACAGCGCGGAGGGGTTCGTCCGGCAGGTCGCCGGCTGGCGGGAGTACGTCTGGCAGCTGTACTGGCATTTCGGCGAGGAGTACCGGCACGGCAACGCACTCGGGCACACGCGGGAACTGCCGGCCTATTTCAGCGAACTCGACGCGGACGCGGTCACCGCGCGCTGCCTGTCGGAAGTGCTCGCCCAGGTCCGGGACACCGGATGGACGCACCACATCCCCCGCCTGATGGTGCTGGGCAGCCACGCCCTGCAGCGCGGCTGGGATCCGGCCGCCGTCACCGACTGGTTCCACCGCTGCTTCGTCGACGACTACGACTGGGTGATGCTGCCGAACGTGGTCGGCATGTCCCAGTACGCGGACGGCGGCCGGATGACCACCAAGCCGTACACCTCCGGGGGTGCCTACATCCACCGCATGAGTGACCTGTGCGACGGCTGTGCCTTCCGGCCCACCGAGCGCACCGGCCCGCACGCGTGCCCCTTCACCGCCGGGTACTGGGCTTTCCTGCACCGGCACCGGCACCGGTTGTCCGGTAACGCCCGCATGCGGCGCGCGGTGCAGGGCCTGGACCGGCTCCGTGACCTGGAGGAAGTGCTGCGTCAGGAGCGACGTCGAGGGGACGAGGCGCCGTGACAGAAGCCGCGTGACGGTAGGTCCGCGCGAAACCGGGGACAGGCGTTGCCCTGACATGTGTGTCCTCTGACACTGAACGTGGACCGATTGCCATGGAAGTTGGACAACCACTACGTTCCTGCCATTGATGTTGGACCGAGGGGGCTGGGGGCAGGGTGGGGGCACCGGCTCTTGCGTACGGGGACGCCGCGTTATCGGCCTTTGAGTTGGACTTTCTTGAACGAGGACGGCGACGCCGACAGCCCTTGGGGCAGGGGTGGAGTACGCCTTTCGAGGCCGTTGAGCCGGTCCGGGACTTCCGCTGGGCCAAGGGCGTTGAGAGCTTCGCGGGCTGGTACTACTGCGTGACGGCCCGGGACCACGTCGGGTACGAATCCTGGCTGGAGCGGGACCACCTGATCCTGCTGGACCGCGATCCGCCGGTGGTGGGCATCGCCTCGCAGCCGTTCTGGCTGCACTGGCACGACGGCACCCGAAAGCGTCGGCACGCGCCGGACTACTTCGTCCGGCTCGCCGACGGCCGCGGCCGTGTCGTGGACGTGCGGGCCGACGACCAGGTCGATGACGCAGCCGCTGAGTCCTTCGAGGCGATGAAACTGGCCTGCCAGGCGGTGGACTGGGAGTTCGTCCGGGCCGGGACGCCCGAGCCGGTCTTTATGGCGAACGTGCGGTGGCTGGCCCGCTACCGGCGGCGCCGGTGTCTGCGGCGGTCGATCGCGGCACGGCTGCTGGAGGTCTTCGAGGAGCCTGCGCCACTGGTGGAGGGGGTGCGGGCGGCGGGCGACCGGCTGGTGGTGCTGCCGGTGCTGTTCCACCTGATGTGGTCCGGTGTCCTGGCCGCCGACCTACGGGGCGAGTTGCTGCATGACCACAGCGTGGTCTGGAAGGAACGGGGCCGGTGAACCCGATGCGGCGGCCGACGGGAATCGAGACCGGGGCCTGGGTCCGCTTCGACGGACAGGTCCACGCGGTGACCGGCGTGACCACGACGACCGTGACGTTGACCGAGCCGGGCGGGTCGGCGGTCGGCGTCGAGCTGGACGTGCTGCTGCGCGGGGAAGACTTCGCGGTCGTCGACATCCCGGTGCGCCAGCCGCTGCCGGCGGCCTCGCTGCTGGAGACGTTCCCGAAGCCAGTGGTGGAGAAGGCTCTGTGGTGGGAGGGGCACATTCTAGAAGTGCTGCACGGGCAGCCGCCCGGAACCGAGCCGGGGACGTTGCCGCGGCCTGAGTACGGACCGGACCGGTCGCTGACGGCCCGGCAGCGGGCGAAGGCCGCCGAGCTGACCGCCGCCGGGCACAAAGTGGCTGCTCAGACGGTCGCCAACTACCGGCGCCGCTACCAGGCCGACGGAGTCGTCGGGCTTGCGGATCACCGTCCAGTCCGCAGGAAGCGCGAGTTCGGGTCCGTGGACGACGCCGTGGTTGCGGCCATGCGGCAGGCCATCGCCGAGGCGACGGACGCCTCCACCCGCCGGGGAACGTTCCTGCTCTGGCGGACTGCCGAGATCCTCCAGCAGACACCCGCTGGCGAGGCGGTCAAGCTGCCGTCCGAGCGGACCCTTTACCGGCTGCTGGACAAGCTCACCCGGAACACGCACACCTTCAGCTCGGCCACGACCCGCAGGTCACGGGCCCACGGGGCCAGCGGCGAGTTCGGCGAGCTGCCGGTGTTCGCGCCGGGCGAGGTGATGCAGATCGACTCCACCCCTCTCGACGTCCTGGTCCTGCTGGACAACGGGGTGGTGGGCAAGGTCGAGCTCACGGCCATGATCGACGTTGCGACCCGGTCGCTGACGGCGGCGGTGCTCCGGCCCACCACGAAGTCGGTCGACGCCAGCGTGCTGCTGGCCCGCACCGTCACTCCGGAGCCGATGCGGCCAGGCTGGGTCGACGCGTTGAAGATGTCCCGGTCGGTGCTGCCGCACCGCCGCCTGCTGACGCTGGACGAACGGCTCGAGCACGCGGCCGCCCGGCCCGTGATCGTCCCGGAGACGATCGTCTGCGACCACGGCAAGGTCTTCATCTCGCGGAACTTCAAGTCGTCCTGCCGCTTCCTGGAGATCGACTTCCTGCCCACCCACAAGGGCTCGCCGTTCGAGAAGGGGCACATCGAGCGGATGCTCGGCTCGGTGGCCTCGCTGTTCGCCCAGTTCCTGCCCACCTACACCGGCCGCAGCCCCGAACACCGCGGCCGGAACCTGGACCAGGGCCGGGCATGGTCCCTGCTGGAACTCCAGGACCTGCTGGACGAGTGGATCGTCGCGAAGTGGCAGAACCGGCCGCACGACGGGCTGCGCGACCCGGCCCACCCAGGCCGGCTGTTCACGCCGAACGAGAAGTACGCCGCCCTCGTGGAGGCCTGCGGCTACGTCCCGGTCGCTCTGGAGGGCGACGACTACATCGAGCTGCTGCCAGCCGAGTGGCGGGTGGTCAACGACTACGGCATAAGGATCAAGAACCGCACCTACAACAGCGCCGACCTCAATCCGATGCGGCGCCAGCACTCCGGCGTCACGGCCAAGCGCGGCCTCTGGGAGATCCATCGCGACCCCTACGACGTCTCCCGGATCTGGGTACGCAACCACCGCGGCCGCGGCGAGTGGGTGCCGGCCGTCTGGAAGCACTTGAAGAGGGTCCCGGCGCCCTTCGGCGAGCTGGCCTGGGACCACGAGGCCCGCAAGCTGCCCGGAGCCACCGAGGCCGAGATCGCCGACGCCGTCGCCGCCCTGCTGACCCGCGCGCACGCAGGACCGGGCCGGCCGCGGACTGGCAAGGCTGCGAAGAAGGACCGCCGGGTCGCGGCCCGCACCAAGGCCGCCCGCCCGTCGACTCCTATGCCCCCGGCGGTTCCTGAGCCGGAGCCGGTGGACGCAGCCGTCACCAAGGGGCCGGCCGAGTCGGAGGAGCTGGCCGAGGTCATCCCGCTTGGCCTGTTCGACCCGCTGGAGAACCCCTGGAGGCGTTCATGACGATGCCGGACACCGTGGACACGGACGCCGCCCGGCATTTGACCACCAGGGAAGGCTGGCGCGCGTTCGCCTCGCAGCGGCCCTCGACGCCCGCGCTGCTGAGCGAGGACGAATACGGGGCCCTGTCAGGCGCCGAGCTGGACCGCTACAACGAAGACCGGCTGGACCATCACGCCCGTCTGCTGGTGGTGGCGACCTCCACGGTCCGGCACACGGTGACCAGCGGCCGCCGGCTTGTCCTGCTGAACCGGCACGCGGTCAGCGCCCGCCGCGGACTGATCATCTCCGGCCCGGCCGGAACCGGGAAAACCATCGCGATCACCCAGCTCGGCCTCGCCCACGAACTCCAGGACCGGGCAAGGCATCCGGACGTCGACGACCGCATCCCCGTCGTCTATATCACCGTCCCGCCGGCTGCGACCCCTCGCATGATCGCGGCCGAGTTCGCCCGCTTCCTGGGCCTGCCCACGACCCGCCGGTTCAACATCACCGACATCATCGACTCGGTCGTCGGCGTCTGCACCAAGGCCCGCACCGGTCTGGTCCTGGTCGACGAGCTGCACAACATCTCGCTGGCCACCCGTCACGGCGCCGAAGTCGCCGACACTCTCAAGTACTTCTCCGAACGCATCGCCGCCACGTTCATCTACGCTGGCATCGACATCGAGCACAGCAGCCTGCTCTCAGGCACCCGCGGAGCCCAGATCGCCGGACGCTTCACCTTGATCCCCACCCACCCCTTCCCCTACGGCCAGGAGTGGAAAGGGCTGGTCAGCACCATGGAGCGGTCGCTGCTGCTGCACCGCCACGCTCCCGGAACACTGGTCAAACTCGATCGCCTCCTGCACAAACGGACCGGCGGCATGATCGGCGCGCTCTCCCACCAAATTCGTGGAGCCGCGATCGACGCCGTCCTCAGCGGCACCGAACAGATCACCCAGGACAGCCTGGAAGCTGTCCCCCTCGACGTCGCCGCCCAGTCCCCCCGGCTGCTGACCGACGCGAGGCACACATGGTGACCGCGACGCCCCGCAGCACTACCCCGATCAGACAGCTCCCTATCCAGCCCCGCCCCCGAGCAGGCGAGGGACGCACCGCGTTCATCGAGCGTCTGGCCACCGCGAACTTCCTCAGACCCAGCTACCTGCGTGCCTACCTACGCGATCCCGACTCCAGGAAGGCCACCCCGTCCTGGGATCGCCTGGCCCGGGTCACCGGCCGCGACCCGGTTCGCCTACAAGAAGTCCTCGAACGGAAGCAGTGCGTCGAGTGCGGCAAGCCCCTGCCGATCGGGGACCGCCTCACGAAGCGGCGGCGATGCTCCCAGGCTTGTCGTCAGAAGGGCTACCGCAAGCGGCACCCCAAGCCGCTGAAACTCACACGGATCACCAACTGCCAAGGGTGCGGCAACGGGATCTCCTATCACCGGCAGCCACGTCAGTACTGTTCACCGGCATGCCGGCAAGCCACCTACCGCAGGCGGATGAACTCAGCTCACCCGCCGCAGATCCGGGCCAAGAACTGCCAGGCCTGTGAGGCACCGCTCATCTCCGGCCCCACCAACAAGGTCTACTGCTCGAAGCGCTGCGCCCGCTGGACCTACATCAACCGTCGTATCGATCGGGGCCTCCCACCCCTGCCCCAGCCAGCCGCGGACATCCCTCGGGGCATCCAACCGGACTGCTGCGTCGTCTGCGGTGGGCCTCTCACCTGGAGTTCCACCGGACAGATCCGACTGACCTGCTCAAACTCATGCCGAGCAAAACGCGCCTACTGGCGCAAGAAGGAAAAGCTCACCAGCTGTGACCGGTCGGGATAGTTGTCACCAGCTTGGACGTGCGACCTGGACGTCATCCCAGTTCTGAGCGGGGTAGTTGTCATCGCTTGGTCGTTCTTGTTGTCACTACCTCATGATTTCCATGCTTGCTGTCACCGGCCAGGATTTTGTGGCCGCTGGCTGGGCTCGGGTACCCCTTTGCCTATCGATGCCCAGTTGCCGCTCGCCCTGGGTGCAACAGGTCGAACCTGACGTTCCGCCATTGGGTGCGGAAGGGGGACGTGTCGTCATCGGTCAGGTCGTCCTGGGGGAGCGCCCAAAACTTGACCGGCGTGGTTGTGGCGGTGACGGCTGGCCAGCCCGGGTCGCCGGTGGCGGCGAAGTCAGCCCAGGAGCAGAGCATGCGCTGGGAGAGGGCGTGGTCGAGCTCATCGGGCGGGCCGCCGGTGAGGAAGTCGGCGCCGAGAGCGTCCAGGTTGCCGAACGCGAAGGGGATGTCCGCGTTGTGCCAGGGCCGGGCGTCTGCGCGCCTGCGGGCGAAGCGGGCCAGATAGGACCGGCCGCCAGCCTTCGCGTGGTGCTCGGCGAGGCGGGTGGTGTACTCGCCGAACTTCGCGTCGCCGAACATCGAGAGGTAGCGGTCGAGCACCGGTGCGTCGGGCATGGACGTCCGGTAGTAGTTGACCAAGTTGGCCGGCAGGCGCAGGGCTTCGGCGAATTCTTCCAGTTCTGCCTCGCTGGTGACTTCCCGGATGGATCCCACCGCGTGGAGGAACCAGCATTCCTCCAACGTGTGGCATGCGAGTAGGTCCACGTCCCGTGCCGCTCCGGAGGCGATCAGGCGGAGCGGGTCCGCGGGCAGGACCTCGCCGTCGACGACGGGTTGAAAGATCACCGGGTCATAGGCATGGATCGTCGCTACGGGGGCGGCCCTGCACTGGGCGGCGACCTTGTCGGAGGCGGCCACCAGAGCCTGGGGCGGTATGGACAGCAGTCCCTCCGCCGTCGGTGCGACGCTGGCCTCCGCTGCGATCCGCTCGGCGACCGCCGCTGCGAGCTCGATCGTGTAGAAGGCATTGGGCACGCTGTGGGCAATGGCCCGCCGGAACAGCCCCTTGATCTGCTGCATCGCCATCAGGCAGGCGACCGAGCCTGCCCCGGAGGAGTGCCCGGCGACGGTGACGTTACCTGGGTCGCCGCCAAAGGCCTCGATGTTCTCCTGAACCCAGCGCAGGGCGGCGGCCTGGTCCAGAAGACCGCGGTTGTCGGAGAAGCCGGGCACATGGCCGAAGCCCTCGAAGCCCACCCGGTAGTTGCAGCTGACCACTACCAGCCCGGCGCGGGCCAGGGCCGCGCCGTCGAAGTCGGGCTGAGCCGAGGAGCCGAAGGTGTAGGCGCCGCCGTGGATCCAGAAGAACACCGGCAGCGCGCCGTCATGCGTGTGCTCCGGCAGCCACACGTTGACAGTGAGAACATTCTCGTCTCCGGGGCGCCACACGGGCGCCCCGGGCAGCTCAGCTGACTGCGGCGAGATGGGTCCGAAGGCCGTGCAGTCCCGAATCCCACCCCAGGCCGGCGCTGGCTGCGGCTCCCTGAATCGACGGGCGCCGAACGGCGCGGCTGCGTACGGGATGCCGAGCACCGCAGTGACGCCGTTAGTGGGCCCTCTGCCCTGCACACGGCCCCTCGCTGTCCAAAAGACCACCTCAGCACCCGATTGCTCATTCATTGCGCGCCAGTCTCACCCCTCAACAGGCTGCCACGCGAGTGAGTTTGGATCCGCCGGCAAGGGATCGACAGGCCCTCGGAGGCACCGATGACAGTTACCACGACCAGGTGACAACTATCTCGACCAGTCACACCAGCAGCGCCTGACCGGTCCAACTTCGATGGCAAACAATCCAACTTCGGTGTCAGAGGACAATGTGTCAGGAGCTCGGCACGCGCTCCGTCGCCAGGTTCTTGTCCACGGCGCTTTCCCTAGGTCAGCACCTTCACTTTCGAGACGAGGGGGACCCATGAGTCACTCCATGAACCGCAGGGCGCTGCTGAAGTCGGCCGGGTCCGCGGCGGTGGCGGGATCGCTGGGCGCGCTGGGTGTCACGGCACTCGCCACACCCGCGCACGCCGCACCCGCCACGATCAACACCGACCAGGTGATGGCCACCACCGACCGCGTGACCCACGCCCCGAACCAGCGCGGCACCATCGGGATCGAACTCCGCTCCGGTTACTACAACGGCTACCAGTACGGCTGGGGTCGGCTCGTCGGCTCCGGCTGGGACCTGCGTGGCTGGATCTGGCTGGACATCAGCAGGGACGGCGGCAGGAGCTGGTCCTTCGCCGACGGCACCTATCTGTCGGACGGCACCGGCTACGCTCACACGTCCGGGTGGCTCACCATGTCCGACCCGAACTAGGGGATGTCTCTTTGGTCGGCTTACGGACGCCACTCCTGGCGGTACTGGGAGTGCTCGGCGTAGGACTGTGCCAGCACTTTGAGCGCATACG
>NZ_JBEORR010000052.1:0-31804 GCF_040302345.1 Streptomyces sp. NPDC126510 | reverse complement strand
AAAGTCCCGTCGTCCGCCCGGAGGGCGGGCCCCGCGGCGTCTGGTGCGTGCTCTCGGCGTGCCGGGCGGAGTCCCTCGTACTGGATGTACTTGGGTCTTCGTCCGGTGCGGCGAGAGTGCGTGCGAGGCGTCGTGGGGCAGGCGGGACTTTGCGGACACGACCTAGCGCTCAGTCCTCGTACAGGAACCTGGCCAGGGGCGCCTCCTGCGCGAAGAAGGTCTTGGCGCGGGTCAGGGCCGTGTCGTCGGTCAGCACGTCACCGGGCTTGCTGCCGTTGCCGAGCAGCACCCCGCCGAAGCGCATCCCCATGTACGCCGCCGAGTTGTGGAGCGTCCCGACGAGCGGGTCGGCGACCACCTCCTCCGTGTGCGCCAGGGCGGTGACGCCCCACAGGGTGCGGCCGGCCAGGGTCGCCTTGAAGTCGAGGCCGGGCGTGCGCAGCCAGCCCGACCAGTAGTCCAGGTAGCGCTTGGTCTGCGCGGAGACCGAGTACCAGTACAGCGGCGAGACGATCACGATGTCCGTCGCCGCGAGCGTGGCGTCGAGCAGCCGGGCCACGTTGCCCCCGGTCGGGCGAACGTGGTCGCTGTCGTGCCGCAGGTCCTCGAAGTCCGGCACCGGATGGTCGGTGAGGTCCAGCCACTCCTGCTCGACGTCCGGGGGCAGTTGCTCGGCTGCCCGGCGGGCCAGCAGCTCGGAGTTGCCCTCGGCGCGAGCGCTGCCCAGGACGAAAAGGAAACGGCGGGTCATGGGGTGCCCCTCTGGAAACTCGGCGTACGTCAATTACACGCGTGTGCATCATATGCGTACGCAAGTAAATGTGCCAAGGGGTGTCCGTCAGGGATGTGCACCTGGGATCTCCGCCCGGGTGTCAGCCTTCGACGCGTGTCTCCGCCGCCCGCGCCACGGCCAGCAGCAGTGCCTCCCGCCCGCGCTGCGCCACCAGCTGGAGTCCGGCCGGGCAGCCGTCGGCTCCGAAGCCCGCGGGCAGACTCAGCGCAGGGTGCCCGCTGAGGTTGAACGACCAGGTGAGAGAGGTGGAGTAGTGATCCCCGGGCCCCTCGTGGCCATGCGGGGCGGTGGGTGCCGTCGGGGTCAGCAACAGCTCGGCCTCGCCGAAGACTCCGGCGAGCCGCCGGTCGTTCTCCGCCCGGACACGCTCGGCCCCGGCCGGATCGGCACCGGGAGTGCGCAGGGCGAGCCAGGCCGGCCCGGGGTCCGCCAGCCGCAGCGGCCTCCGCGGCCGCCCGAGCCGGACGACCCCTGCCGCCTCGAGCCGCTCCACCGCGGCCCGCGCCAGCGCCACGGGCTCCGGATCGGGTCCGGCGAACCCGAGGTCGGGGGACCAGACGGCGGTGACGGGAAGGGCCGCTTCGGCCGCCACCGGCTCCTCGGCCCTCACCGCCCACCACAGCCCGGCGTCCGCCGCCGAGCGGGCGAGCACCCCCGGTACGGCGAGCCCCGTCCGGTCGGCCGACGGCAACCGCCCGTTCGTCGTCTTCAGGCCGACCACCCCGCACCACGCCGCCGGTATCCGCACCGAACCGGCTCCGTCGCTTCCCGTCGCCAGCGGCACCAGCCCGGCCGCCACGGCCACCGCGGCCCCGGCCGACGAGCCGCCCGGCGTACGGTCGGCCCGCCACGGATTGACGGTCCGGCCCCGGGCCCCGAGCCCCCACGTCTGCCACGGTGTCCCCGGCCCGGGCACGGACGTGGCACCCACGGCCACACCACCGGCCGCGAGCAGCGGACCCGCCGCACGCAGCCCGTTGCGCCCCTTCACCGCGATCGGCACACCGGCCAGCGGCAGGGACGCATCCGCGCCCCGCCGGTCGAGCAGGGCGTCCACCTCGCCGGCCCGCCGCAACGCCTCCTCACCCCACACCTCGACGAACGCGCACAGCTGCGGATCGGCCCGCTCGATCCGGTCCAGGGCCGCCGCGACCACGTCGGTCGCGCGCAGCTCCCGGGCCCGTACGCCCGCCGCGATCTCCCCGGCCGACAGCGGTACGGCCGACAGCGGCACGGCCGTCAGCGTGCCGCTCCCGTCAGCCGGGCCAGGGCCTCCGTCTCGCGCGGCGGGTGGCCCGGCTCGCCGAGCCGCCAGGACGTCACCCACGGCACGCGGTACACGTCGATCACCGACTCCAGCGATCTCACCCGCTGGGCGAGCGGGCGCGGCAGCCGGCCCGGCGCGTCCGCCACGAGGACGACGGCGTCCAGGTCGAGCCCCGGCGGGGCCTGGCCGCGACGGAAGAGCTCCACCACTCCGGCGACCCTGTCGAGTCCCGTCGCGTGGGTCCGCGCGACCAGCAGCACCGACGGGGGGTCGCCGGGTCCGGGCCAGGACCGTCCGCTGTCATGGCCCCCGTAGACCGCGGCGAGGGTGGAGACGCCCGCGCCGCCGTGCGTGCCGACCCAGGAGAAACGTCGTGCCGCGGCATGGGCGTGGGCGGGCTCCGGCAGCCCCGGCTCCGGGGTCACCGGACCGCGCAGCCAGATCTCCGGCCCCTTTCGCATGCCTGTGCGCATGCTCCTCTCCTCCCTCGTACGCCCGGTTCTCATGCCCTCTCCGACGACCGCGCCGGGGCCGACGGCCCTTGGGACGAGCCTGTGACACCGTGGTGACGTGAGAAACGGGGGCGAGCGGACACACTCGACAGTAGGTGTACGGCGCCGAATGAGGGGACGATGTCGCGACTCAGCCGCGAGAAGAAGCGGGAACACAAGCAGGCCGCGCACGCGGCGACCCCGGCGGCGCCGATCGACGTCCATGTCCCCGGGGCGGGCACGGACGTGGGCGGGGGAGCCGGTGGGATGTCCGACGGCGCCTCCGTCGGCGGGGTCCCGGTCTTCGCGGCTCCCGGCGAGGAGATCCAGCGGGCCGTCCTGAACCGCCTCCACCACATCGCCCTCGCCACCGGCCATCCCGTCCTCGCGACGATCCGCGACGAGCGCATCGGTTACGTCGTCCCGCTCCAGGTCGACCCGGACGGCTCCAGCCACTTCACGGCCGAGCCGGTCGCCACGGCCCCGCCCGAGCCGCAGCACGCCCGAGACGTGGGCGCCACGACCCCGCCCGAGCCGCAGCACGCCCGGAGCAGCGGTGCCATGGCCCCGCCCTCCGAGCCGCCGCACCCGCCCGGTGACAGCGCCACGCACGTGCTGCGTCCCGTGCCGGACCGCGGTCGTGGCTCGGCCCCGACCTTCCGGCTGCGGGCCGTGCCCGAGCCGCAGCCGACTGAGGAAGTCGTACCGACGTTCGAGCTGCGGGCCGTACCGGAGTCGAAGGAAGCCACGCCGGAAGACGCGCCCCCGGCCCCCGGTCCGGCGATGCCGCCCGGCACCGTCGCGCCGCCCACCGGTGCGTTCGGCCCGCCCCCGCCCATGGACGCGCGGCCGCTCCCCGTCCCCGAGGCCCGGCCGGCTCCGCGACCCGCCCCGGTCCCCGAAGACGCCCTGATCGCCGCCGACCCCGACCCCAAGCCCACGCCTCCCCGCGGCTTCGACGCCGTCGCGGAGGCCGTGCTCGGGGACGAACCCCTCACCGCCCCGGGCGATTCCGTCGCGCCCGCGCTCCTCGCGGAGCCGATCGCGCGGATCAACGAGGCGGTGAAGGAGGGCAGGATCGAAGAGGCCGCGGGCCTCGCGGAGCAGACCCTCGTGCAGGCGTCGGGAACGCTGGGGCCGGAGCACCCCGAGGTGCTCCGGCTCAGCGAACTCACCGCGTACATCGCCTACTTGGCCGGTGATCCGCTCCGCGCCTGCCGCCTGTCACTCGACCTGGCCGGTGCCCACCGCCGGGCCGGCGACGCGGAGGCCGCCTACGGCAACGTGGAGAGCGCGGCCACCGCCTGGCGGGCGGTGCGCGACCCGGCGCTCGGGCTGGAGCTCGGGCGCGACCTGATCGGCCTGTGGACGGAGCTCGCCGCCGAGGGCGGCCCGGCCGCCGAGGAGGTCGAGCGGCTGGAGTCGGCCCGCGCCCGCATGGGCCGCCTCACCGAACGCGCCCGCAGGCAGTAGGCGCGCCGCCCCGGGTGGGGGCTACTCGGACAGCCCCCACACCGCGTACGCGAGGGCGTCGCTGTTGCGGTTCAGGGCGGTGTCGTTGATGTTGGCGGTGGTGTCGCAGGACGAGTGGTAGCAGCGGTCGAAGGACTGCCCCGCCGTACCGCCCCACTTGGCCGCCTGCGCCGCCGTCTTCGTCCGGCTGGCCCCGGTGAACAGGCCGCCCACCGGCACACCCGCGCTCTTGAACGGCGCGTGGTCGGAGCGGCCGTCGCCCTCGGTCTCGATCTCGGTCGGGACGCCGATGCCGCCGAAGTAGTCCTTGAAGGTCTTCTCGATCGCCGGGTCGTCGTCGTAGACGAAGTAACCGGGGTTCGGGGAGCCGATCATGTCGAAGTTCAGATAGGCGCTGATCTTCGAACGGTCGCCGGTGGCCAGCCGGTTGACGTAGTACCGGGAGCCGACCAGGCCGAGCTCCTCCGCTCCCCACCAGGCGAACCGCAGGTGCTTGGTGGGCTTGTACTGCGCCCGGGACACGGCCAGGGCGGTCTCCAGGACGGCGGCGGAGCCCGAGCCGTTGTCGTTGATGCCGGGCCCGGAGGTGACGCTGTCGAGGTGCGAGCCGGCCATCACGACCTGGTTCGCGTCGCCGCCCGGCCAGTCGGCGATCAGGTTGTAGCCGGTGCGGCTGGAGGCGGTGAACTGCTGGATCGTGGTGGTGTATCCGGCCGCGTCCAGCTTGGCCTTGATGTATTCGAGCGAGGCCTTGTAGCCGGCCCGGCCGTGCGCCCGGTTGCCGCCGTTGGCGGTGGCTATGGACTGCAGCTGGGACAGGTGGGTCTTGACGTTCGCCACGGGGATGTCCGGCGCGGCGGCGGATCTGGAGGGAGCGGATGACGCGGCGTCCGCCACGGCACCGCCGGTCAGGAGCATGGCTGTTGCCATGCCGCCCGCGGCGACGGCGCGCGCGGAAACGGAGAGCTTCATGTGGGGGCTCCGGATTCCGTCAGGAGGCCCGTGGGGTGTCCACGGGCCGCCCACAGTGAATGGGGTGCCTGGATGGTGAAGCTGGTACTGACTCTCCGTCAAGGTCCTTATCCGGCCAGGGCGTTACGGAGGGCCGGCCTCCGCAGCCCGGGTCACTGCACGCAGAACTCGTTCCCCTCCGGGTCCGCCATCACGACCCACTCGCCGCCCTGCTCCTTCACCCGCCGCAGCGCACTGGCCCCGAGTCCCTCCAGCCGGGCGACCTCCTCGTCACGCCGCCCCGCGCCCGGGTGCAGATCGAGGTGCAGCCGGTTCTTGACCGTCTTCGCCTCCGGCACCCGCTGGAACAGCAGCCGCCGCCCCAGTCCGGTCCCGCTCTCCTCCTCGAACGGGTCCTCGGGGTGCCGTACGGCGACCAGGTCCTTGAAGGCGCGGCGGCCGTGGAACTCGACCGTGGCCTCCTCGGGCAGCGCGCCGAAACCGAGCAGCTTCCCGATCAGGGCGCTGTTGTCCTCGACCTCGTACCTCAGGGCGGCGGCCCAGAAGTCGGCTTGCGCGTGCGGGTCGTCGGCGTCGATGACGAGTTTCCAGTGCACAGGCGTGGGCGATGCGGGTGTCTGCGTCATGTAACCACTTATACTGGTTAGGTGAGTGGACGCGCAGGGGAAACGCCGGACCGGACGCCGGGCCTGACGCTGGTCCCGGGCGGGGGCAAGCCCTACCGCTTCGACCCCGGCACCCTGTGCCTGGAACTGACGACGACGGGCGGCCCCGGGGCCTTCGCCCGCTGGGAAGTGCTCCACGAACCCGCCGACCTGATCGCCTGGGCGGGGCGCAGCCGGCTGCCGGACGGACTCGACCTCACCGTCTCCGCGGAGGAACTGCAGCGGGCCCGCGCCCTGCGCGACGCCGTGTTCCTGCTGGCCGCCGACCGCGCTCACGGCCGCCCCCTGCGGGCCGCCCACCTGGACATCGTCAACACCGCCGCGGCCGCGCCCCCGCTCATCGCCCGCATCGAGCCCGGCGGCACCCGTTCCTGGGCCCCGGGCGCCACGGGCACCCGGCTGCTCGCGACCGTCGCCCAAGACGCGATCGAGCTGTTCACCGGGCCCTACGCCGACCGCGTCCGGGAGTGCGGCGCGCACAACTGCTACCTGCTCTTCGTCGACACATCCCGCCCGGGCCGCCGCCGCTGGTGCGCGATGGAGCACTGCGGGAACCGCGAGAAGGCCCGGGTGCACCGGACCCGCCACGCTCCTACGAAGCCGTAGCGTCCGCGGCCTCCGCCGCGCGGGTGTCGTACTCGGTGCGGGCCGCCGCGATCTCCTCCTGGTGTGTCTCCGTCCAGGTCACCAGGGACTGGATCGTGGCGTGCAGCGTCCTGCCGAGGGAGGTCAGCTCGTACTCGACGCGCGGCGGCACCACCGGGTACACCGTCCGTTTCACCAGACCGTCCCGCTCCAGCGAGCGCAGGGTCACGGTCAGCATCCGCTGGCTGACCCCGTCGATCTCCCGGCGCAACTCCGTGAAGCGCAGCCGCCGGTTCTCCAGCAGCGCGATGACCAGCAGCGACCACTTGTCGGCGATCCGGTCGAGGATCTGCCGGACCTGGCAGTCCTCGCGCGTGTCCCACTGGAAGGGATCGGCATCGCCGTAGTCCACGGTGCTCCGGCAGTGACTCGGTGACTTCGAAGTGCCTTCTTCCATGTCCGTCGATGCTGCCGCAGGGTGGGCCTTGGTTACAAGAGGGAACCGACCCTCGGTTGCGTAACCGCCCCCGACCGGAGGAGTGTTGACTCATGGGCACCCGTGCCTGGGCGCTACTGCTCGTTCTGTGCGGAACGATCTTCCTCGAAGGCATCGACGTCGCCATGATGGCGGTGGCGATACCGGCCGTCCGTGCCGATCTGGACCTGTCCACCGGCACCGCGGCCTGGGTCATGAGCGGCTACGTGCTCGGCTACGCCGGCTTCACCCTGCTGGGCGGGCGCGCCGCCGACCTGCTCGGACGGCGGCGGATGTTCCTGCTCTGGCTGACCGTCTTCCTCGCCTTCTCGGGGCTCGGCGGTTTCGCGACGGACGGCTGGATGCTGATCGTCGCCCGGTTCGTCACGGGCGTCGCCGCCGCCTTCATGACCCCGGCCGCCCTCTCCCTGATCACCACGTCGTACGAGGAGGGCCCGCAGCGCAACAAGGCCCTGCTGATCTTCGCCGGGACGGGCGCGGCCGGCTTCTCCCTCGGCCTGGTGATCGGCGGTCTGCTCACCGAGGTCGGCTGGCGCTGGGTGTTCTTCGCCCCCGTGCTGCTGGCCGCCGCCCTGCTCCTCGCCGCCGTACGCCTGATCCCCCGGCGGGACGCCCCGCCGAAGCTCCGGCGCACCTTCGACCTCCCCGGTGCGATCACCGCCGCCGGCGCCATGCTGCTGGCCGCCTACACCGTCGTACGCCTGGAACACGGCCTGCGCCACTGGCCGCTCACCCTGGCCTCCGGACTCGCGGCCGCCCTGCTGGCCGGCGCCTTCGTCGCGGTCGAACGCCGCTGCCCCGACCCGCTGGTCCGGCTCGGTCTGCTGCGCCAGGGCCCGGTCGTGCGCGCCGACCTGGGGGCGCTGCTCTTCCTCGGCGCCTTCTTCGGCTTCCAGTTCGTCGTCACGCTCTACCTGCAGGAACTGCGCGGCTGGTCGTCCCTGCAGACGGCGGTGGCCCTGGTCGTCATGGGCATCGACGCCGTCCTCGCGCCGACGCTCACGCCGAGACTGGTCGCACGCTGGGGCAACGCCCGGGTGATCGCCGGCGGGTTCGTCCTGGCCGTGACCGCGTACGCGCTGTTCCTGCCGGTCGGCATGGACTGGTCGTACGCCGCTATGTTCCCGACGCTGCTCCTCGCGGGTTTCGCCTTCGCCCTGGCCTACGGGCCGCTGACGATCGCGGCGACGGACGGGGTGGCCGAGTCGGAGCAGGGCCTGGCCGGCGGGCTGCTGGCCACGGCGACGCAGTTCGGCTCCGCCATCGGCATCTCGGCGGTGACCGCGGTCTACGGCCTGGCGTCCACCGGGTCCGGTCCGGAGGCCACGCTCTCGGCGTTCCGCGCGGCACTGGCCGTGCCGGTCGCGCTGGTGGTGCTGGGCACGCTGGTCTCGCTGGTGAGTGTCCGGGAGGCCCGGCGGGCGGTGCGCAACGCGTCCCAGGTCAGCAGTGTCAATGCCAGCCAGACCAGCGCGAACCCGGCCCAGCGCTCCGGCGGCATCTCCTCGTGGAAGTAGAGGATGCCGAGCAGGAACTGGAAGACCGGCGTCAGGTACTGCAGCAGGCCGATGGTGGACAGCGGCACGCGGATGGCGGCCGCGCCGAAGCAGACCAGGGGGAGCGCGGTGACGATGCCGGCCGAGGCGAGCAGCGCCGCGTGCCCCATGCCCTCGGTCGCGAAGGTGGAGCCGCCCTGCGCGGAGAGCCAGACCAGGAAGCCGAGCGCGGGCAGGAACTGGATCGCGGTCTCGGCGGCCAGCGACTCGATGCCGCCGAGGCCCACCTTCTTCTTCACCAGCCCGTACGTGGCGAACGAGAACGCGAGGCAGAGCGAGATCCACGGGGGCCGGCCGTAGCCGATGGTCAGCACGACGACCGCCGCGCAGCCGGTCCCGACCGCCGCCCACTGCACCGGCCGCAGCCGCTCCTTGAGCAGCAGCACGCCCATCGCGATGGTGACCAGCGGGTTGATGAAGTACCCGAGCGAGGCCTCGACGACGTGCCCGGAGTTCACGGACCAGATGTACAGGCCCCAGTTGACGGTGATGACCGCCGCGGCGACCGTGATCAGCGCCAGCTTGCGGGGCTGCCTCACCAGCTCACCGGCCCATGCCCAGCGGCGCAGCACCAGCAGGGCGGCGCCCACGAAGACCAGCGACCACACCATCCTGTGGGCCAGGATCTCCGCCGCGCCGGCCGGCTTCAGCAGGGGCCAGAACAGGGGGACGAGCCCCCACATCCCGTAGGCCGCGAAGCCGTTCAGCAGTCCTATGTGCCGCTCACCCCTCGGCTTGCCGCTCACGTGCCCCTCCTTCGCGCCTGGCCTGCGTCCGCGTTCACGACGGTAACGCCGAGCGCCCCCGGCTGTCATGCCCGTATCGGCATACGGTCATGACAGCCGGGGGTGGCGCACGGGAGGGTGGTGTCAGCCCTTGAGCGCGGCGGCGATGGCCTCGGAGAGCGGGGTGGTCGGGCGGCCGGTCAGGCGGGACAGGTCACCGCTGGAGACGACCAGCTCGCCCTTCTCGATGGAGACGTCCACACCGGCGAGGGTCCGGGCGAACGGCTCGGGCAGACCCGCGCCCGTCAGGATGCCGACGAGGGTGTCGGGGGAGACGGCGCTGTAGGTGATCTCCTTGCCGGTCTGACGGCTCAGCTCCGCCGCGTACTCGGCGAAGCTCCACGGGGTGTCGCCGCCCAGCTCGTACGTCTTGTTCTCGTGTCCCTCGCCGGTCAGCACGGCGACGGCGGCGGCGGCGTAGTCGGCGCGGGAGGCGGAGGAGAGCCTGCCCTCGCCGGCCGCGGCGACGACCGCGTTGTGCTCCAGCACCGGGGCGAGGTTCTCGGTGTAGTTCTCGTGGTACCAGCCGTTGCGCAGCAGCGCGTAGGGCACCCCGGAGTCCAGCAGGATCTCCTCGGTGCCGCGGTGGTCGTCGGCGAGCGCGGCGGTCAGGGTGCCGGGGGCGCTGGTGTAGGCGAGCAGGGCGACGCCGGCGGCCTTGGCGGCGTCGATGACGACCTTGTGCTGCTGCACACGGCCCTTGTCGAACTCGTTGCCGGAGACCAGCAGCACCTTGTCGCCGGCGGAGAAGAGGCCGTCGAACGAGGCGGGGGTGTTGTAGTCGGCGAGGGCGATCTTCACACCGCGGTCGGCGAAGTCGGTGGCCTTGTCCGCGTTGCGCACGACCGCGGTGATCTGCTCGGCCGGGACCTTCTCCAGCAGCTGCTCCACGACGTGACGGCCGAGGTTTCCGGTGGCTCCGGTGACGACGATGCTCATGGTGAGGACTCTCCTTGTGGGGTGCGTTGTAACTAACCCTAAGGCGGGCGCTAACTCTTCGAAAGTACCCACTTTGAAGTAAGGTACTGGCATGGCGGTAAGTGACAAAGAAGCCCTGTGCCCGTACCGGCTGGTCCTGGAGCACGTGACCAGCCGCTGGGGCGTGCTCGTCCTGATCGCGCTCCTGGACCGCCCGTACCGGTTCAGCGAGCTGCGCCGGACGATCAGCGGATACGGCAGCTGGGCCGTGAGCGAGAAGATGCTCACGCAGACCCTCCAGACCCTGGAGCGGGACGGACTCGTCCACCGCGACGCCAAGCCCGTCATCCCGCCGCGCGTCGACTACTCCCTCACCGGCCTGGGCCGCGAGGCCGCCCAGCAGGTGCGCGCCCTGTCGCAGTGGACGCGCGACCGGATGGACGACGTGGAGAAGGCGCGGCAGACGTACGACGAGGCCCGGGCCGCCTCCTAGCGGTCCCGGGCCTCGGGTGGCTGTCCGGCGGGTCAGCCCACGACCGTCCAGGTGTCGCCGCCCGCCAGCAGCGCGCCCAGGTCGCCCTTGCCGTGCTGCTCGATCGCGGTGTCGAGCTGATCGGCCATCTGCGTGTCGTAGACGGGCCGCTCGACCGAGCGCAGGACACCGATCGGGGTGTGGTGCAGGGTGTCCGGATCGGCGAGCCGGGACAGCGCGAACGCCGTGGTCGGAGACGGGGAGTGCGCGTCGTGGACGAGCACCCGGTCCTCGTTGTCCGGCGTCACCGCGACCACCTTCAGATCACCGGTCAGCGGATCCCGGACCACACCCTTGGACAGATCGCTGCCGAAGCGGATCGGCTTGCCGTGCTCCAGCCGGATCACGGCCTCCTCGGCCTGCTGCTTGTCCTTCAGGGCGTCGAAGGCGCCGTCGTTGAAGATGTTGCAGTTCTGGTAGATCTCGATCAACGCCGTGCCCTGGTGGGCGGAGGCCTGGCGCAGCACCTCCGTCAGGTGCTTGCGGTCCGAGTCCACCGTCCGCGCCACGAAGGACGCCTCCGCGCCGAGCGCCAGCGACACCGGGTTGAACGGCGCGTCCAGCGAACCCATCGGCGTCGACTTCGTGATCTTCCCGACCTCGGAGGTCGGCGAGTACTGGCCCTTGGTCAGACCGTAGATCCGGTTGTTGAACAGCAGGATCTTGAGGTTGACGTTGCGGCGCAGCGCGTGGATCAGGTGGTTGCCCCCGATGGACAGCGCGTCGCCGTCACCCGTGACGACCCACACCGACAGGTCCCGGCGGGAGCTGGCGAGCCCCGTGGCGATGGCGGGCGCGCGGCCGTGGATGGAGTGCATCCCGTAGGTGTTCATGTAGTACGGGAAGCGCGACGAGCAGCCGATGCCCGAGACGAAGACGATGTTCTCCTTCGCCAGCCCCAGCTCCGGCATGAAGCCCTGCACCGCGGCGAGGATGGCGTAGTCGCCGCAGCCGGGGCACCAGCGCACTTCCTGGTCGGACTTGAAGTCCTTCATCGACTGCCTGCCCTCGGCCTTGGGGACGAGGGACAGCGACTCGATGGTGCCCGTGCCGTGCGTGGACGTCTCAGCCATCGATGGCCTCCTTCAGCGCCGCGGCGAGCTGCTCCGCCTTGAACGGCATGCCGTTGACCTGGGTGTACGAGTGGGCGTCGACCAGGTACTTCGCCCGGATGAGCGTGGCGAGCTGCCCGAGGTTCATCTCGGGGATCACCACCTTGTCGTAACGCTCCAGCACGGAACCCAGATTCCGCGGGAAGGGGTTGAGATGGCGCAGATGCGCCTGCGCGACGGACTCCCCGGCCCTGCGCAGCCGCCTCACCGCCGCCGTGATCGGCCCGTACGTCGAGCCCCAGCCCAGGACCAGCGTCTTCGCCCCGTGGGGATCGTCCACCGCGATGTCCGGGACGTCGATGCCGTCGATCTTCGCCTGCCGGGTGCGCACCATGAAGTCGTGGTTGGCCGGGTCGTAGGAGATGTTGCCCGTGCCGTCCTGCTTCTCGATGCCGCCGATGCGGTGCTCCAGACCCGGTGTGCCCGGGATCGCCCACGGGCGGGCCAGGGTCTGCGGGTCCCGCTTGTACGGCCAGAACACCTCGGAGCCGTCGTCCATCGTGTGGTTCGGGCCCTGCGCGAACTGCACCCGCAGGTCCGGCAGCTCCTCGACGTCCGGGATCCGCCACGGCTCGGAGCCGTTGGCCAGATAGCCGTCGGACAGCAGGAACACCGGCGTGCGGTACGTCAGCGCGATCCGCGCCGCCTCCAGCGCGGCGTCGAAGCAGTCCGCCGGAGTGCGCGGCGCGACCACCGGCACCGGAGCCTCGCCGTTGCGCCCGTACATCGCCTGCAGCAGGTCCGCCTGCTCGGTCTTGGTGGGCAGACCCGTCGAGGGACCGCCGCGCTGGATGTCCACGATCAGCAGCGGCAGCTCCAGCGAGACCGCGAGGCCGATCGTCTCCGACTTCAGCGCCACACCCGGGCCGCTCGTCGTGGTCACGGCAAGCGAACCACCGAAGGCCGCGCCCAGCGCGGCCCCGATGCCTGCGATCTCGTCCTCCGCCTGGAAGGTCCGCACGCCGAAGTTCTTGTGTTTGCTCAGCTCGTGCAGGATGTCCGAGGCCGGAGTGATCGGGTACGACCCCAGGTACAGCGGCAGATCCGCCTGCCGGCTCGCCGCGACCAGCCCGTACGACAGGGCGAGGTTGCCGGAGATGTTGCGGTACACACCCGGCGGGAACGCCGTGGCCGCCGGGGCGACCTCGTAGGAGACGGCGAAGTCCTCCGTCGTCTCGCCGAAGTTCCAGCCGGCCCGGAACGCCGCGATGTTGGCCGCCGCGATATCGGGCTTCTTCGCGAACTTCGACTTCAGGAACCTCTCCGTGCCCTCGGTGGGCCGGTGGTACATCCAGCTCAGCAGGCCCAGCGCGAACATGTTCTTGCTGCGCTCGGCCTCCTTGCGGCTGAGGTCGAACTCCTTGAGCGCCTCGACCGTGAGCGTGGTCAGCGGCACCGTGTGCAGGTGGTAGCCGTCCAGCGACCCGTCCTCCAGCGGAGACGTCTCGTAGCCGACCTTCTTCATCGCCCGCTGGGTGAACTCGTCCGTGTTGACGATCACCTCGGCGCCGCGCGGCAGGTCGCCGATGTTGGCCTTCAGCGCGGCCGGGTTCATCGCCACCAGCACGTTCGGCGCGTCACCGGGCGTGAGGATGTCGTGGTCGGCGAAGTGCAACTGGAAGGACGACACACCCGGCAGGGTCCCGGCGGGCGCCCTGATCTCGGCCGGGAAGTTCGGCAGCGTCGACAGGTCGTTGCCGAACGACGCGGTCTCCGAGGTGAAACGGTCACCGGTGAGCTGCATGCCGTCACCCGAGTCCCCCGCGAACCTGATGATCACCCGGTCGAGGCGACGTACGTCCTTCGCGCCCGTCGCTTTGCGCTGCTCTCCTACGACTGCTTCGTCGGCCTGCTCCGCTGGGCTACTGACCTGGCTGGTCACTGAACTGGACCTCCCTCGAGGACGCTGTCCGGGACAGGCCTTCCCGCAGACCTTCCCAGGATCAACACTACGACCGCAGAGGTCGCGTTCTTCGGGTCATTCGCATCTTGGACACGACTTCGGTATGGCTATGCGTCCGTCTTTGTCCGGGTTTCCGGGGTCGGGGATCGTGAACGTCAGGAGTTGAGATACGTCAGCACGGCCAGGACCCTGCGGTGGTCGCCCTCGCTCGGGGACAGCCCCAGCTTCAGGAAGATGTTGCTGACGTGCTTCTCGACCGCCCCGTCACTGACCACGAGCTGCCGCGCGATCGCCGAGTTCGTCCGTCCCTCGGCCATCAGACCCAGCACCTCACGCTCCCTCGGGGTGAGCCCCGCCAGCACGTCCTGCTTGCGGCTGCGGCCCAGCAGCTGCGCGACCACCTCCGGGTCGAGCGCCGTACCGCCCTCGGCCACCCGCACCACCGCGTCCACGAACTCCCGCACCTCGGCGACCCGGTCCTTCAGCAGGTAGCCGACACCCCGGCTGGATCCCGCGAGCAGCTCCGTGGCGTAGCGCTCCTCCACGTACTGCGACAGCACCAGCACCCCGAGCCCCGGGTGGGCCTTGCGCAGCTGCACCGCCGCCCGCACCCCCTCGTCGGTGTGCGTCGGCGGCATACGGACGTCCGCCACGACCACGTCGGGCAGCTCGCCCTGCGCGTCCAGCTCCGTGATGGTCTTGATCAGTGCCACGCCGTCACCCACACCGGCGACGACGTCGTGCCCCCGGTCGGTCAGCAGCCGGGTCAGGCCCTCCCTGAGCAGCACTGAATCCTCGGCGATGACCACCCGCACCCTGTCCTCCACGATGTCCGGCCCCCCACAGCCCGCTGCCGCCCGTCCGCAGCCCACAACGGCTGCGCGCCCTCCCGTGCGACGGGTCCAGCATTTCAGGGCCGGGGGGTGGATGGGGGTAGGAGCGGCTTCTTGTCCGAGGGAATCGGGAGGGGACGGCAGGCGACCCTGCCTTCTTCGTCCGGCCTGTGCCTTCTTGTCCGGCCGGCGCCTTGCTTTCCCGTCCGGGCGGTGCCTGCCCGTCCGGCCTGTGCCTTCTCGTCCGGGCGGTGCCTGCCCGTCCGGGGGTGCCTTCTCGTCCGGGCGGTGTCTGCTCCCACCGGTCGGGCGAGGGGGCCTTGCTTTCTGTCCCACCGTGTCGGGTGTCGGGTGGTGGGTAGGGGCGAAGGCCGGGGGGCCACGGGGCGGAACCCCTGGCGGGTCACCGGGGCGGAGCCCCGGCACCGGCCCCCGGCCGGAGGTCACCGCACCTGCGCGCCCCGCCACGGCAACTCCGCGGTCACCCGGGTGGGCCCGCCCGCCGGCGAGTCCACCACCAGGATCCCGTCCACCGCGTCCAGCCGGTCCGCCAACCCGGCCAGACCCGACCCCCCGGACACCTCGGCCCCGCCCACGCCGTTGTCCACGACCTGCAGCATCAGCCGGTTCTCCGTCCGCCACACCTCCACGCCGGCCCACGTGGCCCGCGCGTGCTTGCTGATGTTCTGCAGCAGCTCCGACACCGTGAAGTACGCGATCCCCTCGATCGCCGGCGCCGGCCGCTCCGCCAGATCGACCTCGACCTGCACCGGGACCGTGCAGCGCGAGGCCACCGCCGACAGCGCCGCGTCCAGCCCCCGGTCCGTCAGCACGGCCGGATGGATCCCCCGTGCCAGGTCCCGCAGCTCCTGCAGCGCCGTCTTCACCTCGCCGTGCGCCTCGTCCACCATCCGCGCGGCCGCCCGCGGGTCCTCATGGAGCTTCTCCTTCGCCAGCCCCAGATCCATGGCCAGCGCCACCAGCCGGGCCTGAGCCCCGTCGTGCAGATCCCGCTCGATGCGCCGCAGGTCCGCGGCGGCCGTGTCCACCACGACCCCCCGGTCCGACTCCAGCTCCACCACCCGCGAGGCCAGCCGCGACGGCCCGAGCAGCCCGTGCACCAGCAGCCGGTCCACCATCGTCAGCGCCCGCACGATCCACGGCGCGGCGATCGTGAACAGCAGCCCCACCAGCGCGGTCACCGTGATCTCGAAGGGGTTGTCGAGGCGGACACCCGGCGTCCCGTCGCTGTACAGCTGGAACCCGTCCGGCCCGGCGTGCATCGGGAGCGCCCAGAACCACAGCGGGTACGTCAGCAGCCCCCAGCCCAGCACCCACACGTTCACGGCGACGACGAACGAGAACACCGCCCAGGGCAGCTGCAGCACCGCGTACAGCAGGGCCCGCCACGAGGCTCCGCTCTTGAGGACGGCCCCCATCCAGGCCATCGCCCCCGGCCTGACCATCCGCAGCGGGTCCGGCTCGCCCACCTCCAGACCCAGCAGCGCCCGCGCCCGCGTCCGCTCCAGCGCCCCGATACCGCGGCACCCGGCGAGCGCCGCCGCCAGCACCGGAATGCCGATGAACGTGACCAGCAGCCCTGCCCCCAGCGACACCATCGTGACCGCGTAGGTGAACATCAGGATGCCGAGCGGCAGGCTGAGCAGCACATGGGCGAACTCGCGCCAGGTGCGGCCCTCGACCGGCGCCCGCAGCGCGGCCGGCAGCCGGTGCCGCCGTTCGGCGCTCCCGGGGAACCCGGATCCACCGTCGAGCCCGTACCCCTGTCCGTACTCCGTGGCCATCGGCGCCGTCCTTCTCCTCGTCCCGCGACTGTGCTCCCGTACCTCCACCCTGCTCCGCCGCAGGCCGGCGGACCATGGAGTACGTCGGCGTGTTGAGTGGGGGGTTTTCCCTACCCCCGGGCTTCGGACCGGTCACGCCACGGCAGTTCCGCCGTGACCGTCGTCGGGCCGCCCTCGGGTGACTCCAGGACGAACAGCCCGTCGACGGCGTCCAGCCGGTCCGCCAGGCCCTTCATCCCCGTACCGCCGTCGAGGCTCGCGCCGCCACCCCCGTCGTCCCACACCTGGATCAGCAGCCGGGTGCTGGTCCGCCACACATCCACCGAGGCCGACTTCGCCCCGCTGTGCTTGCTGACGTTCTGCAGCAGCTCCGAGACGGTGAAGTAGGCGATGCCCTCGATCGCCGCGGCCGGTCGCTGCGGCAGATCGACCGTCACCTTCACCGGGACCGTGCAGCGCGAGGCGACCGAGGACAGGGCCGCGTCCAGGCCGCGGTTGGTCAGGACCGCCGGGTGGATGCCGCGCGCCAGGTCCCGCAGTTCCTGCAGCGCCAGCTTCACCTCGCCGTGCGCCTCCTCGACCATCGCCGCCGCCGCGTCGGGATCCTCCAGCACCTTCTCCTTCGCCAGGCCGAGCCCCATGGCCAGCGCCACCAGCCGGGCCTGTGCCCCGTCGTGCAGATCCCGCTCGATCCGCCGCAGGTCGGCCGCGGCCGTGTCCACCACGACCCCCCGGTCCGACTCCAGCTCGGCGATCCGTCGCTCCAGCTCGTCGGAGGGCGACAGCAGCGCCCGCACCATGGCCCGGTCGGCATTGGTCAGCCCCCGCGCGATGAACGGCAGCACCGGCCACAGCACGAACAGCGAGACCAGCGTGACGGTGAAGGTGAGCACGCCCCAGGGCAACCGGATGAACTCGTACAGCACCGTGCGCCAGCCCACCGGATCCTTCAGCTGCAGCCACAGGCGCTGGAAGAAGCCGCCCCCGCCGCGCAGCCGCAGCCGGCTCGGCTCCTCGATCCGCACCCCGAGCAGCGCCCGGGCCCGCGCCCGCTCCAGCCTGCCCAACTGCCGCGCGCCCATGAGTCCGGCCGCGAGCAGCGGGAATCCGACCACCGTGACGGTCAGCCCGAAGCCGATGGACAGCATGGTCACCACATAGGTGAAACCGAGCAGTGCGACCGGAAGGTTCGCCAGCAGGTGTGCGATCTCCTTCCAGGTATGCCGGTCATAGGCGAGCCGGGCCGGCGGCGGACGGTCGTCCGGCCCGGCGGCCGATCGGGCCGCCGTCGTGCCCGGGGACGGGATGCGTTGGGTCATATGCGTTAGCGTGCCCGGCGGCGGACGGCTGCGCCATGAGGTGGACCGCCAGGATCGACTGGGGAAAACCCCACCCCCGTATCCCCGGCGGTGACGGGCTGCTTACCCTGCCCTTATCAGGGCCTAGACTCCCGTGCGTACAGATCGTCGAACGGCGGCATCCCAGTGAGCCGCGGCATCGTCGAAGGATCCAGGTCCGAATTCTGAGGGAGCGAGGGACGGACGTGCCGGAACCGACCGTCGTCACCACGACCGTCGTCGCGGCGGACTACTTCGAGTCCTACTCGGTCGTCGGACTGCTCGCCGTGATCGGTGTGCTGTTCGTCGCCGTCGCCTTCGGCGCCGGCCGCCTGCTGCGGCCCGTGGTCCCCACCCCCGAGAAGCTCCTGACGTACGAGTGCGGCGTCGATCCCGTCGGCGAGGGCTGGGCCCACACTCAGGTCCGCTACTACGTGTACGCCTTCCTCTACGTGATCTTCGCCGTCGACTCGATCTTCCTGTTCCCCTGGGCGACCGTCTTCGCCGCCCCCGGCTACGGCGCGACGACCCTGGCCGAGATGTTCGTCTTCCTCGGCTTCCTGGCGGTCGGCCTGCTCTACGCCTACAAGAAGGGCGTCCTGGCATGGACGTGAACCCCTCGGTGTCCGAGCCTGTTCTGCTGCCCGAGCCCAAGCGGCTGGGCGCCCTGGCCCGCCTCGCCCCCGAGCCGATGAAGGTCGTCCTCAACTGGGGCCGCCGCTACTCGCTCTGGGTCTTCAACTTCGGCCTCGCCTGCTGCGCGATCGAGTTCATCGCCGCGTCGATGGCCCGCCACGACTTCATCCGCCTCGGCGTCATCCCGTTCGCCCCGGGCCCCCGTCAGGCCGACCTGATGGTCGTCTCCGGCACGGTCACGGACAAGATGGCCCCGGCCGTGAAGCGCCTCTACGAGCAGATGCCGGAACCGAAGTACGTCATCTCCTTCGGCGCCTGCAGCAACTGCGGCGGCCCCTACTGGGACTCCTACTCCGTCACCAAGGGAGTCGACCAGATCATCCCCGTCGACGTCTACGTCCCCGGCTGTCCGCCCCGCCCCGAGGCGCTGCTCCAGGGCATCCTCAAGCTCCAGGAGAAGATCGCCCGCGAGTCGCTGGGGGAGCGGTACGGCAGCGGTGCCGGGCGTCCTTCGGCGGCGGCGCTGCAGAGCGGACTGGTGCGGCCGCCCGCACCGGAGGCGACCTCGGAGGAGGGGCGATGACCGCCGTCGGCTGGCTCCCCGCCACCGCCGAGGAACTCTTCGGCCCGGACGCCACGGCCGAGGAGTCCTACGAGGTCCTGACGGTCGACGTCCCCCCGGCAGCCTGGATCACCGCCCTGGAGACCGCCCGCGACCGCCTCGGCTGCACCTATTTCGACTGGCTGAGCGCCGTCGACGAACCGGGTACGGGCTTCCGCGTCACGGCCCACGTCGCCGCGCTCTCTCCCGTACGACGCCTCCTGCTGCGTACGACCGTCCCGCACGAGGCCCCCACCCTCCCCTCGGCGGTCGCCGTCTACGCGGGCGCCGCCTGGCACGAACGCGAGACGTACGAGATGTTCGGCATCACCTTCGAAGGCCACCCGGCGCTGGACCACCTGCTCCTGCCCGAGAACTTCGAAGGCCACCCCCTGCGCAAGGACTTCGTCCTGGCCGCCCGCGTCGCCAAGGCCTGGCCCGGGGCGAAGGAGCCGGGCGAATCGGAACACGGCGGCCCCAAGCGCCGTCAGATGCTGCCCCCCGGCGTCCCCGACCCCAACGAATGGGGCCCCCTCAAGGGCCAGCTCCCGCCGGCCCCCGCCCGCCCGGCCCGCGGCCCTGCCCGCGCCGCAGGCGACCGCCCCGCCCGCGCCGCGGCCCGCCCTGCGGGAGAACGCCCGGCCCGCCGAACCCGCTCGGCATCGGAAGGCTCGGCGAGCCAGTCCGGCGCTGGAACGGAAACTCCGCCTCCGGGCGTGGGTGCGGGCGCGGCGGCTTCGGCCCCCGGTGCGCAGACTCCGGCTTCGGGGGCGCAGGCCCCGGCTGTTCCGCGTCGGACGCGTACGGCTGCCGAGGGCTCGGCGAGCCAGTCGACACCCGGTGAGCCGGCTGCCCGGGCTTCGACGGGGCCGCGCCGAAACCGCTCGGCGGCGCAGGGATCGGCAAGCCAGCAGTCCAGCGACCCGGCATCCCCGACGCCCGGCTCCGAATCCCCACAGCCCGGACCCGAGCCAGCGACGCCCGACCCCGAGCCAGCGACGCCCGACCCCGAGACCGCGACGCCCGACCCCGAGACGCCCGGCCTCGATTCGGCGACAGCCTCGAGCACCCCGCGCAGCTCGGACGCCCCCTGGCACCACGCCCGCCCCGCCTTCGACGAACCGGCCCCCGAACCGTCGCCGAAGGCAGCGCGGCTGCCCACTCCCGAGCCGTCGGGCGAACCGCAGACCTCCGAGCCTGCGGACAACCCGGAGCCCTCGGACACCCCCGAGAGCCCCACCAGCTCGCCGGGTGCCCCTGGTGCCCCTGGTGCCCCTGGGGAGCCGGATGCTCCGGGCACCCCGGCCGCCTCGGACGCCCCGGGCTCGGGCGCCTCGGACACCCCGGGCTCCTCGGACCCGGCGGACGAGCCGAAGCCCACCGACGGCAACGTGAAGCCCACCGCCGTACCCGGCGACACCGACACCGGTGATCCGGCCGGCCCCGCCGGCCCCGGCGACCCCACAGGAGGCCCGCAGTGAACGACGTGCTCGACGTCGCCCTGCGACTCCTGGTCGTCTTCGTCGTCTTCCTCACCTTCCCCCTGATCATCGGCCAGACCGAACACAAGGTCATGGCCCACATGCAGGGCCGTCTCGGCCCCATGTACGCCGGTGGCTTCCACGGCTGGGCCCAGCTGATCGCCGACGGCGTGAAGTTCGCGCAGAAGGAGGACGTCGTCCCCGCGGGCGCCGACCGCCGCATCTTCCAACTGGCCCCCGCCGTCGCCCTCCTGCCCTACCTCCTCGTCCTGCTCGCCATCCCCATCGGCCCCGGCGAGGGAGCCGTGGGGCAGGTCATCGACGCGGGCGTCTTCTTCGTCCTGGCCGTCATGGGCGTCGGCGTCCTCGGCTCGCTCATGGCCGGCTGGGCGTCCGCGAACAAGTTCTCCCTCCTCGGCGGCCTGCGCACCGCCGCCCAGCTCCTCGCCTACGAACTGCCGATGCTCCTGACGGCCGCCTCGGTGGCGATGGCGGCCGGCACCGTCTCCCTCCCCGGCATCCTCGACGCCTTCGAGTGGTGGTGGCTGCCCTGGCAGATCGTCGGGGCGATCGTCTTCTTCGTGGCCGGCCTCGCCGAACTCCAGCGCCCGCCCTTCGACATGCCCGTCGCCGACTCGGAGATCATCTTCGGCGCCTACACCGAGTACACCGGCCTCCGTTTCGCTCTCTTCCTCCTCGCCGAGTACGCCGGAATCGTCGTCCTGTGCGGCCTGACCACCGTCCTCTTCCTGGGCGGCTGGCACGGCCCCTGGGGCGCCGACGGCCTCGGCTGGGTCTGGACCTTGCTGAAGACCGCCGTCCTCGCCTTCCTCGTGATCTGGCTGCGCGTCACCTACCCGCGCCTGCGCGAGGACCAGCTCCAAAAGCTCGCCTGGACCCTCCTCGTCCCCCTCTCCCTCGCCCAGATCGCCCTCACCGGCATCGTCAAGGTGGTGATCCGGTAACCATGGCTGAGTCGCTCCCGCCCACCCGGCCCCGCATCCCCGGCAGTGGCCTCGTCAAGGGCCTGGCCGTCACCCTCCGCACGATGACGAAGAAGTCCGTCACCGCGCAGTACCCCGACGCGCAGCCCGACCTCCCGCCCCGCACCCGCGGTGTGATCGGCCTGTTCGAGGAGAACTGCACGGTCTGCATGCTGTGCGCCCGCGAGTGCCCGGACTGGTGCATCTACATCGACTCCCACAAGGAGACGGTCCCGCCGGCGGCCCCGGGCGGCCGCGAGCGCAGCCGCAACGTCCTCGACCGCTTCGCCATCGACTTCTCCCTGTGCATGTACTGCGGTATCTGCATCGAGGTCTGCCCTTTCGACGCCCTGTTCTGGTCCCCTGAGTTCGAGTACGCCGAGACCGACATCCGTGACCTCACCCACGAGCGCGACAAGCTCCGCGAGTGGATGTGGACCGTCCCGGCCCCGCCGGCCCTCGACCCCGGCGCGGAGGAACCGAAGGAACTCGCCGCCGCCCGCAAGGCCGCCGACAAGCTCGCCGCCCAGCAGGCCCCGCCGGCCACCGAACCCTACGCCGACGAGCAGGCCCGCGCCGCCGAACAGCCCACCCGACCCCAGGGCGACTCCAAGCAGCAGACCGACCAGCCGAAGCCGGACCGCCCGGAGCCGGACGGCCGGGAGCCGAGCCGCCAGGAGCCGGATCGCCAGGAGCCGGATCGCCCAAGGCCGACTCGCCCGGAGCCGGGTCACCCGAAGCCAGGTCATCCGAAGCCCGGGCAGGAGGGCGCGGAATGACGCTCGCCGCAAACGCCGCTCTCCTCGCGACCGGTCCGGCCACCGGGGCCGCCGCGCAAACCAACGGCTTCCTCTCCCCGACCGGGGTCGAGATCGCCTTCCTCCTCGTCGGCCTGGTGACCTTCGGCGCCGCCCTCGTCACCGTCACCACCAGGCAGCTGGTGCACGCCGCCCTGTGGCTGGTGGTCACCCTCGGCGGCCTCGCCGTCGAGTACCTCCTGCTCACCGCCGAGTTCATCGCCTGGGTGCAGGTCCTCATCTATGTCGGTTCCGTCGTCGTCCTCCTCCTGTTCGGTCTGATGCTCACCAGGGCCCCCATCGGCCGCTCCCCGGATGCCGACTCCGGCAACCGCTGGGCCGCCCTCGCCGTGGCCGTCGCCGCTGCCGCCGCCCTGGTCTGGGTCGTCGTCGACGCCTTCCGCACGACCTGGATCGACCTGGACGGCCCCGCCGCCGGCTCCACCGAGGCCACCGGCGCGAGTCTCTTCCAGAACTGGGTGCTCCCCTTCGAGGCCCTCTCCGTCCTCCTCCTCGCCGCCCTGGTCGGCGCCATCGTCCTGTCCCGCAAGGCGAAGGCGGAGTCGAGCTCTCCCCCCGTGAACGCCCCGGGAACCACCCAGAGTTCCCGGACGATCACGGAGAGTTCAGGCAGTTCGGGGCGTTCCGAGCAGGAAGGGGCCCGCTGATGCACCTCGCCTACCCCGCCGTGCTCTCCGCCCTGCTCTTCTGCACGGGCCTGTACGGCGTCCTCGCCCGTCGCAACGCGATCCTCGTCCTGATGTCGGTCGAGCTCATGCTCAACGCCGTCAACCTCAACCTGGTCGCCTTCGACGTCTGGCTCAGCAAGGCCGCCAGGGAGACCCTGCACTCCGGTCAGGCCCTGACCCTGTTCACCATCGCCATCGCCGCCGCCGAGATCGGCATCGGGCTGGCCATCGTCCTCGCCGTCCACCGCAACCGCGGCACCTCGGACATCGACAAGCTCCGTGACACCGCCGAACGGCACGACCCCGACGACCCCGACCACGACGCCCGCCCGGCCGGGCAGTCCGACGAGGCCCAGAAGGCTGAGGCCACCGCGTGACCACGACCACCCTCGCCGTCCTCGTCCCCCTCCTTCCGTTCCTCGGCGCCGCCGCCGGCCTGCTGCTGGGCCGCACGGCACCCGGTTTCGTCCGTCCCCTCGCCGTCCTGCCGACGCTCGCCTCCCTGGTGCTCGCCGCGCTGGTCGCCGTGCGGCAGGGCGGCGGAGCGGCCGTCGACTCGGCCACGGAACTCACCCCCACCGGCTCGGTCCCGATCGAGCTCGCCCTGCACATCGACGGCTTCGCCGCCCTCGTCGCCGTCCTGGTCGGCCTGGTCGCCTCCTGCGTGCAGATCTACTCGACCGGCTATCTGCGCGACGACCCGCGCTACCCCTCCTACGCCGCCCTCGTCTCCCTGTTCACCGCCGCGATGTTCCTGGTCGTCTACTCCGGCGACCTGATCGTGCTGCTGGTCGGCTGGGAGGTCATGGGCATCTGCTCCTACTTCCTCGTCGGCCACTACTGGGAGACACCGGAGGCCCGTGCCGCCTCCCTCAAGGCCTTCCTGGTCACCAAGCTCGGCGACGTCCCCTTCCTCATCGGCCTGTTCGCCCTGGCCACCGACGCCGGCTCGTTCCGCGTCACCCGCATCCTCGGCACCGTGGCGAGCGGCGGGCTCGACCACCCGACACTGATCGCACTGCTGCTCCTCGCGGGTGTGGCGGGCAAGTCGGCGCAGTTCCCGCTGCACACCTGGCTCCCCGACGCGATGGCGGGCCCGACCCCCGTCTCCGCCCTGATCCACGCCGCGACGATGGTCGCCGCCGGTGTCTACTTCATCGCCCGTCTCCTCCCGGTCTTCGAGGCCTCCCAGGCCGCGATGGTCGTCCTCGCCGTCATGGCCGCCGTCACGATGACCGGCTCGGCGCTCGCCGCGCTCGCCCAGGACGACATCAAGCGCGTCCTCGCCTACTCGACGATCGGCCAGCTCGGCTACATGACCGGCGCCCTCGCCGTCGGCGACCGCGGGGCCGCCGTCTTCCACCTCCTGTCCCACGGCGCCTTCAAGGCGCTGCTGTTCCTCGCGGCCGGCGTGATCATCCACGCTGCCGGCACCAACTCGCTCGCCGCCATGTCCCGCATGCGCAACCTGCGCGACCGCATCCCCGACGCCTACTGGACGATGACCGTGGCGCTGCTCGCGCTCGCCGCGATCCCGCCGTTCAGCGGCTTCTTCTCCAAGGAGGCCGTGCTCGGCGTCGCCGAGCACGTCGTCACCGGGCACACCGAGCACGCCCCCGCCGCCGCGGGCTGGATCGTCCTCGTCGCCGGTCTGCTCACGGCCGTGCTCACCGCCGCCTACGCGATGCGCCTGTGGCTGCTCGCCTTCCGCGGCCGGGGCACCGAAGCTCCCGACCACGGCAGGCAGCCCCTGACGATGACCGTCGTGCTGTGGGTCCTCGCCGTGCCGTCCCTGGCCCTCGGCGGGTTCGCGTTCCGCCTGCTGCCCGACTGGTTCGACGGCCGCGACCTCGGCCCGACCCTGACCACCTCCGTGCTCGGCACGGGCGTGGCCCTGGTCGGCGGCATCGTCACCTACGCCGCCTGGCGGCACACCACCGCCTTCGCGGCCCGCGTGCCGCTGGGCGCCGTCGCGGCCCACCCCGAGGGCGACGCCGCCAAGGTCGAGGCGGAAGCCATCGCCACCCACGAGCCGGCCTACGGCGACATCGCCTACGCGCCCGACCCCGCCGACCCCGGACGGCTCCTGCTCGGCCCGCTGCACCGGCACGCCGCCGCCGGCTTCCACCTGGACGCCGTGTACACGGCCCTCTTCGTCCGCCCGGTCCAGGCCGGGGCGAGCCTCGTCAGATTCCTCGACCGCGAAGTCGTCGAGACCTATGTCCGCGGTGCGGGTGCGCTGCCCCGCTGGCTCGGCGCCGCCGTACGGCGTGCCCAGACCGGCAACGTCCAGACCTATGTGAGCGCTCTGCTCGCCGGCGCCGTCGTCCTCGCGGTCGCCGCCGTCCTCGTCGCCACGGGAGCGTGAGCAGGCGTGATCGATATCAACGAGTCCGTGATGCAGTTCCTTCTGGCGTTCGTCGTCGTCGGCCCGCTCCTGGGCGCCGCCGCGGCTCTGCTGCCCGCCCCGCCCGGACTGAAGGGGAAGTCACCCGAGCAGGCCGTCCTCCGGCACGGTGTCACCGTCACCGGCGCGATCCTCATCGCGGCGATCGTGCTCGCGCTCGGCTTCGACCACGACCAGCCGTCGAAGATGCAGGCCGGCACGGACATCAGCTGGATCCCCGCACTCGACGTACGCATCCACCTCGGCATCGACGGCATCTCCCTCCCCCTTCTGGTCCTGACCGCGCTGCTGACCTTCCTCTGCGCGCTCTACTCGTACTTCAAGATGCCGGAAGGCCCCACCCCGAAGGCCTTCGTCGCCCTGCTGCTCGTCCTCGAAGCCGGCACGCTCGCGACCTTCGCCGTCCTCGACCTGGTGTTGTTCTTCCTCGCCTTCGAGATGGTCCTCATCCCGATGTACTTCCTCATCGCCCGCTGGGGCGGCGAGGGCCGGAGCCAGGCCGCCTGGCGCTTCATCCTCTACACCCTGCTCGGCTCCGTGGTCATGCTGCTCGGCCTGCTCCTGATCGGGATCAAGGCGGGCACGTTCGACATGGTGGCACTCGCCACTGACAACGGCCGGTCATTGAGCACATCCGTGCAGATCATCGCCGTTCTGGCGATCGGGATCGGGCTCGCGGTGAAGACGCCGATGTGGCCGCTGCACAGCTGGCTGCCCGACGCCCACACCGCCGCGCCGACCGTCGGCTCGGTCCTGCTGGCCGGCGTGCTGCTGAAGATGGGGACATACGGATTCGTCCGCATCCTGCTCCCCGTCGCACCCGACGGGTTCCGCACCTTCGCGCCCTACCTCGCCGCACTCGCCGTCGTCGGCATCATCTACGGATCGCTGGCCTGCCTGGCCCTCGCCAAGCAGGGCGCGAAGGGCGATCTCAAGCGCCTCATCGCCTACTCCTCCGTCGGCCACATGGGCTTCGTCCTGCTCGGCATCGCCACCATGACCCCGACCGGTGTGAACGGCGCCCTCTTCGCCAACATCGCCCACGGCCTCATCACCGGCCTGCTCTTCTTCCTGGTCGGCGCGCTGAAGGACCGCACCGGCACCACCGACCTCGACACTCTCGCCGAGGAGACCGGCGCCGCCCTCTACGGCAGGGCCCCGCGCCTCGGGGGCCTGCTCGCCTTCGCCGCCGTCGCCTCGCTCGGCCTGCCGGGCCTGGCCGGGTTCTGGGGCGAGATGCTGGCCCTGTTCGGCGCGTTCCGGCCCGCCGAGGGCCTCAGCCGCCCTGCCTTCCTCACCTTCATGGCGATCGGCGCGTTCGGCACGCTGCTGACGGCCGCCTATCTGCTGATCGTGGTCCGCCGCGTCTGCATGGGCGCCCTGCCCCAGGACGCCCAGACGCTTTCCGACGTCCGTTCCTACGAGTTCGCGGCGTGGACCCCGCTCGTGGCCCTCACCGTCGTCGCGGGTCTGTGGCCCAGGGCCCTCCTGGGCCTGAGCGACCCGGCCGTCCAGCAGCTGCTCGCAGGAGGCACCCGATGAGCTCCCCGGCCCAGCCCCTGGCGGCCTCGCTGGTCCAGTCCGTCGACTGGCTCGCGATCGCCCCGCCCACCATCGTGGCGGTCGTCGGACTCGTCGTCCTGGTGGCCGACCTGTTCGTCGCCGACCACCGCAAAGCCCTGCTCGGCTGGACATCGGTGGCCGGCCTGGCCGCCGCGACGCTGATGCTGGTGCCCCTCCTGGACGGCGACCGCAGCACCTTCTGTCTGACCGGCGACGCCACCGTGTGCAGCTACACGGCCGACCGCTTCACCCTCGTCATCCAGTTCCTGGTCCTCGGCGGCGCCCTCCTCGCCGCCCTCCTGTCGGTCACCGCCCTGAAGGACGCCCGTAAGGACCTCCCCGAAGGCGAGTACTGGTTCCTGCTGCTGTCCTCCGCGGCCGGCGCCGCCCTCCTGCCCGCCTCCCGCGACCTCGCGACCCTGATCGTCGCTCTCGAGGTCGCCTCCTTGCCCGCCTTCGCACTGGTCGGCCTCAGGTACGGCGACCGGAAATCCTCCGAGGCGGCCCTGAAGTTCTTCCTGTCCTCGGTCACCGCGACCGCGGTCAGTCTGATGGGCATCAGCTTCGTGTACGCCACCACGGGCACCCTCTACCTCACCCAGGTCGCCGACCGCATCCAGCACGTCGACGGGCAGTTCCACACCCTCGCCCAGACCGGCGTCGTCCTCACCCTCGTCGGCTTCGCCTTCAAGACGGCCGCTGTGCCGTTCCACTTCTGGGTCCCCGACACCTACGTGGGGGCACCCCTGCCGATCGCGGCCTACCTGTCGGTCATCGGCAAGGCGGTCGGCTTCAGCGGCCTCATCCTCGTCACGGTCGTGGCCCTCCCGTCGTACGCCGACGTCTGGGGCCCCGCCCTGGCAGCCCTGGCCGCGCTCACCATGACCGTGGGCAACGCCGGAGCCCTGCGCCAGCAGGCCACGCGCGCGTACAGCGCGGTACGCCTGCTCGCCTGGTCCTCCGTCGGCCAGGCCGGCTACCTCCTGGTGCCGATCGCCGCCGCCGCGTACTCCGAGGACGCCGAGAAGTCGATCGGCTCCACCGTCGCCTACGCCCTGATGTACGGCGCCGTGAACCTCGGCGCCTTCGCGGTGGCCGCGCTCGTAGGCCGCACGAAGGCCCTCAACCGAGTCGCCGACTACCGCGGCCTGTACGCCTCCAGCCCGCTGTCCGCGCTGCTCCTGGCGTTCTTCCTGCTCTGCCTCGCCGGACTGCCGCCGGGCATCATCGGTCTCTTCGCCAAGGTCACCGTCTTCTCGGCGGCCGTCGACGCCGGCCTCGGCTGGCTGGCCGTGGTCATGGCCGTCAACGTCGTCATCGCGCTGTTCTACTACCTCCAGTGGACGGCCCTGCTGTTCCGCGCCCCCGAGGGCGAACCCGAAAAGCACCGGGTCCCGGGACCGGTCACCGCCGCGATCGCCCTGACCGGTGTCCTCGGCATCGCCCTGTCCGGCGCACCCCAGCTGGTCCTGCGCTTCACCGACACCGGCCTCTTCTGAACCTCGTTCCGGATCCACGGCCCCACCGGAAAGACGGCCGCTTACACAGCGCGCGTGCGGGGCACTCGCCCCCAAGCGCGCGTGCCGCTTGTCTGCGCCGTCACCCGGCCGGTCCACACTCGCCGCCGCACGCACCAGGGAACTCGAGCCTCCCGCCTGGCGTTGACCAGTACGGGAGGGTCCACTGGACGTGAGAGCGCGGCACCAGTGGCACCGCAGATTCAGCAAGCAAGGGTCCCCCTGCCGCACGACTTGGAGGGCGTACCGTGCACCGCCGGCACAACGGGCTCAGGACAGCGATGCTCCTGGGAGGACTGTCCGCACTCATCATCGTCATCGGCAGCTTCTTCGGCCGCATGGGGCTCGTCATCGCCGTCCTGGTAGCACTGGCGACCAACGCGTACGCGTACTGGAACAGCGACAAACTGGCACTACGCGCGATGCGCGCCCGTCCGGTGAGCGAGTTCGAGGCCCCGGCGCTCTACCGCATGGTCCGAGAGCTCTCCACCCAGGCCCGCCAGCCCATGCCGCGCCTGTACATCTCCCCGACGGAGGCACCCAACGCCTTCGCCACGGGCCGCAATCCACGCAACGCCGCGGTGTGCTGCACCGACGGCATCCTGCGTCTGCTGGACGAGCGCGAGCTGCGCGGCGTCATCGGCCACGAGCTCAGCCACGTCTACAACCGCGACATCCTCATCTCGTCGGTAGCCGGCGCACTCGCCTCCGTCATCATGTTCCTGGTCAACTTCGCCTGGCTGATCCCCATCGGACGCTCGGACGACGACGACGGCCCCGGTCTGCTCGGCATGCTGCTGATCATGCTTTTGGGCCCGCTCGCCGCCTCGCTCATCCAACTGGCCATCAGCCGCTCGCGGGAGTACCAGGCGGACGCCTCCGGTGCCCAGCTCACCGGCGACCCGCTCGCCTTGGCCAGCGCCCTGCGCAAGCTCGAACTCGGCACGAAGCAGCTCCCCCTGCCGCCCGAGCCGCGCATCGAGACCGCCAGCCACATGATGATCGCGAACCCGTTCCGGCCCGGCCAGGGCCTCTCGAAGATGTTCTCCACACACCCGCCGATGGCGGAACGAATCGCCCGGCTCGAAAAGATGGCAGGTGGGAACCAGTGAGGACCATACTCAACGTCATATGGCTCGTCCTGAGCGGCTTCTGGCTGTTCCTCGCCTACATGCTCGCGGGCCTGCTGCTCTGCATCACCATCATCGGCATCCCGTTCGGCATCGCGGCCTTCCGCATCGGCGTCTACGCCCTGTGGCCCTTCGGGTACACGACGATCGAGCGCCGCGACGCGGGCGCGCCGTCCTGTGTGGGCAACGTGCTGTGGCTGGTGCTCGCGGGCTGGTGGCTCGCCTTGGGCCACATCGCCACCGGCATCGCCCTGTGCGTCACGATCATCGGCATCCCGCTGGGCATCGCCAACTTCAAGCTCATCCCGGTCTCGTTGCTCCCGCTCGGCCGCGACATCGTGCGGACGAACGAGCCGTTCGCGGTGCGCTGACGCAGAGGCCGCCGACCCTCCGTTGTCCACAGGCCGGGGATTGTCCACAGGCCCGCCCGGCTGTCAGCGGCGGCCCGCATGATGAACCCATGACCGCGATCGAGCACTTGCCGACCCGAGTGACGACCGAGACGCACAACACCCGCCGAGCGGGCTGTGCTCCGAGCCCCGACCCGTCCGCCACGATAAGAGGCGCCGGACAGACGGTGGCGAGAGGCCGTGAAAGATCCGAGCCGAGAGGCCATGAAGGCCCCGGGCCCGGAAGCCGTGCGAGGCCCGAGTCGAGAGGCTCCTGAAGGCCCGGGCCGTCGTGGAGTCGGTCCTACCGTTGCCCTGCCCCGGCCCTTGCCCGCCTCCACCGTCGCACCGCGTACGCAACGACCCCCAGCACCAGCACCCCCGCCCCCACGAACACCGACACCTCGGGCAGCGAGAACGCCAGCACCACACACCCGGCCAGTCCCACCGCCGGCACCACCCTTGCCGACGGCGCCGAAGACAGGGTCCAGGCCGACGCGTTGGCCACGGCGTAGTAGGCCAGTACACCGAAGGAGGAGAACCCGATCGCGCCCCGGACGTCCACCGTGGCGGCGAGGACCGCGACCACCGCACCCACGGCCAGCTCCGCCCGGTGCGGCACCTGGAACCGCGGATGCACGGAGGCCAGCGCTCTGGGCAGATGCCGGTCGCGTGCCATGGCGAGCGTCGTCCGCGACACCCCCAGGATCAGCGCCAGCAGCGACCCCAGCGCGGCCACGGCGGCACCCACCCGCACCACCGGCACGAGCCAAGGCGCCCCGGCCGCCCGCACCGCCTCGGCCAGCGGCGCCGTCGTGGCCCCGAGACCGCCCGCCCCCAGTACCGAAAGGACGGCCACCGCGACACACAGGTAGACCACCAGGGCGATGCCCAGCGCCAGCGGGATCGCACGCGGAATGGTGCGCTCCGGGTCTCGCACCTCCTCGCCGAGGGTCGCGATCCGGGCGTATCCCGCGAAGGCGAAGAACAGCAGACCGGCCGCCTGCAGCACCCCGTCCGCCCCGCCGGAGACCCCGATGTCCAGCCGCCCGGCATCGGCCTCACCGGCTGCCAGACATACGACCACCACACATGCGAGGACCGACAGGACGAGCGCCACGATCACCCGCGTCAGCCAGGCGGACTTCTGGACACCGCCGTAGTTCACCGCGGTCAGTGCCACCACGGCCGCGACCGCCACCGCGTGCGCCTGCCCCGGCCACACGTACGTGCCCACGGTGAGCGCCATCGCCGCACAGGAGGCCGTCTTCCCGACCACGAACGACCAGCCCGCGAGATACCCCCAAAAGTCCCCGAGCCGCTCCCGCCCGTACACATAGGTACCGCCCGAGGCCGGATACCGGGCGGCGAGGCGAGCCGACGACATGGCATTGCAGTACGCGACCACGGCGGCCACGGCCAGCCCGAGGAGAAGCCCGGAGCCGGCGGCGTGCGCGGCCGGCGCGAGGGCGGCGAAGATCCCGGCTCCCACCATCGAGCCGAGTCCGATGACGACGGCGTCGCCCACGCCGAGCGTGCGACGCAGTCCGGGAGCGGAGGCTGTCATGCGTCGCACCCTACTGATCAGTGCAACCGACGGGCGTGGGCGGGGCGTCCTCCCCACCAATACGGCGTGAACGGGCGGGGCGAGGAGGCCGCGCGCGGGACGACCGAGGTACGACGCACGGGCCGGGCCTGCCGCAAGCGAGATCACATGCCCGGGACAGTGCGGGCACAGCGTGAAAGGGCAGGTTCACGGCATGACGATCATCAGCTGGATCATCCTGGGACTGTTGGCCGGAGCCATCGCGAAGTTCCTGCTGCCGGGGCGCGACCCGGGCGGCCTCATCGGCACGACCCTGATCGGCATCGCGGGCGCGTTCATCGGCGGCTGGATCTCGGCCCGCTGGATGGACCACCCGATCACCAAGGGCTTCTACGACGGTGCGACCTGGGCAGCGGCGATCGGCGGATCGCTCGTCCTCCTGATCGCCTAGACGACCTGCTGGACGTGGTTGCCCGACGCCTCCTTGGCGTAGGCGGCGCCCTCACGGATCTGGAGATACCAGAGGCGTCCGCCGAGGGTGA
>NZ_JBEORR010000051.1:0-41635 GCF_040302345.1 Streptomyces sp. NPDC126510 | reverse complement strand
AGTGAGATGCCCAACCGTTCCACAGCCCTGATCCAGAGCCTGAATACACTGCTCACTCCCGAACGCCTCGCACCGTACAAGGCCGCGGCCGGAGACGACATCGAAGGTGCACTGGATCTCTACGAATGGAACAGTCGCATCAGCGCTGCAGTGTTCGAAGACCTCGGTTACCTCGAAGTCGCGCTACGCAACGCCTGCCACAACCAGCTCATAATCTGGAATCAGCGCGAAAACAACGACGTGCCTTGGTATTTCAGAACAATATTCGGCCAGGAATCCCAGAAGGACATCGAAAAGGCTCGCCGGCGCTCTACTCGAACTGCCGATGTTGCGGGTGTATTGGTACGACTCTGCCCGCAACGGGATCCCGGACGCGCAGCAGGAACGCATCGGCGAACTCCCGAAAGTGAAGCTCCGACTCGGACGGTTCGGCGTCAACGGCGAGCAGAAGGGCGTCGATCTTCGGATCGGCCTCGACCTGGTGGCCCATGCCCGCAACAGGGCATCCGATGTGTTCTTCCTCGTCTCCGGCGACGACGACCTCGCCGAAGCAGTCGAAGAGGCCCAGGTGCACGGAGTGCAGGTCCTGCTGCTCGCGGTACCGACCGCCGACGGTAAAGCGCACGGCGTGAGCCGGCATCTGGTCCGCGGCCGATGACCTCGACAACATCGACGGCGCGGCGCTCGATGCCGCAGTGGTCAAAGTCGATCGCCACCCCGGGCCGGCGCCGAGACCCCCGCACCGGCCGTCGATGTCGACGACGACCGCAGCGGCGGCGCACCCGCCCACTCGCACTCCCCTCGACCTCGCGAGGCCTCAGCACACCCCGACAACGCCGCGACCGACATCGGTTCTGGCGTACAGTGTTTCAACGGGATCGCCCGCCCACAACCCGCACGGGTACGGTGACGACAACGACGAGCACGGCCCACTGATCGACGACGTCGTCTCCCGCGTTCTCACAGCGTTTCAGGAAAGCGCGACCGGTGAGGACCAACTCGAACTTCAGGCGGCGCGGCCCTCGATTCCACCGGACATCGACCGCGCACTTCTGCGGGACGCCTGCGACGTCACCCAGAAGTACGACCTGGACGAGAAGATCCGATACCGGTTGCGGGCACGGTTCTGGACGAAGTACGACCACTCCTGCGCCACGCCGCGAAGCTGACACACACCGACCCCGACGAACACCAGAGCACCGGCGCGAAAAAATGCAGTGCTGCAACAGATTCCGAACACACTGGACTGTCGGTGGGTACTGTCACGATGTTCCCATGGACCCCCGTGATGAACCGTTGACCGTTCCCGACGACTGCGTTCGGTGGTGCAGCGCCCGCGATCAAGGTCTTGCGGTGCTCGACGACATGGCCCTCGTCGACCTCGACTGGTGGAACACCCGCCTCGATCGCCACCGGATCCCGGTGCGGATCGCCGGCCACGACCGCGACGGACACCAGATAGACACCGGGACAGCGTATCTGAGCCGCAGTGATCTTCAGTGCGAGAGCGGCACCCTCGAAGTCGACGGTTGGCGGGATCTGAGCGCCCTCTACCTGTGCGCGGCGTGGCTCTACGCGCACCCGCACCGGGGCCGGGCACGGCGCTTCGTCGACGTCCGCACCCCGAGCACCCCGGATCAACCGTTCCGGGTCATCACCGAAGCGTTCGCCGCGTGCGAGCGATCCCCGGCGCTGACCGACGCCGGCCCGTTCCGGCAATGGTCCGGATGGCCGAAAACCCCCGGCGTCGGGCCGTCACTGTTCTCGTTGTACTGCTGGGCCACCCACCCCGACAGCATCTGGCGACCGCAACTTCTCGATCAACAATCCGTGTCGACCCTGCTCCAGCACGGCTGGCTGGAAAACCCCTCGGTCCCCCAGTTCACCGTCGCCCGCTACACCCGCTACACCGACCTGCTCCACCACTGGGCCCGACAAGCCGACACCACCGCCGAACTCGTCGAAATGTGGCTCACCCACCACTGGCGCACACAGATCACCGACGCCGACCGGGTGCGCCGCGCTCACCGCAACAACACCTGAACCCACACCCGTCGAGGCACCGGAAAAGACGGGCCCACCTCCCCGAACAGTCTCAGCCGGCGAACGGGGGGCGGCGCGATCTCATCGGGACTGTAAGAACAACGGTGTAACTCTGAAAGGAGATACGCCACTATGACTGATGTGATTGATCGTGAGACAGAGACGAACTCGGCTCAGCCGGGTATCAGCGATGCGCGGCTCAAAGAGCTGGTCGAGCAGGCGCGAGCCGAAGGGCTGCAGTTGACCGGAGATGGTGGATTGCTGTCGAAGCTGACCAAGCTAGTCGTGGAGTCCGCGCTCGAAGGCGAGATGGACGACCACCTCGGATACGGCAAGAGCGACCCGGCAGGCAGGGGCAGCGGCAACTCCCGCAACGGTAGACGCACCAAGAACGTGTTGACCGAGGCCGGCCCGGTCGAACTCGAGGTGCCCCGTGACCGGGATTCCTCCTTCGAACCGAAGATCGTGGCCAAGCGGCAGCGTCGGCTCTCAGGCGTGGAGGACATGGTGATCTCGTTGTCATCCAAGGGTTTGACGACCGGTGAGATCGCTGCACACCTGGCCGAGGTGTACGGAGCCGATGTGTCCAAGCAGACGATCTCGACGATCACCGAGCGGGTGATGGAAGGCATGGCCGAGTGGCAGAACCGGCCGTTGGACCCTGTGTACCCGGTGCTGTTCATCGACTGCATCCACGTCAAGATTCGCGAGGGCAACGTCGCCAACCGGCCGATCTACGTCGCGATGGGGGTGACTGTCGACGGCACCCGCGACATCCTCGGATTGTGGGCCGGTGAGCACGGCGACGGGGAAGGGGCGAAGTACTGGCTTCGGGTGTTGTCCGAGCTGAAAAACCGTGGTGTGCAGGATGTTCTGATCGTCGTGTGCGACGGTCTCAAGCATCTACCCGACTCGATCGAGCAAGTGTGGCCACAGACCATCGTGCAGACTTGTGTGGTCCATCTTCTCCGTAACACCTACGCCTATGCCTCCCGCAAGGACTGGTCCGAGATCGCCAAGGACCTCAAACCCGTCTACACGGCGCCGTCGGAGCAGGCCGCGCTCGACCGATTCGCAGAGTTCAGTGACAAATGGGAGAAACGCTATCCCGCGATCATCAGGCTCTGGACCAATGCCTGGGCTGAGTTCGTGCCGTTCCTACAATTCGACAACGCCATCCGGCAGGTCATCTACACGACCAACGCCATCGAAAGTGTCAACGCCCGAATCCGCAGGGCTATCAAGGCCCGTGGACACTTTCCGACCGAGGCCGCGGCCTTGAAATGCGTGTATCTGGCCATCATGAGCCTCGACCCGAAAGGCACCGCCCGCCAACGCTGGTCCAACCGATGGAAGGCAGCACTGAATGCCTTCGAGATAACGTTCGACGGACGGCTGTCTGCCGGACGAAAGTAGTTAGAAATCAATCAATTACACCGTTTTCTGGACAGACCCATCTCATCCGATACAGTCCCAAGGTTCAGCGGCTGGGGAGCCGGCATCGGCCGACGGCCCGTCGGTATGGGGAAGGGGAGAGTCGGCTGTTCAGGGCATTGTGCGCAACCGCAGCGATAAGTCGAGGGAAATTCGCATTCTGTGCCCGCATGGTGGAACCGTTCGGACACGGCGTGCCCGGCGTGCCGAGCGGCGGTCGGCCCCTGGTTCTCGTTTTCCGCTCGGTACTGTTTTCGGCCTTTTCGACGTGAGGAATCGTATGTTCGCTGACCGGTTGAATATGTTGTTCGAGGATTCACCGCGACTCGGTCACCCCGTCACCCAAGCAGAGGTGGCAGACGATCTGACAGCCGGCGGCTGGCGTATGTCGCGGCCCTACTTGTCTCAGTTACGCCGAGGTCTGCGGACGAGCCCTTCTCCGGATGTCGTTGCCGTGCTTGCGGATTACTTCGGAGTCGATCACGACTACTTTTTTCGGCCGGCCGGCAGCGAGTCCACGGACGCGTCGGCCGTCATCGACCGGCTCGAACAGGGGCCGCTGCGGCGCTTGTTGTCCTGCGTGGACGGTCTTTCCGAATCGTCCGCAGGGCTGGTCCTCGACATGGCCGAACGTTTGCGGCGCGCAGAGAAGTGTCCGGCAATCACTGCGGGCGACGGGTGCCACCAAAAAAATCTGACGTCCGGCCGAAGGCGAGTCTGAGATTCACACACGACCACCGATACCGAAACCTCGCGCGGGTCCTGGGACTGGCGCCACCCATTTGGGTCGATTCCGATACGCCCAAGCTCCTGTTTCGTCGGTCGCTGTCGGGTCGGGTTTCTCGGTGCCGCCACACTTGGGGTCGGCTACATCGGAGGCTGCTGCTCTCGCTCGATCGGGATTTGTGAGCTTGTGGCCGTGACGGTCCTCGATTGTTCGGCACTATTGATCTCGACAAAGATGTGACGGCTTTGCCGCCCACGATCGGGAAAAGGGAGTTCACTGATGGGCATGGCGAGTACGGGGCCGCGCACGGTCGTGCCCTCGGGCGTTCGGAATGAGCTGTACGAAATTCTGCGGAGCGGTGGTCCTCGCACCGCCCGAGACCGAGCGACCCTGATTGGACTGGTGAGATGACCGAGCGCAACGGGACGTACGTCGTCGCCGACCGTAAACCCTTGCAACCTCGAGCCGAACGAACGCGAGGAAAACTCCTCGCCGCGGCAGCCGCACGATTCGACGCCGAAGGCTACACACTCGCCAACGTCAACACCGTCATCGCCGACGCCGAAACCACCAAAGGTGGAATGTACTTCCATTTCGCATCCAAAGAATCGATGGCGCAAAACCTCATCGAAGAATGGTCCCGCGCGGTGCACCACGCTTTCGCAGATGCCAAAGCGACCCGATCTACCGCCCTGGCGCAGGTGGAGATGATCTTTCGGATACTCGCCCGCCGCCTCGACGCGAACCAGATCCTCCGGGCCGGAATGAAACTCAGCCTCGAACCCTCGATCGAGGGCTCGCACCAGACCTACCTGCGGTGGGTAGAGAACACCGACGACCTCGTCGCACGCGCCATCGAGGCCGGCGACGTCCGTGAAACCCCGGCGGTACATCGACTCGCCTGGAACCTGTGGGCGGGAACAATCGGCGCCACACAAGCGATTCCCGCGGACTGCGACGAGGTCAGCCTGTCGACCCGAATCGACGATGCCATCGCAGCGCACTTCTCGTCCATCGCGACCAACCACATCTGACATCGAGACCGGCAACACCTCCGGCGAAGACGCGAACCGCGCCGGGTCGGCAAACCCCCACCGCGTGCTGCACCGCATCGGACAGCGTCGAGGGCATCGGAAAGGACGGGCACACCCGGCTTCCCCCGGGCGGTCTCAGTCGGCGGGTGGGGGTGCGCTCGAGGCGATATCGGATCGTCGCCGGATGATCGCATCGAGGGCATCGCACAGGCTGATGCTCTCCTGCAGCAGCTGCATGAGCAGTTGTTGGCTGTGCTCGTCCATCGTGCGGCCCTCCACCGCCATGATCGGGGTGAGCGCGGCGAGCTCCGAATCCGCCTGCGCCTCGGTCACACCTCGCTGTGCCGCCACTACCGCTCTCCTCTCGCTCCCTGATCCAGTCCACCGTCATCGACGGTGGCTCCATCCCATCACCATCAGTACATCGGTGGAGGGAACGACAGCGAGCCTGCCATCGTCGAGTGCTGATTCCACACCATTTTCGTGGACTCCGCGCGGGCCTGAAGCGGTACCACCCTGGCGGATCAATGCCCGGAACGGCCGGCTTCAAGCCTCCGCCGCGCCGGCGACATGGACGTCGACGACATGATTTCGTTCGGCCCACGCCGCACCTACCCGTCGACCCTTGTCGTGAACGGATCGGTGCATCTCACCCACACAGCGCAACTATCGGCGGACGTGCGCGGTACGGATGAGGTCTGCCACAGCGCGCCGGGTCCGGTCGTGCCGGGGGTCGTGGGCGAGGTCGCCGGTACGCACGCGCTCGGTGAGTGCGGCGATCACTTCCGCGCAGGCGCGGGGACTACCCAGCACGATGGGCACCGCCGTCTTCGGGTCCGGCGCAGCGGGGCTTTCGGTCCGGTAACTGATGAGGCCCACGGCATGCGGGGGGACGGTTCGGCGGAACGTCGCCCGCAGATCGTTGATACCCCGGTACAGCCGGTCGAGGTCGGTGAGGGCGACCTCGTCGGCAACGAGCCTGCGTTGCAGAGCGCTGAGCACCGACAGTGCCGCGTCGATGTCCTCGGCCGCGCGGGCCGCCGCGACGGTCGCGCTCATCCGCTCCGGAACCGGTTTCTCCACCACCCGCGTGTGGTCGCGGATCTGCAACCCGATCGCGCCGCGTTCGCCGGCGCGACGCTCCTCGGAGGCGAGTTTGCGGCAACGATCCGAACACCACCGGGCCGGCCGGCCACGTGGCTTGACGGTGACCGAGTTACCGCAGCGTGGGCACAGGTTCGGGTCCATTTCGTCAGCATAAACATTTCGTCGCCCGAAAACATTGTCAGTCTCGTCACCTGAATGCAAGAGGTGTGTGGCACCTGGGGCGAGCGAGAAAGAACCCTTCGGGATAGAGGGCGGTAGAGATCGGTAGAGATCGGTAGATGTGGGCAGAAGCGCGTGACGAGCGAGCACGGCCAGGAGAGCAGCGCGGGCGATGAGAAGGCGTCGAGAACTGGGGAGGTAAGCCGGGAACGGCACCCGAGCCCGGCAGGTTCATCGCCTGGTGCCGAGGTCCGGAACGGCGTCCGCCGCCTGAAAAACATTTCGTCGCACGAAAGTACGCCCCCGCAGTCTGAAATTCAGCAAGAGGTGTGTCTGAAATATCTGGGTGAGGTCGTCACGGACAGCGACGCGCGTTGCCATGGACCCTTTCAGGGAGTAGGTCGTTGTCGGCAGGTGCTGCGATGCTCGAAGGCGTGCAAGAAATTCGGGTGAAAGTCAGTCGATGGGAATCGCGCCGACTGTGGTGGCGCGCCGGCACCCGGGCGCCGGGGTTGGTGCTCCACATCGAGGGATACAGCACCCCGACCCAGACCTACCGAACCCGCGATCTCGACCGCGCCCGCGCGATGGTCCTCGACTACCTCGAGGTGATCGGGAAGCCGGCACCGCCCGACATCGCCATCTGCTGGATCGAGACCGGCACATAGCCGAGACCCTCGGCGGCCCCAATCGAAGAACACCGGCACGAGCACGCCGGAGCGTCTCGCGGCTTCGCAACAGAAACCCCGCGCTGGGCGGGCGCGGATGTGATGCCGGAAACGACGCGTGACCGATTCACCGGCAGATTCTGTCGAGCTGCTCTGCGCGTGAGCGACCGTAGCCAGCTCTCTGGTCGACGGTTATCGAGGTGTCGGTTTCTCGTTGCCCAGCGCAGCGCCCCGGACACCGGGACGCGGCCGGCAGGCCGCGGTAGCCGACTTAGGGCACCTAAGTTTCTATCTTGCTCCGTTGCCTCCCCCGCGGAGTTCGGCGCGACCGCTCGCGCACCCGACCGCACGGGCGGAATCCAAAACCACGGGGTTTTGCAATATCTTGCTCTGCTCGAGGTGCTCTGCTCGAGGAGGGCGGCGCACGGGGAATCTGCCCGTGGTGTCACCGCGCGATCAGCCCACCGACACGAGGACGGCCGCGGGTGTGGTGCTCGGATCAATGCCGACGCGATGCGCACAACGCCCGCAAAGCAGCCCGCGCCGGCGTCGTCGGAATGCGCGTGATCCGGCAGACGGAGACCGTCGCACCCTCGGCCCCACCCGTGCAGCCGACCGAAAGACCCGGCGCCGCATCCGAGACGTTCGACCCCGCCGACGCGCTCCTGCACGTCACCCACTCCCCCGAACTGATCGCCCGCGTCCTGCGTGTGGTCACCGCCAACCTCGGCCCCCGCAGCATCGACCGTCAACTCCCCGGCCCCATGCACGACGCCGCCGTCGAACTCGCACCGCTCCTGGCCGATTACATCCGGCGCACCCGTGCGCCGGCGGCCGAGGCGACACCGAAAAACGGAGCCGCCGCTGCCTTGTCTCGTCAACAGCGGCGGGCACTGCAGCGCAGCACCGGAAAAAGTCGGCACTGACACCCGACACCGAAAAACTTTCCACCCACCCCGCTGTGGCGATGCCTCCACGTGACGATGCGAAACGAGACCACCGGATTGACCGGGTCGATCAGTGTCCGTGCAGATCGCTGATCACCCCTCCCTACGTCTGCCGCCGCAGTGAAGGTTGCAGAAGCAGATACCTGAGTCCGAAGGACTGCGTACCGCCGTAGTCCCGCCACGAACACCGATACCCCGATTCGAACCCCAAGCTCTCCCCGACCCGGTCGTTCTTGAGCTGCCACTGCAACGATCCGGGTTCGACACGACGGCCCTCCCACAACCGGAACTCGTGCGCCTGCGAGCGCACCGTGGAATTCCGCTCACTCCAAAACGGGTAGTTCGTCAACGTCAGAGAAGCCCCGGCCTCGACACTTCCGTCGAGAATGAGCCGTTCGACGCGTTGAGCGTCCCGCCAGGTTGCCGCCGTATCGAGATCCGGCGCCCCCGAAGAAGAAAGCTCGAACACCTCACCGTCGACGTCCGCCAGCAGACGCTTCTTCGGGTACTTCAGCTCCAACGCGATACGACGACCACCGAGCCGCCCGAGCACATCGACCGCCAGCCGAGACCGTCCGCCCACCCGCTCACTGACGGCCACCTTCTTCTCCAACCGAACCTGCTCCACCTCATCCGCCATCACCGTTGCCAGCGCAAGCTGGAAGTCGCTCTCCGAGTGGAACAGAGGCCGCTCTTTACCGAGTCGTTCCATCCACGACTCCACGTACGGTGCAAGATCGAACATTCAGCAGCTCCACTTCGATAGACGGATGCTCTCCAGACCCGGTCAGGGAAATTCCGTAGACGTAGCTTTCCAGCAGGAGGCCAAGCGCGCGGATTTTGGGTGGGGGGCCGGGATACCTGATATGGCTTGGCACGTCCCACCCGAATAATTTTCTATATGGCTCGGCGTGTCCGACCTGAATAGTGATCGTGATGCGGCACGCTGTCCCCATGGACACCTCGGGGGCACTGTTACTCAATGACACGCAGTGGGCTGACGAGGTACTCCTCCCACACCGCCCCTACGCGACGAACTACCTCGAGCGTGGCCAGTACCGGATGCACCGCGACGACGCCCTGACGATGCGTTACGTCGAGCACTCCCCCCACGCACTGCTCGGCTCGATCGTCATCGACTGCGACCATCCAGATGCGGCGATGCGAGCCTTCGAGAAACCCTCGGACCATCCCGCCCCGAACTGGGTCGCCCAGTCCCCCTCCGGACGCGCGCACCTCGGCTGGTGGCTCGGACCCAACCACGTCTGCCGCACCGACTCCGCCCGCTTGACCCCCATTCGTTACGCGCACCGCATCGAGACCGGGCTCAAGGTCTCCGTCGGCGGCGACTTCGCCTACGGCGGGCAACTCACCAAAAACCCCATTCACCCCGACTGGGAAACCATCTACGGACCGTCCACTCCGTACACGCTGCGGCAACTGGCCACCATCCACACCCCCCGCCAGGCACCCCGCCGCCCCGATCGCGCGGCCGGCCTCGGCCGCAACGTCACCATGTTCGACACCGCCCGCAAATGGGCCTACCCCCAGTGGTGGCATCACCGGAACGGCACCGCCGATCAGTGGCTACGTCTTGTCCTGCAGCACTGCCACGCCGTCAACACCGAGTTCGCCGATCCCCTGCCCTTCGTCGAGGTTCGGGCGACCGCGTACTCCATCGGTAAATGGATCTGGCGCAACTTCGACGAAGCCGCCTACCGCGCACGCCAAGCTCACCTCGGACGTAAAGGTGGCAAGGTCATGACACCTGCAAAGATCGAAGCAAACCGGAAACGAGCCACGAAGTTCGATCTCGCCACAGCAATGGAGTACGCGCTATGAGCCAAGGTGGAGCACGAGCCAAGCAACGTCGAACCATCACTGCACGAGAACTCGCGGAACGCCTGGGGTCTTCCGAGCGAACCGCTCGACGCCTCATCGCCGAACCACGGGATGAGTTCCTCGAGCGCGCCAAGGTCCGCCGTGACCGCGTGGTGTCACTACGAAACCAAGGCATGAAATACCGGGACATCGCCGAGGAAATGGACATCACCATCGGAGCCGTCGGGCGGATACTGCATGACGCCCGCAAAATCGAAGAGAAGGAAAACCCGGTCCGTGACGCCTGCTGACCTGAGCGGTCCCCCGTGGCAGCCGAACCCTGCTCACTTGCGCGCTGCGTCTACCGTGCCGATGCAGTATCCGAGTGCACTGATCCGCACTATTCATTACGCGCTGAATTTCCTCGACCGTGAACTCGCCGAACACCCAGAAGACGAGATGATGGCTCAAGCCGAGACCCGCGACGTCTACAGCCTTCTCGTGGAGATCACCGCGGCTCTGCATGGTCTCAGCTCCGAAGCCGATGTCACCGACGAGCAGATCCAGAACGCCCGGTACTGGATGCTCGGACAGTTCGATAATCCTCTTAACCCCACTACGTAGGACTGTACTTAGGACTGAGAGCAAACTGGCTTGCATCCTGGTCCAGGCATCGAATACTCCAAAACTCAAAATTTCTAGAAAGCTTTATTGTTAGAAACAATCTGCAACCTGCAAAATATCCGTTCAACCAAGGACGAGGAAAGATGCCCCCCACTAACTACGCAGCCTGCAAGCACAGCGCCACCTTGAAGGTGACGGATGAAGCTGTCCTGAGCATGCTGAGAGGACTCGCTCAGTACTGCGAATCAGGAACCTACCCACAGATCGCCTGGGGAGGCACCAAAGTCAATCACTGGCTGGCAGCTCGTAAGCACGCCACCTTCCGGTTCACGCAGCCCGACGACCGGGAATTCTTTATCAAAGAGGCAACCCGGCTACTCCCTGCAGAAACATGGGAGCTCACGATAACTAGCGACCACGATCCAGCCACGCCGCAGCGCAGGTAGGTGGTCCGGGTAGATCATTACCTCGCTACAAGAAGAAGACCCTGATACGTGGTGGCCTACTCAAGACGAGTGCACCGCGAGTTCCAACTGATCACCAAACTAACCTGCGTGCCTTCGCCTTCGTGGTATGGGCTACACCAAGAAACTCTAGAAAGTTATTTTGTTAGAAACGATGATTGTACTTGCGTTTCTTGGTTGTTGAGCCACTGCCAAAGCGCCTCGTACACAGCGTCCTGCATGCGGATCCCTCGCTGTGCGCAGGCGGTTTTGACCATTCGCTGCAGATCAGGCGGAAGCCGGGTCGCGAAAGCGGTCACCGTGGCGTCCTTTGGAAGTGTGGGCGGCGCCGCCGCAACCTCCCGAGCGAGTTGCGGAGTAAATGGGTGGGGTCTAGCGGTCTCGGTGACTCGTGGTGTTGCGAACGCGGATGGCTTCTTCTTGGCGGTACTCATGCGACGGTCACCGTAGAGAGCACTCGGTCCAGAGCCGCGTCGAATGCAACTGTCACCTCATGAACTGCTGGACGGACGCTGTGCACCGGGAGATGGTCACCAGTAGCTTCGGCGACCGCAGCACGTTGGGGGACCACCATCGGCAACACCATCTCTCCCAACGCCTCCCGAATTTCGCTGGCCCGATGCGTAGCTTCTCGACCCTGCGCCGGAACCCTGCCGAGCAGGACACCGGAGACGGTGAGGCCGGGGTTGTAGTAGCGGGTAATCGTCTCTATCGCGTCCAGAATCTTCGACACTCCACGGCTAGCCATGAACGATGGTTCAGTCGCGATCAGTGCAGTGTCGGCGGCGATGAGAGCATTGGAAACAAGTTTGCCGACGCTGGGAGGGCAGTCGATCAGCACCAGTGGGTATCGCTGGCGAAGATCGTCGGAGTCGAGCGCTGCTCGCAGACGCTGTTCGACTCCAAGCCCGGAGACCGCGTCCAAGTCGGCCAGATCCAGATCCGAGGGGATCACGCTGACGTGGTCCCACGTCGAGGTGTGCACCGCATCGGCTGCGCTACCGCGAAGCTCCTGAGCGAGTAAATTCGCGGCGGTCTTGCCTGCGAGCGGGTACTCGATACCGAGCGCCTCTGACGCGTTGCACTGCGGGTCGAGATCGATCACCAGAGTTTCGATCCCGCGGGCGCTCGCTGCTGAGGCAAGCCCGAGCACGGTGGTGGTCTTGCTAGACCCACCCTTCTGATTAACAACAGCAACCACAGTCATAACCAATACTCTAACAATCTAAATTGTTAGAAATAGCTATCTAGCATGCGTGTCGAACGACCAATCCCCAACAGTCTCCGTAGAAACCTCACTCGTTTCAGTCGCGCGGACAAGTAGTCGTCGAGCGCTGCCTCTCACACCCGTCCTTACGAGACCTAGTGATTCGTACGCCGTCTCCTAGGTGCGAAAAGAAATAGCACCTGCGCTGTTCCTCGACTGAGGGGTGGGCAAGGATGATCCGAGCACGTTTGTTGTCGCGGAGGGATTGGGTTCATGGGTTCAGTGCACGAGGTCATCGAGGCGTTTCGGCAGGCACCGTCGAATTCGGAGCGGGGCACGAAGTTCGAGCAGTTGATGGTCCGGTACTTCGAACTCGACCCACTGCTCTCGCAGCAGTACGAGAAGGTGTGGCGGTGGACCGACTGGCCGGGCCGCAAGGGCAAGCCCGACACCGGTATCGACCTCGTCGCCCGTGAACGCGACACCGGCGAATTCACCGCGATTCAGTGCAAGTTCTACGAACCCACCCACACCCTTGCCAAAGGCGACATCGACTCCTTCTTCACCGCATCCGGAAAAACGCCGTTCTCCAACCGGGTCATCATCTCCACCACCGACCGCTGGGGCAAGAACGCCGAAGACGCCCTCGAGGGGCAGTCAATCCCCGTGCAGCGGATCGGGCTGGCCGAGATCGCGGAATCGCCGATCGACTGGGACATCGCCTGGCCGCAGGGCGAGCTGCAGGTCAACCTGGCCGAAGCGAAACGTCACGAACCCCGCCTGCATCAACAGTCCGCCATCGACGCCGTCTTCGCAGGCTTCGAGGCCGGAAACGACCGCGGCAAACTGATCATGGCCTGCGGTACCGGTAAAACCTTCACCGCCCTCAAGATTGCCGAACGTGCAGCGTTGGAGAACGGCGGCAACGCCCGGATTCTGTTTGCGGTGCCGTCGATCTCGCTGCTCTCGCAAACTCTGCGGGAGTGGACCGCGCAAACGCAGTTGGATCTGCGGGCGTTCGCGGTGTGCTCGGACACCAAAGTGTCCCGCTCGGCCGAAGACGTCAACATCCACGACGTCGCGATCCCCGTCACCACCGATCCGGTGAAGTTGGCTGCGGAGATGGCGCACCGTAAGCGCGCCAAAGGTTTGACTGTGGTGTTCACCACGTACCAGTCCCTGCCCACCGTCGCGAAAGCACAAGAGCTGGGGGTGGATCCGTTCGATCTGGTGATCTGCGACGAAGCGCACCGCACCACCGGCGTCACGCTGTTCGGTGAGGACGATTCGAACTTCGTCCGCGTCCACGACGCCGACTTCCTCAACGCCGCCCGCCGGCTGTACATGACGGCGACACCGAAGATATTCGTGGACGACGTCAAAGAGAAGGCGGAAGAGCATTCCGCCGAGCTCACCTCGATGGACGACGAAACCGTTTACGGTCCCGAGTTCCACCGACTCTCATTCGGTGAGGCCGTCGAGCGAGGTCTGCTCACCGATTACAAAGTGATCGTGCTGACCGTCGACGAATCCCTGGTGGCAGCGCCGCTGCAGGATCAGCTTGCCGGGGTGCACAGCGAACTACGGCTCGACGACGCGTCGAAGATCATCGGCTGCTGGAATGCACTGGCCAAGCGTGCTGGCGAAACCCCCGAAGGAACAGGCTTCGCACCGGGTGCGGCGCCGATGCGCCGCGCGGTCGCGTTCGCGAAGGACATCGCCGCGTCCAAGCAGGTCGCCGAAGTGTTCCCCACTGTTGTCGATGCCTACCGCGATCTACTCGAGGGCAGCGAAAATGACGGGCGCACTGTCGATTCCACCAACCTGGACTTGACGTGTTCGGTGCACCATGTGGACGGCACGTTCAATGCGCTACAACGCAACGAGCAACTCTCCTGGCTCAAAGCCCCCCTGCCAGAGGGGGAAGCCCGGATCCTGACCAACGCCCGCTGCCTCTCCGAAGGAGTCGACGTACCGGCGTTGGATGCGGTGATGTTCCTGCACCCCCGCAACTCTCAGGTCGATGTGGTGCAGTCCGTGGGCCGGGTGATGCGCAAATCCGACGGCAAGGATTACGGCTACATCATCTTGCCCGTTGCGGTTCCGGCCGGTGTCAGCCCGTCCGAGGCGTTGTCGAACAACACCCGGTTCAAGGTCGTCTGGCAGGTACTCAATGCGCTTCGCGCGCATGATGATCGGTTCAATGCGATGGTCAACTCCATCGCATTGAACGCCACCTCGGACAAGAAGGACGGTAAGGGCAACGATCGCCTACTCGGTGGGCGCATCGGACCCCTCGTCGAGGTCGGCGAGAGCTTCGACAACGGCAGCCGTAGCAGTGGAAGCAGTGCTGACGTCGCTTCCACCAGTGCAGATTCTGCCGAAGGTGCCACCCCCACCGGAGACTCCGGTGGGGGGATGGCAACGCAGATGGCGTTGTTCTCCCTCTCCGAATGGCAGGAAGCGATCTACGCGAAGATCGTCGACAAGGTCGGCACCCGCGCCTACTGGGAAGACTGGGCCGGCGACGTCTCCGACATCGCCGCCGCGCAGATCACCCGCATCAACGCCCTCCTCGCCGGCGCCGACACCTCAGTCGCCGAGGAGTTCGAGCGGTTCCTCACCGGACTGCGCGACAACCTCAACGATTCGATCAGCCGCGACGACGCGATCAGCATGCTTTCGCAGCATCTGATCACCAAACCGGTATTCGATGCCTTGTTCGCAGAGCACGACTTCGCCTCCCATAACCCCGTCTCGCGGGTGATGCAGTCGATGGTCGATACCCTCGACGACACCGGGCTAGAAGCGGAAACCGCCGGCCTCGACGGCTTCTACGCCTCCGTCCGCGTCCGCGCGACCGAGGTGACCAGCGCCGAAGGCAAGCAGAAAGTCATCGCAGAACTGTATGAGCGATTCTTCAAGATCGGGTTCAAGAAGCAGTCCGACGCCCTCGGCATCGTCTACACGCCGGTGGAGATCGTCGACTTCATCCTCCGCGCCGCCGACGCAGCCTTGCGGGATTCGTTCGGGCGTGGTCTGACCGACGAAGACGTGCATGTCCTGGACCCGTTCACGGGAACCGGTACGTTCATGACGCGGTTGCTGCAGTCCGGGCTGATCAACCCCGAAGATTTGGCGCGTAAGTACACGAACGAGTTGCACGCCAACGAGATCACGCTCCTCGCCTACTATGTGGCGGCTGTGAACATCGAAACCACGTACCACGCGCTCGTCGATCAGGGCGGCGACGCAACATACATGCCGTTCGAGGGTATCGTCCTCGCCGATACCTTTCAGATCACCGAAAACGGTGACAGCCTCGACTCCGAGATGTTCCCGCAGAACAACGATCGCATCATCCGCCAGAACGCCACCCCGATCAACGTCGTGATCGGAAACCCGCCGTACTCCGCTGGGCAATCGAATGCCAGCGAAAACAATGCGAATCGCGCCTATCCCACGCTCGACCGCGCCATCCAGAGTTCGTACGCGGCGAAGTCGACTGCGACATTGAAGAGCAAGCTGTACGACTCGTACATTAGGGCGATCCGGTGGGCGACGGACCGTATCGGTGACTCCGGCGTAGTCGCCTATGTGACAAATGGAGGGTGGATCAACGGAAACACCGCCGACGGAATTCGCTTGTCACTGGCCGACGAGTACTCGACTATCTACCTCTACAACTTGAGAGGAAACCAGCGCGGCGACTGGAAAAAGGAGGGAGGCAAGGTATTCGGCGAAGGCTCACAGGCCACGATTGCGGTTCTCATTGCGGTGAAGGATCCTTCTCACAGTGGACCGTGCCGTATCCACTACCGCGACATCGGTGACTACCTGAGTCGCGAGGAGAAGCTGGCGATTGTTGGCGGAGCAAGCCTCAGCACAATTGACTGGGCCAGTATCAACCCAAATCCTGAAGGGGACTGGGTCGATCAAAGGAACGCAGCATTCGGCGCATATACACCAATAGCAGTCAAGAAGACCGCGGGAATCGAGACAACTTTCTTCGCTGATTACTCTGGTGGATTGAAGACCAACAGGGATGCCTGGGTTTACGCATTTTCGCGCGAAGCCCTTGGAGAGAAAATCAAGGGCACGGTCGACTTCTACAACGAGCAGGTTGACGCCTATGAAGAAGCGGTGAAGAGCGGCTCTCAGTCTGGCGCCAAGGACACTGTGTCCTACAACGACAAGCGAATTAGCTGGTCGTCAGGGTTGATTCCGAAAGTTGAGCGTGGCCGGCGCCTCCAGTATCAGTCCGAACATCGCCGAGTTAGCGTCTATCGGCCCTTCTGCAAGCAGTACGCGTACTTCGACGACGATCTCAACGATCGGCGAGGCAAGCTGCCCCGGATGTTTCCGACTCCGCAACACAGGAACATCGGAATCTACATCCCGAATCCAGGAAACCTTGCTCCGCAGTTCATGTGCCTCATGACTGATTCAATACCGGACCTCGGTGCCGCCGGGATCAGCGCAGTCAACTTCTATCCCCGCTGGACCTACGAGAAGTACGAATCTCCGGACTGCGAGCTCGATCTCGCTTCCTCCGACACACTCCAGGTCGACGAGCACGGATACCGCCGTATCGACAACATCACTGACGGAATCCTCGCGCTCTATCGGGACGCGTTTGGCAACCAGGTCACCAAGGACGACATCTTTTTCTATGCCTACGGCCTGCTGCACGATCCGGCGTATCGCCAGGCTTACGCGTCAGATCTGAAGAAGATGCTCCCGCACATTCCGACACCCGAGTCCCGAGAGCGGTTCGAGCAGTTGCTCTCCGCCGGTCGTCGCCTGGCAGATCTGCACGTCGGCTACGAGAGCGTCGATCCGTATCCCCTTGACGTACAACTCAAGACGGGCTCATCGGCCGAAGACCGTGAGACGTGGCGGGTCTCGAAGATGAAGTGGGGCAAGAAGAAAGACCCCGAGACCGGCAAGAATGTAGACGACCGCACCACGCTCGTCTACAACCCGAAGGTCACCATCTCAGGGATTCCGGAAGAGGCTGAGCGGTACATGCTCGGCTCGCGTTCAGCGCTGGCGTGGATCATCGACCGCTACCAAGCCAAGACCGATAAAGCCTCCGGGATCGTCAACGACCCCAACGACTGGTGCGACGAACACGACGACCCCGCCTACATCGTCGACCTGATCAAGCGTGTCACCACCGTGGCAGTCGAGACCATGAAGGTAGTCGACTCGCTCGAATAAGGAGAAGCCGAAAGATCAGTAACAGGCGAGTGCCGATCTCCGGTAGCCGTTGTCTCTAACAATCTAGATTGTTAGAAATAGGTCTTTATCAGTACTTTCTCGAGAATTTCAGATCGGTCCGGTATCTCGCGGATCGGACCGATCTAGAAGGCACTTCAGCGCTTTCACTATCGGCGCCTGTGCTTTGACCTTCCGCTGCACGAGCGGATCAGACTCGGTGCGGCACTCGTGCAAACAGATACCCAGATTTAGGACACCAGAACGGCCGGTATTGCGCTGCGCGGTGACGGTGGCACGTCTGAGGGTGATCCTGGTGGGCGGCCAGGTAGGTATCGACGGCCCAGCGCGGAGTGTCAATACGTTAACGCGACTTACTCCAGCGCGCTGAGTTGTTTTCGGAGAAGTTCCAGATCTATTCGGGCGCGGTCGAGAATCTCAGTGGCCGCGCCCGGGCAGTACCTGATCTCCTTGCCGTCCTCAACAATGACGAGGTGGGTATCACCGGCAAGTATGTAATGCGCCTGCTTGCCAGTCCGGTGCGCTGCGCATTTACGTTGATGGTTTGTTCGGGGCGTTTCAACTCGGATGTGTCGCAGGACTGATTTGACGGGCATTTCAACTCCTATCTGCTTATTCGCTGCGGCTCAGTTACGTTGATCGAGTTGGATTCTCAGTGAATCCCGAACTGAATCAGCGATTTCGTCCAGGCGATCGAAGATGCTGGTCATCTGTTCGTGTGACCATTCACCGCGTGTCCCGTTGGGCATACCAATTTCCTGATTGATAGCAGCAGCGACACGACGAATCGCGATGACGGAATTGTGCTGTCGCGGACCCGGACTCACGACCATGAGCTGGTGACCGCGAGGTGGCAGCTTCAGATCTGCCAGTACACGGTTGGCAACTGATTTTGTGCGCTCGTTGACACGGGTCTTGGCTGACTGGCGGGCACGCTGCGGCGAGACCGGGATCGATTGCGGAACTTGCACTTCTGCAGCTGCCTGTTGCGCGAGTAGGCGTTCACGGAGCTGGTCTCGGCTGACCAGGTCACCCAACTTCAGCCCGGGCGCAATGTCCTTGTCGAGCATCTCGTCCAGCACTCGGTCATCGGAGGGGTCGAGATAGGTCTGTTCAACGAAGCGAGTCAGAATCTCGCTGTCGACCAGCATTCCACCATCGAACCGGCGGGCGCGTGGACCGCTGTTTTCGCCCTCCGCATCGTTGTCAGTCTGTCCGTCAACCCAAGAGTGAACGAGTGCTTGATCATCAAGGTCAAGCTCTCGAAACTCAGACCAACGAGCGTCGTTGTTCAGCCCGACGTGCGAAACTATGTGGCCTTGATTGTCAGGATGCTCGGGAGCGGACTCCTGGACTACGCGCATGACTCGGCCGACGAACTGAATGTACGGGGCAAGACTGCGGAAGGGTCTGAAAATGGCTGCGACGCTAAGTCGTGGATGATCGAAGCCTTCGCCCAGCATTTGAACCTGCACGATGCAGTCAAGTTGGCCTCGCCGCAGCCGTTCGATGACGGCGTCTTGGCTGTCGGGGTCCATCCCCGAGTGAATCTCAGCGGCCCGGTAGTTGCACTCGTTGTAAATGCTGGCAACTTGTCGGGCGTGGTCGACTGAGCATGCCGCGGCGATGATTTGATGCTGGATACCTGTTTGTGCCCGCATGCGCTCGCATTGCTGGATGCTGGTCTCGACGATGTGACGGTTACATTCGGGGCTAAGCGCAACGCCACGGCGGAACCACGCCTCTTCTCGCAGCTCAAGGACTTCTTCGAGAGTATGGCGGCGGTTATCGTCGGAGTAGTTAAAGTAGATTTCCGACGGCGCGACGTTGCGGGAGTGGATCTGCTTGATGTAGCCGTTGACCATCGCTCGAGTGAACGGGTAACGGTAAACGATCTCGCCGTGGAGTTGCTGCTGATCAGAGCGGAACGGTGTCGCCGTCAGACTGACGACCTTCGCATTGGGAAACCGACGGAATACTTTCTGCCAACTCTCTGCGGCGGCGTGGTGACCTTCGTCGACGAGAATCATGTCAAAGAAATCTTCGGGGAACTGGGGAAGCCAACGGTCGGCTTGACTCGCCAACTGCTGGATGTTACAGACAACGAAGTCGCTTTCGATCGCGTCGTGGAGGTTGGCATTCGGTCCGTCGAGCACGGCCATCCAGGGGCCAGCCGTGAAGTCAGACAGCACCCGAAACTTGGTCCAGAAGCATTGTGGACTGGTGACATCGACGGCGTCGGCGACGCCTTTTCGAATCGTAAGGTTTGGCGTGATTACCAAGACTCGCCCTTGGGCTATGCCGAAAGGCAGTGTGGCCATGATGCCGGTCTTTCCGCAGCCGACCGGAATCTGCACGATCGCAGGACTCCTGTCGGCCGAGAAATGTTCCCGGACCGCTCGGTGTGCTTCGCGCTGCGGTTCCCGCAGGGATGCGTTAGCTTCGACATCAGCGTTCGCTGTCGCGAAGACGCTGCTGTCAGCCCCGCTCGCTGCGGCTTCCTCGGCGCGTCGGTACTGCAGCCGAAAGGGTTCAAGGTCAGCTTGGCGGTAATAGCGGTAATTGCTTCCAGGTCGCCTTACCGCGCTCAGCGTTCCATCACGATCCCAGCGCCGAAGGGTCTGCGCGGAAACTCCCACGTAGGAAGCAGCTTCGGCAACTTTCAGAAAATTTTCATCAGACATAAGCAAAACCATACAACATTGCACAAGTCTAACAACATTGTTCATAACCTATTAGTGCTCACAACATTCAGAATAATGAGTCGAATCCAACCCAAAATGCTTCTAGGCGGAGCGGGTTTGCACCAGTCACAAGCTCGCGCAGTGGCAGAGAAACTATGGGGCGGAGCCTTGCCAGAAATGCAGACATTGGCGCGGATATCGCGATGACCGCATCTCTAGTTTGGCCGCGACGTCCGACGCAGAGTCCTGCGGCTGACATAGAAAACTTCCCGATCCTTCCTGATCTCGCCGACATGAGGAATCGCCGCAAACCTATCTGCGCACAGTCTCATTTCCTTGGTTCTGGGACGGACACGCGGCCGGCGGCCCAGATCGGATCACCCCAGCTCATGATGTCCTAGAAGTTAATTCCAAAACATCGTGTCGGAAAATCGAGACGGGAACAACTTTCGGTACTCTCCGGGCATGGAGTTGGGGTATGCGCGGGTGTCGACGACCAAACAGGAACTCGACCGGCAGATCGACGCCCTCAGTAAAGCGGGGATCGACCCGGCGAATATCTACGTGGACAAGAAGTCCGGCGCCACCACCGACCGCCCCGGGCTGACCGCACTACTTGAGTACGCCCGCGACGGCGACGTCATCGTCACGCACACACTCGACCGGCTAGGCCGGAACGTGCGCGACACTCTCAACCTGATCCACGACCTGCGAGAGCGTGGGGTCGGAATCCGTAACCTGGCCGACCCGATCCGGATCGACTCGAGCAACCCGGATGATCCGATGGCCCAACTCGCCGTCGTGCTGCTCGCGCTGTTCGCGCAGATGGAACGCACTTACACCCTCGAACGCGCCGCCCACGCCAGGTCGGTGGCGACAGCGAAGGGTCGGCGCACCGGCCGCCCGTCGGTGGTCAGCGAGTCCCAGCTCGCCCACGCCCTCCAACTGCGCGACGCTGGCGCCACCACCGCCGAGATTACCTCCAAAACCGGGCTAACCCGATCCACCCTCTACCGCCACCTGCCACCGCGGCCGGACGAGCAGGTCACCGCCACCGCACCACTCCAACGGTTGAGACCACGGACCGAAAATCCCACTCCTGCAACGGAAGTAGCCGCACTGACCCTCGCGCCGCCGACGATCGGCTGAGGCGCCGACGGACGACGGACGACGACCTGCCCGTCACGATCCGCAGATGGATCGAGACCCAAGGGTGAAATGCGGACCTTGATCTGTTGTGTGCCAATCACTCTCGACTAGTTAAAGCCGTCCCCGGCATCGAAACAACACGACGACAACCGCCTTGTTCAGCCGACCGATCGACCAATCGAGGCGATGGCCGCAGAAAGATAGAAGCGCACCCGCGACGGGCGCAATGTCTTCGCCTTGCCTGTCCGTGCATCGAAGTGGTGGACACGCGGAGCCGATGCCGGCGGGCGTCGGCCAACCAGAAGCGATATGGCTGTCGTCGAAACCACCGCGGCAGAGAGTTCGACGGCCGGAGCCACAGCGGGCGCTTCCAAGTGCCCCTGCTCGACGTGGGCGAGCACGTCCATACCGATGTAGGCGGGAATGCTCAATACCCACCGCCAGAGGGGGACACTGACTCGTCTCGATGCCAGGTCATCAAAGGTGACGGTGGGGGCCAAGCCGAGAAGCCGCTCGAAGCGATTTCCGTCCGGAGGGATCACTGTGTGCCACACCCCGAATCCGATCTCGACGGCCAGAACGACAGATACGGAGGCGCCGCGTGCCGTTCGAGCCAGCCGAAGCCCCACATCGGGAACGGTGTAGTCGGTGCCGTCGATCACCAAGTCCGACGAGGCAACCAAGTCCTCGACATTGTCCGGGGTGATTCCTTCTCGAACCACCTCCACGATCGCGCCGGTGCCGATCCCTCGGCACAGTTCGGCGACGACTTCGGCCTTGTTTCGGCCCAATGTGGCGGTCGTGGCAGCGGCTTGCCTGTTGAGGTTGGTGACCGAGAAGGTGTCCGGGTCGGCAAGCACGAGTGTTCCGACTCCGAGTCGAGTCAGGGTCTCAGCGACCCGTCCTCCCACACCACCGACACCCGCCACCAGTACCCGTGCCCCGGCAAGTCGATTCTGCTCGGAATCCGAGATCAGGCCGCGATTCCGCGACAGCGGGGACTCAGACATCATGACGAACGCGGGTGTGGGCGGGCGGCAGAATGTCATGCGAGGCGAGCGTCCAGGTGAACGGCCGGCGGAAGTACTCACCGAACGATGTGGTTCCTCCTCGAGCATTATCGGCCTCGGTCAGGGATGCGGCGATGCTACTGACTCTGACGAGCGCGGCCACGTTGTAGGTGTTGTATACCCACCGCGGTTCCGAGACGACTTCCACCGGAAGTCCGAGGACCTCAAGCGCGGCCAGGAACGGTTCCTCGACCTCCATGTAGGCGTACTCGTAACCACGTTCTTCTGCGAGATGCATGAGGGCGCGGTAGAAGCCGAGTGTCGCGAACGTCTTGCGGAATGGCTCGAACACCGCTGTTCCAGAGATTTCACAGGAGTAGTGGGGTACCTGGAGGTCGAACTGCGTGGTGACCTGAAGGGTGTTCATCCCGCCTTCGATCATCCGGCAGCACCCCACGGGCTGGCCGGCGGCGTCGGAGGCCAACAGGTGGATTGAGTGTTCGTCGTACTCGTCGGTGAACACTCCGATGCCTGGATTTATGCTGTCGGACTCGATGAACCCGGCCTCGAGGTACAACTGGGTCCGGATTTTTTTCCACTGGTTGAAATCGTCACTACCAGGATCGGCGATCCGATAATGGAACATGGGGATCATACGGGTTTTGTCCTCTCTCGTGCCGCGTTCGACGGAAGGCGGGGTGTAGACGGTGGAAACCCCGCTGCGCGGTCGAATGACGCGGGGCCGGGCTGTCCCCGGGCTGTCCCCGGGCGACGACCGAAGGCCGTCGTCGATGTTGACGGCCGAGCTGGCGGTCGGGTTCGGGATCTGACCGGTGACCAACCAGTCAGATCCCGGCCAGCCCCGCGCGCCGCAGCTGCGCACGGGTGTTAGCTAGTGACCGGAACTCACCCGGGGTGCCGGCCACGGTGACCGGGCGGAGTGCGCGGTCCGCCGGGTAGACGTAGAGACCGTGCTTGCAAGGCCGGTACGACCACCCTGCGGTAGCGATCGCCTTGATCACGGTGTCCCATTCACGGCTGCGTTTGGTCATCGCTGTTCTCCCCGTTCGTCCTCGTCGCCCATGCAGGAAAGGACGAGTGAGGGTTCGATTGAGGTTCGCGGACCGCGCGGGGTGATCCGTCTGCGGGAACCTCGGTCAGGCGATGCCGACGGACTCCCGCTGCCGGAGGCAGCCTCTGACACAGATCGCACCAAGGCGCGCAACGGGTGTCGCTCAGCGCAGGATGCGCACGGATCGGTGTTCATGACGGCGGTGGGCTTCCCGCTGCGCGAACCGCACGGCACCGTCACTCGTCACCACTGCATGTACGGCCCGCCAACAGCAGGCCCCACCGGCAGGAGAGACCATGACCACCACCGCCACCGCACAGACCGCGGCACCCACCCTGTGGGCCACCATCGTCAAGCGGATCACCCTCGCCACCATCGCCGTCGCGGTGCTACTCGGCGCCACCCTCGCCGCCACCGGCACCGCCTCGGCGGCGACCCCCCGCTGCGGTGACGGCCGCTGCGTCATCTACCTCGACAAGCAGGAGACCCGAGACTTGGGCAACGGCCGCGCCCCGAAGCTCCCCGGTGGCCTGCCCTGGCAGATCAACGTCAGCTACACCGCGCTGGCCAAGGGCCACCAGCTGATCGCCCGCCAGTACGCCAACCGCGGCTGGTGCTCCGCGTTTCTGATGTCCGTCCGCCCCTGGGAGAACCAGGGTTACACCGGCTACAAGTGCTGACCCGGCAGTAAGACCCCCGGACGCCGGGGCCGGTCGCACTCTGTTGCGGGGTGCGACCGGCCCGGGCCGTGCACCGGTCCGCCCGTGCTGCACACCGCAGCAACCGCTCTTACGCACCATCCCCGTCGCGAACCCGAACGTGGCATCAGTCGTCAATACCTGGAGAGCCAGGGGCAGTGCCGGTGAATCGGCATGCACACGGCGAACCGAGTTCATAATTCATCCGTCACTACTGACACACCACGCAAGCGACCGACATCGAACACAGACCCCGCAGAAACAGCGTGGGCGTACGGAGGAGCGGATACATGGACGACCCCCATCAGCCAGACCCGACGTCAGGTTTCCCCCGAGTGCTTCCCCGGACGGGGAAGCATTCGCAGATCGACCGCGCCTACATCGAACTCGTCGGAGAGCCGCAGAGGGACCTCCTCGCCTTCGCGATGACGCACGCGCTCAAGCTGACCCGCGGCAACCGGGCCGACGCCGAGGACCTCGCCCAGGACGCATACGTAAAGCTCATCGGATACACCTTCACCCGACCGGTCAACGGACGGGCCTTCCTCACGCGCGTGCTGACCAATCGGCACATCGACCTGTATCGGCGGCGGCAGACACAGAAGGCTGTTCTGGGGGTCAACACCGGCTTCGAAATCGCCCTCGACGACCTCTCGTCCGACCACGTCACCCGCGACGTCGCCGAGGGAGTGGTGTTCTCCACCGAGATCCGTGTCCACATCGGAGTCGTGATCGACTCCTACCCCGACGCTGAACAGCGCCCCCACCTGTGGGCCCTGCTTGACCTCGACGACGGTGACCTCCGGCCCCTCGAGCAGGTCGCCGCCGTTACCGGATTGAGCCTGTCAAAGGTCAAGAAGCTCAGCTCGTGGCTCAAGACCCGACTGCAGGCCGCCTTGGCTGAGCTGGCCCCGAATCGACCGTCGACCGCACCCGACGCCCCCACCCTCTAAAAAGTAGGAAGAGACAACGATGACGAACTTCGACAACGACCCCGGACGTCTGGCTGCCGAGGCCGAGGCGTTGCTGGCGCTGATCGACGCCGAGCTGCACGCCGACGACCCCGACCACACTCTGATGCCTTCCGACGAGGAACTGCTGGCGATGACCGAGCGAGCTTTCACCCGGGCCAGCGCGATCGTCGAGGCACAGGAGGCCATCGGGGACGCCCGGATCGACGACGACACCCTCGCCGATGTCCTGGCGACCTGGACCGCCGAACTTGGACTGGTGTCCTCGACCCGCGCGGCCGCGACCGCCGACGAGGGCCGGCTATGGAAGGTGCGGGTGACCGACCCCGACCTGGTCACCGCGATCCTCGGCGTCGACGCGGTCGGCCCACTGTCGCTGACTGTATCCGATACCCCGGTGGCGGACGGGACCGCGGTGAGCGTGACGTTGCCGCTGCGCAGCACCCCTGACCCAGGTATCACGCTCCTCGCGGTGATCGACTACGGCGACGGTGCCCGCATCCGGATTCCGCTGTACCAGGTCGATCGTGGTGAGGCCGCCGCGCAGATGGGTCTGGCCGAGCTGTCCGGCAAGGCGATCCTGCCTGCGAGCATCGAAGCCACCCACCCGGTGCTCACCCTCTCGGTGCTGGCCGGCCCCGCGTGAGCATCGACGCCGCGCCTGGCGCCACCTGGGGGGAGGTACTCGACCAGGCCCGCACGGGCACCGATCCCGACCGCGCCGAATCCCTGCTGACCGCGATCATCGCCGCGGCCCTGGCACTGTCCCCGGAGTCGATCCACGAACGTCGCGTCGGCGGGTTCCCGCCCGGCGTCCCGAGTAAGAGCATCGTCCGCTCCGCCGCACAACTGCTGCTCGACCTCACCTCCGTGTCCCACACGGCGCGATCGCACGTGCGACGGGCGCTGGCGTGGACGCAACTCCTGCGATTCCCGCAGCAGAAGGTGGTCACCGCTGTCGCGCCCGGAGGTGAAATCATCCAGGCTGTCGAAAACTGCCGGCATGCACTCACCGAACTCGGCGACCACGGCGACCCTGTCGATCGGGCCATCGTGGAAATCCAACTCGCCCGATACCTCCGCAGGGTGAATCAGCCGCACGACGCCATCGCTGCCCTGACACACATTCAGCCGGGTGACCGCCAGATCGTCGGCGACGAGGTACGACCTCGAATCCTCCGCGAAGCACCGTTTCTGGGTGACTTCCTCGTCGAGAAGATCGGATTCAAACGCGCAGAGTTGCTCTGCAACGCGTACCGCGACGTCAGCCTCGTCGAGCATTCGATGCGGCAGGTCGAGATTGCCCGCGAACACGCCCGCCGATACGCCGATGCCGACCCAACCAATTTCACCTATACCTGGCTGTTGGAAGGGCATCTGCACCGCCGCAGTCGAGACGTGCACGCCGTACTGCGGATGGAGAAGAAGTCCAGGGACCTGGCGGCGCAGTACCCGCAGTCCTCGACTGCCCGGCGTCATGCCAATACCCAGGCGAGCGCGAACGCGGACCTGTTCCAGGACTTCAGCCGAGCACAGGAGTTCCGCTATCAACGGCTGCAGAACCGTCTGAAGGACGATCTCGGGATAATGTTCGAGGGGCAGCCGTCGATCGAGGAATTGATGGGTTGCGTGGCGCACTACCGTCAGCTCAACTCGAAGGCCGCGATCACCTGGCTGGGGAACATTGCCTGGGCCATCACCTCCGGCTACGTCCGATCGGGTGACACCGCCGTGGATCCACAGATCAGGGCCTACGCGGAAGGCCTCCTGGATGTGGCGGAAGCGGCGTGGGATGGTTTCGCCGGAAATGGTGTCAGCTCGCTTCTCTACGGTCGAGCACGGTTGGCCTTGATGTCGGGTGACGCCCCGACCGTCGAGTTGACCACGGACCTGCTGACCGCGAGCCGCAATGCCTACCAATGGGCAACGGCCCAGAATGCGCTCACCTCCGCAGTCCGGCATGGGGTGGCCGGCAGCGACGAGGTACGTCATCGCCTCGACGAACGGCTCGCCGAGTTCGATCTAGGAACGAGTTACGTCGCCCACGCGAAAACCCTTGGCCTGTCAGCGGAGTGGTGGTGGCGCGCCGCCGCCACAGGCATCGACATCGACTGGGTGCGGGTCGAGACCGAAGCCCTCACCGCCACGGAGATGCTACGTATCGAGGGAGTGAGCCTGGCCCCGGAATCGGAGGCGACCGCGTGGATGGCCGCTGCCCGCGCGGTGGCCGAGACCACACCGGATGAACAGACCGAACGATTGCGACGGCTTCTACGCGGGATCGGGTGCGTCACCGAACTGATGCTCACCATCGCCACCACCATCGACCGCCGCCGGATCGCGGAAAAGTTCGCCGCCTTGTTCACCGACGCGGCTGATCTGGCTGTCACCCTGGGCGATCACGAGGCGGCCGACCTGATCATGGAAGCCGTCCGGCGGGACCGGGTGGGCCTGCTTCTGGCCGAGTTGGCCCGCAACCGCGACGTCGACACCAACATCCGGGCCGCGGCACTGGCCGTGCAGGACGCCGGCTCTGCCACCGTCGACTTGAGCGGCACGAACCCCGACGAGGACACCAAAGGGAAGGAGAACGGGCGAGGGCTGCGGGGCCGATCCAACGAGATCGCCGTCGATCGGGCCGCCGCAGTCAAGGCCGCCGAATCGGTCCTCGGCCCCCTGTCGGCTCTGGCCGACTCGTCCCATCTCTACACCGCCACCGCCACCGCTGTTCTTGACCGCCGTGGCCTGACCGCCGTCCCCACCGCCGTCCTCCAGCTCCTCCCGCTGTCTCGCGGTACCGACGCAGTCGGCTCCGGCGGTGAGTGGGTGCCGTTACTGCGAAGGGTCACCATCTCCATTTCCGGAAGGCCCACGGAGCAGTTCACCGATCGAGTCGAGGTCGCCCGGCTGACCCTCGACCTGCATCCCGGCGACGACGACACGTTCGAATGGCGGGAGAACTACACCCCTCGGCTGCTGCCGCAGCCGTTGATCGAACTGCTCGCTGCCACCAATCCGGAAGCACCGATACGGCTGATGATCGTGCCCACCGGGTTCTTCCACATCCCTTTCGACGCCCTCCCAGTCACCGCCGACACCGCTGTCCTCGACCACGCCCTGGTCAGCATCCACGGCTCACTGACCAGCGCCCTGTCGCTGATGGCACTCGACGAACAGCGGACCCCGACCCCCTCGCTGGCCCTCTACGACCACACTCTCACCCACGCCCGGCCCGAGCTCGACACCTTGCTCGCCGCCCTCGACGGAGTCCGGCGGGTCGAGTCACACCAGGATCTCGACCTCGAGATGTCCGTCGACGGCGCGCAACCGTATTCTCTGCTCGCGATGGCTGTGCACGGCAGCGCCGACGAGCACGGCTGGGGGCAGGCGAAGAAGCTCCGCGACGCCGACGGAAACACCGTCTGGGTCACCGCCGCCCAAGCCCTCAGCTGGACCGTGCCCCGGTTGTGTGTACTGGCCTCCTGCAACACCCCAATCAGCGCACCCGACGGCATCGAGATCGGAGGCTTTCCCCTGGCATTGATGCTGCGCGGCGCGACCACCGTCATCGGTGGCCTCTACAACATCGACGACAAGGCCACCAGCGCGATCATGATCGCCTTCTGGAACCGTCTCGCCGCCGGCGAGACCGCCCTGGCCGCGTTGCGTCACGCCAAACTCGACTACCTGCAACAGCATCCAGATCACCGGCACACCTGGCCCGAGTACTGGGCCGGGTTGACCGTCTACGGCGCACCGAACACCTGACCGGCTGCGGAACCGGGCGGTGTGCCGCCTGCGAACCGCGCACCGGCGCCGGCAGGTCTCGCGTTGGCCACCACCGGCACCGCCCACGCGAATCCGCCCCGGTCTGCGTCACGGGGTAGGGGTGGTGCGGCCCGACCCGCTACGGATCGCGATTATCGACGATAGCGATACCCGCCATGCCGGTGCCTCCGGGAACCAGTTCTACTGCATAAGTAGATAATTCGAAGAAATAGCTCTCCACTTCGCGACATGACAGCTTGAGCCGAGCCCGCGATCCACGTCTCGAAGTGCTTGGGCAGCGACACCGAGGGGTGGACCCCCACAGCCGAACCGCACCGCTCCCTCAGCCCGATTTAGGGGGTCGAGGAGCATATCCGCCCGATCCGGCGCTAAGGAGTTACCGCAGACAATGGCCTATTATCTGCGGTAACCTCGATCGCGACCAGGCGCTTCACCCCGCTCCGAACGCGGTGACTCCGTAAATTATCTGCGGTAGCGCCGATCGGGCTTCAATGACCGGGTGGAAGGACTGACAGTGGGGCAGGTGCGGGCGTTGCCGGTGCGGGGGGTGCGGTTGAAGGACGCGGTGGATCAGTACCTGTCGACCATCCCGAGCGTCAACACCCGACGCGGGTACGCCGTCGCCCTCAACCAATTGGTGCGCGACTTCGGCGCCGATTCGGATGTGGGACTGCTGGAGGCCGAGCGGGTCGGTGGCTGGTTCACCTTCAAGTGGGGCGGCAGCTCGGCACAGACGTTCAATGTCCGCCTCGCCTCCTTGCGTGGGGCGTGCGAGTACTGGCGGGCACAGGAGTGGCTCCTCGGCGATCCCGTCGTCCGGCTGGTGCCGCGCAGAGTGGCCCCGGACCATTCCCGGGCGATGACTCGTGACGAGGTCACCGGGCTGCTTGCGCAGGATGTGCCGCTGCGGGAGCGGGTGTTGTGGACCATGCTGTACGAGACCGCCGCCCGAGCCGACGAGCTGTTGCTGCTCGACATCCCGGACCTGGACACGGCGAACCGATGTGGCACGGTCACCCGCAAGGGCGGGGCAAGAGATGTGGTCGCGTGGCAGACCGGGACCGCGCGGCTGTTGCCGCGGTTGCTGGCGGGCCGGAAGAAGGGGCCGGTGTTCCTGACCGACCGGAAGGCGAAACCCGGTGTGGCCGTGGACGATATCGACCCGTCGACCCTTCGCGGGCGGTTGTCGTATCGCCGGGCGCTGGAATTGTTCGAGACACACACCGCTGACTTCACCCGCGGCCCCTTCACGCTGCATCAACTTCGCCATAGCCGTTTGACGCACGCCGCGGAGGACGGGGCGTCCACGCCGATGCTGATGCGCATGAGCGGCCACACCTCGGTGCGGTCGCTGGCTAGGTACGCGAACCCGTCGGCCGAGTCCCTGATGCGATGGCAGGCCCAGACCGACCCCGCCGCCCGCCGGCGGCGATGATCCGTGAAATGTACTGGTGTGACGGTGAACTGGCACACCGCAGGGCGGCAGACGCGTCGCCGCAGACCGGATTCCAGTTCGCCCCGGATAACAGCGTGTTATCCGGGGCAGTCGGAGTTCTGCATCACCCGATAGCCGGGCGATGCTCGTGGGGTGTCTATGCCCCGATTTCGCGGTGGACGCCGCCGGCCGCGGTGTTGACCCCTTCGGCGAGGGTGGGGTGGACGTGGATGGCTTGTGCGAGTTGGGTGTAGGTGGCACCGGTGGTCATCGCGATGACGGCTTCGTGGACGAGGTTCCCGCCGTCGGGTCCGGCGATGTGACAGCCCAGGATGGCATCGGTGGCGGCGTCGGCGACGAACTTGACCAGGCCACGGGTGTTGCCGATGGCGCGGGCTTTCACGACGCCGGTGAAGTCCTGGCGGCCGATGAGGACGTCGTAACCCGCTGCGCGGGCGGCGGGTTCGGTGAGTCCGACGGATCCGACTTCAGGGTCGGTGAACACCGCGTGCGGAACGATGCGACCGGCGGCGGTGCGGTCCTGTCCGCGGTAGGCGCTGCGGTAGACGATGTCGGCGTCGTCGCGGGCGGTGTGGGTGAACATCGGCCCGCCGCGCACGTCGCCGATGGCCCACACGTCCTCGGCGCTGGTGTGCAGGGTGTCGTCCACGGTGAGGAAGCCGTGCGAATCCGGTTGCAGGCCAAGATGTTCCAGGCCGAGGCGATCGGTGTTGGGGGTGCGGCCCGTGGCGATGAGTAGGTGGCTGCCCTTCAACTCGCCGGGTTCGGTGCCGGTACAGCCGATTCGGATGTCACCGGCAGTGCCGGTGGCGTGGGTGCAGGTGGTGCCGGTGAGCACGGTGATGCCGTCGGCGATCATGCCGTCGGTGACGGCGGCGCTGATGTCGGGGTCCTCGCCCGGCAGCAGCCGCTCGGCCCGTTGGATCAGGGTCACGGCGGCGCCGAATCGCCGGAACATCTGGGCGAATTCGCAGCCGACGTAGCCGCCGCCGACGACGAGCAGGTGGGCGGGCAGGTCGGTGAGGTCGAGCAGGGTGCGGGAGGTGTAGTAGGGCACCGTGTCCAGGCCGTCGATGTCCGGGAGGGCGGTGCGGGTGCCGGGCGCGAGGACGATGCGGTCGGCGGTGAGGTCGGTGCCGTCGATGGTGAGGCGGCGTGCTCCGGTGAAATGGCCTGGCGCGTGGTAGAAGTCGATGCCGTCGGATTTCTCGACGGCTCGGTAGGAGCCCGAGCGGATGGAGTCGACGAGCTGGTCTTTGCGGGCGACGACAGCGGCGAGGTCGACGGTGACCGGGCCTGTCACGAGGACACCGAATTCGGCGGCGCGGCGGGTCTGATGGGCGACGGTGGCGGAGGCGATCATGGTTTTGGTGGGGATGCAGCCGCGGTTGAGGCAGGTGCCACCGAGGAGTTCCTTCTCGACGAACGCGACGCGGCCGTGGCGGGCGGCGCGCAACGCGAGGGGCAGACCGGCCATGCCGCCACCGAGGACCAGGGTGTCGTAACGTTCGCTCATTGCTGCTGCCTTTCCTCGATCGGGGTCGTGGCGGGGGCGCAGCAGTCGACGGAGCCGGGTGCGGTGCCGCGGCGGCGGGTGCGGGTGTAGTGCGCGAGGACGGCGACAACGGTGGCGGCCACGGCCAGCGCGGTCACGGTGGTGACCAGGGTGGTGTGGGTTTGCAACCAGTTGCTGACGGTAGCCGACCACGTAGTGGATCCGCTGGAGTTCCCGGTGGTGTGGCCGGTCGCGGCGGGTAGCCAGTACCAGATCAGGTAGGCGCCGGTGGCCGCCAGTACGAGGGCGGTGATGCGGGTGCCGTAGCGTGCCAGGACCGCCAGCCGGCGGGTCAGTGCGGTGCCCGCGGCGGCGGTGGCGAGGGCGACCAGCAGCAGGATCGTGGCGGCCCCACCGGTGTAGGCGGCGAACACCGCGGTCAGCCCGCCCCATCCGGCGGTGGCCTGGGCTTGCGCGATCACGGCCAGCAGCACCCCGAACGTGCACGACAGGGACGCCGCCGCGTACCCGGCGCCCGCGGCCATCATGCCCGCGGTCGTCGACGCCGCGGCGTGTCGGCGGGTGCGGGCGGGCAGGCGCAGTCCGAGGCTGCGGCCGGTGAGCATGAGCAGGCCCAGCAGTACCAGCACGACTCCGACGGCCAGGCCGAGCCTTGGGGCGGCGCTGATCAATATCTTGGCTCCGGCGCTGATGGCCAGGCCGGCGGCGGCCAGGGTGCCGGCGAATCCGACGGTGAGCGCGGATCCGGCGCGCAGGGCACGTCCCATGCGGATCGGCAGGGGCGCGGTGGTGGTGTCGCCGAGTGTGTGGGTGATCCAGGCGGGTAGCAGTGCGAATCCGCACGGGTTGACCGGGGCGAGCATCCCGGCGGTGAAGGCCAGCGCGAGGAGCCCGCCCATCAGGCGGCCCCGGCCTTGCGCAGTGCGTCGGTGATCTGGTCGGTGGACGGGTCGGTGGCCCGGTAGCTCACCTTCCCGGAGGGGTCGATCACCAGCAGCGTCGACAACGCGGCCACCGAATACCGTGTGGTCAGGGTTGCGCCGGTGTCGATCACGGCGGGTATCGCCTGGGTGCCGGTGTCGGACTGGAACCCGGTGACGGTCTGCGCCGATTCGCCCGGATTCATGTCGACGAGCACGAACGACGCTGCACTGCCGAGCTTTTCGGCCGCACCCGCGAGCGCCTTCGCGCCGCCGACGCATGCCCCGCAGCCGACGGAGAAGAAGAACACCGCGGTCGGTTTCTCACCGGGCACGCTCACGGTGCTACCGGAGACGGTGGTGAACTGGGCGGGTGCGCTCGTGCCGGTGGGTGCCCCGGGGGCGGGCGGTGCGGAGTTGTCGGTGCTATTGCAGGCGGTGAGCATCAGCGCGGCGGTGAGCGCGAGCGCGGCGGCGGCGGTGCGGCGGGTACGCAGCAAAGGGGTCATCGGAGGATACGGGCCTTCCGTGGGTGGGGTGGGGGTAGTTCAGGTGCTCGGGTGGGCGTGGGCCGGGGGATGGTGCACGCCGGGCAGGGTGCGCGGTGCCAGCAGCAGGCCGCGGTCGCGGGCCAGCCCGTGCATCACCGCGGCCAGTGCCAGGCCCATGGCGATGTGGGCGAGCAGGGTGTCGGCCACGTACGGGTTCCAGGCGCTCGCGTATTTGCCGGTGCCGAACGCGCCGAGCATGGGTGCCATCGGGGGCAACAGCATCATGCCGACCCACACGACGAACACCGAGAACGCCACCGGACCCCACCAGCGGGTGCGGCCGAACACGATGGAATACACCAGCGCGAAAGAGATGCCATTGAAGAAGTGGTAGACGATTCCCAGCGTGTAGGAAGCCAGGGTCGGGGCGGCCATGTGGTCGGCGCCGGTGATCATCGCACCGAACATCGTCGGCTCATCGTCCGACAGGTATCCCAGGTGCACGCCCGCAGAGCGGACGACCTCGAGGGCGGCGGTCAGCGCGATCCCGCCGAGGACGCCGACCGCGATCCGGTTGGCCAGCCGCGGGTATTCCGCGAAATGGGCGTAGCCGCCGATGGCGAAGACCAGCAGCATGCCGGGCAGCCCGATCGCCCAGAACAACACCTGCATCGAGGCCAGGCCGCCCCTGGTGGTCGCAGCCACGATCAGCAGCGACGACAGGCCGCCTGCGGCCAGCGCGAGCAGCGTCAACACGGTCTCCCGCACGCCCATCGGGGTGTCGGTCGGCGTGGTCTCAGTATTCGAGGTGGTCATGGCGCACGCTCTCGAGGTGGTGATCGCCCGGGGCGGCGGGCCCGTCCGCACCCGGTGGTGTCGGGCAACACCGGGCGGCCTTGCCTGCGGCGCGCCGCCGCAGGGTGTAGCCGACGGCGGCGGCCACGACCAACAAGCCGGCGCCGAGCAGCCACGGGCTGGTCAAGACGCCACCGAGACCGGCGAGCACACCACCGGCGATCAGGGCGGGACCGGCACAGCACACGACCACCGCCAGCGCCCCCCCCCCCGCGACCGCGAGCGGCCCGGCGACACCGCCGGAACGCTTGGGCGCGTTCATCGTTGGCCTCCGTTCTCGCCCGTGGGGATGCGGGTGCAGCACTCGAGGGCGGCGGCGTTGTCGGCAGCCAGCGACCGGGCCAGCATTACCAGGTCCGCCACCCGTGGGTCACCGACCGAGTACCGCAGCTTCTTGCCGTCGCGGCGCGCGACCACATACCCGCAGTCGGCGAGGCACGACAGATGTATCGACACCCGTGGCTGCGAGATCCCCGCATGCTCGACGCAGTCAGCCGAGGTGCGCTCACCGGCCAGGATGAACTCCAGCAGTTTCAATCGCGTCGGATCCGACAGGGCGCGAAAGAACTTCGCCGTCGTATCCAGATGCATACACGCCGTCTCACCACCAGAGACGGTGAGGTCGGCGGTCGTAGACCGGGGCATAAGGATCGCCTCCACAAATGGGGTTGAACTATTCGTGTAAACGCATAGTATGGTGCCGGTAGATATTCGTCAATACGAATAGCAGCCGTGGATGGTTCACCGGTTGCCCGACCAGGAGGCCCCTTGTGACCCCGACAGATTCCCGCGCCGATCTGGCGATCATCGGTTCCGGATCGGCGGCGTTCGCCGCCGCCATCGCGGCGACAAACCTCGGCAAACGTGTCGTGATGGTGGAGCGCGGCACCGTCGGCGGCACCTGCGTCAACGTCGGGTGCGTGCCGTCGAAGGCGCTGCTGGCCGCCGCCGAGGCCCGCCACACCGCCGCGGCGGCCGGCCGGTTCCCCGGGCTCACTGCCGCCACCGTGCCGGTCGACTTCGCCGACCTGATTGCGGGTAAGGACGCGCTGGTAGAGCACCTGCGGACCGACAAGTACGTCGACCTGGCCACCGATTACGGGTGGGAGATCGTGTCCGGCACCGCAGTATTCGACGGGGCGCCCGCGACGCCAGCGCTGCGAGTCGAGTTGACCGGGGGCGGCACCCGGGTCATCGAGGCCGACCACTATCTGATCGCCACCGGCGCTTCGCCCTCGGTACCGCCCGTGGCCGGGCTCGCCGAGGCCGGATACCTGACTTCGACCACAGCCATGGACCTGACCACCCTGCCGGAGTCGCTGATCGTGCTGGGCGCGGGGTACGTGGGACTGGAACAAGCCCAGCTGTTCGCCCGCCTGGGCAGCACGGTGACGGTGATCGCTCGCACTCGGCTGACCTCCGGTGAGGAACCGGAAATCTCGGCCGCGCTCGAGGCCGTCTTCACCGACGAGCACATCGATGTGCACACCGCCACCACCGTCGAGAAAGTTCTGGCCGTCGACGGGCACAAGGTGATGACCGTACGCACCCCCGGCGGCAACTCCACCGAGCTGCGGGCCGAGCACGTGCTCATCGCCACCGGCCGCCGCCCCAACACCGCGGGCCTGGGCCTGGAGTCGGTCGGTGTCACAGTCGACGCCGACGGCGCGGTCGTCATCGACGATCACCAGGCCAGCAGCAATCCGCGGATCTGGGCCGCCGGGGACGTGACCGGGGACCCGCAGTTCGTGTACGTGGCCGCCGCCCAGGGCACCCTGGTCGCCGACAACGCCCTCACCGGCGCAGACCGGACCCTGGACTACACCACCGTGCCGCGCGTGACGTTCACCAGCCCCGCGATCGCCTCGGTCGGACTGACCGACGCCCAAGCAGCCCAGGCCGGGCTGGCCTGCCAGTGCCGGGTCCTGGACTTGGCGTACGTGCCGCGGGCACTGGTCAACCGCGACACCCGCGGCCTGGTCAAAATCATCGCCGAGCAGGGCACGGGCCGGATTCTGGGCGTGCACGCACTCACCGACAATGCCGGAGACCTGATCACCGCCGCCGGCTACGCCATGACCGCGGGCTTGACCGTGCACCAGCTCGCCCACACCTGGGCGCCGTATCTGACCATGGGCGAAGCATTGAAACTCACCGCCCAGACCTTCACCACCGACGTCACCAAACTCTCCTGCTGTGCAGGCTGAACGCGCACGCCCACCCCACGCGAAGCCGGGAACACCCATGGACACGACAACACGGACGATGACGATCGGGGAATTGTCCGCGCGCACCGCGGTGCCGGTGAAAGCGTTGCGCGAGTATACCGACCTCGGGCTGATCTGCACCCTGGGCCGCAGCCCGGCCGGGTACCGGCTCTACACCGACGACGCCCTGTGGTGCGTGCGGTTCATCGGCGAGCTCCGCGGGCTCGGGCTCACCATCGCCGAAATCCAGCACCTCCTCACCGCCGGCGGTGACACCAGCGGCCGGTCGGTCGGCACGCACCTGGCCGAGCTGCTGCACCGTTCCCGGCAACGACTCCACGAGCGGATCGGCCACGCCCAGCAGATCCTCGACCGCATCGACGAATTCGAAACAACACACAGCGCGCATGTGACCGCCGACGACCTGTGTTCAGTGGGCGATCTCTGCGGATGCGACCTGCGGGCTTGACCCTCACCCCGGGGACAGACCCTACCGTCGAAGCCACCCCGCCAAGTCACCCGGCGCACACCACCGAAAACGCTGTGGCCCTGGACGTTTCCCCCAGATACCGGCCTGCCCCGGGTCCGAACCAGACAAGGAGCCCACACTCATGAACAGCCCGATCCAGCAACTCGCCGACCGTCTCAACGACACTCTCGGCACCGCTCATACCCAGCCCTGGCTGTGGCCGTCGCTGCTGCGGCTGCTCGCCCACGGCGAACCCGTAACCCTCGACCAGCTCGCCACCGCCACCGGCCGCAGCGCCGAGGAGATCCGCCACGCCCTACAAGCCATGCCCGACACCGAATACGACGAGCACGGCCGGATCATCGGCAGCGGCATCACCCTGAAGCCCACCCCGCACCGCTTCGAGACCGGCGGCGCGACGCTGTACACCTGGTGTGCCCTGGACACCCTGATCTTCCCCGCCGTCCTCGGCCGCACCGCCCAGGTAACCTCCCCCTGCCACACCTCCGGCACCCCGGTACGGCTCACCGTCGAACCCGACCGGGTCGCCCACCTCGACCCGGCCACCGCCGTCGTCTCGGTCGTCACCCCCGACGCCCCGGACTCCATCCGCACCGCGTTCTGCAACCAGGTCCACTTCTTCGCCAGCGCCGACGCCGCCCGAGGGTGGCTCGACACGCACCCGGGCGCCACCGTCCTGCCGGTCGTCGACGCCTACGCCCTGGGCCGCCCACTGACCCAGCAACTGTTGACAGGCGACACCCCGCCCAGCTGCAGCTGCTGACCCGACCCGCCGGCCACCCGAAAGCCTGGACATGACAGAACGGGTCGGTCTGTCCAGTGAGTTCCGAACGTGCTCAGTCGTCCTTGTCGGGGGCATCGGGATCGCGCAGGGGCCGGTGGCGGTCGCCGAAGTCGGGCAGGTGGAAGGCATAGTGGCCGTCGATGCCGATGTGGGCGCGGATGAACGCCGACAGCCGCTGCGCGTCGGTGTCGAGCACCGGATAGCCTTGGGCGCGTAGCTGTTCCAGAGCGCGGTTGGTGTAGAACGTATTCCACAGAACCGTGCAGTTGAGCACCAGCCCGAGCGCGGAGAGCTGATCTTCCATGCCCTCGTAATAGGTGCGGGTCATCTCCCCTTTCTTCCCGTGGTAGATGCGACGCCCCAGGTCGTGGCGGCCCTCGGTCAGGTTGGCCTGGGCCTTGCCTTCGCGCCGATACGGTTCGTCGTCGGCCAGGCGCAGGATGTGCAGGGTTTTGAAGATCCGCCCGTAGTGCGCGATCCCTTGGCCCAACGGGGTGGGGTTCCCGTCACGGGAGATCATGCGGGTGACGTCGTGAGCGGAGACCTCACACTCATGGATCGACACCGCGACCCGGCACATATCCTCCCAGTGCGCGGCGATTTTTCCTGTGTCGATTCGCCCCCGTGCGGCCTGGTTGAGCGGGCCGTAGTCGGCGCCCTGGTCGAACCGCCACAACCGCTGATCGGGCAGGTTCGCCAACTGCGGCCGATACCGCTTGCCGATCAAATGCACCAAACCGAACACGATGTCGGAATAGGAACCGGTATCGGTAATGATGGCCTCGGGCCGGCGGCCACCCTGCTGAAGCTGCACGACATCGATGAAGTTCAACGAGTCGCGTGGCGTGCCGGACACCACCTTGGCCGCCAGCCCGGCGGACTGGTCGTTGAGCATGTTCAACCAGGTAATACCCCGTTTACGGCCGAAGTACTTCGGGTTCGGTCTCGCATGGATCGTGCGGACCGGAACCACGAACCGCATGCCATCGACCGAGGCGAGCAGCCCACCACCCCACAGCTGCGCCAACTCGATCTCGGCTTGGGCCTTGACCAACTCCACGTTGGCCGCGGTCAACGTCTCCAAACGAACATAATTCTGATCGACGTGGTGCAGGCGGTCACGAGTCAGCGCGTCCACACCGGGGCTGGTCACCGGCTTGAAACCCACATTCATCGCATGCGCGCACAGCACCGCGGCGACCGACAACCCCAGATCGGCGACGCGGGCACCATTTCCCGAGGCGTGGGTGAACGACTCGGCGAACCCGGGCACCCACGACATGACTTCCAGGACCAGCTCGGGCAGGTCGACCTCGGGCACCATGGCCTGGACCCGCCGGCGCAGATCCACCAGCGACGGCGGATCCGGCTCCGCCTTCAACGAGGCGACATGCAGACGGCCATCCTCATCGACCGTCGCCGGACCGTCGCTATCGAGCCGCGCGACGACCTCACGGTAGGCGGTGTCCACCGCGGCAGCATGCTCGCCGAGCAACGAACCCGGATCATCGGGCAGGTTCAACGCGTTCATCCCGGCCTCACGGGAACGTTCCCACGCGGGCCCGGCCAGCAACTGGGCTCGCGGGTCACGCCATCGCGTCGAGTGCGGGGCAAAGATGTTGCGGTGCTTGAGATGTCGATGGAACTGCTCGAGCAGGCACAGCGTGTAGGCGGCCCGGTCGACAGTTTCCGGTGGGCGGCCCTCGCGATAGACCAGCCGCTTCCACCCGCCACCGATGAGATCGTGGTCGACCTGACGAGCATCGAGCCAGCTCGCGGACAGTTTCGACTTCGCCGACATCAACTCGGCGAGGGTCTTCATCGCCGCCAGCACCGCCGCACCGTCCGCGGTGGCCCCGAACACCACGGTGCGCATCATCGGTGGCAGGAACACCCGGACCGTGGCCAGGCGCCCCGCCAACTCTTCCAGGCGCTGCTCGTTCAACTCGACGTCATCCACCGGAACCAGCTCGTCGATCACCGCGACAGCGGCACGGAGCTCGCTCTTGGTCGCGGTGTTCTCGATCAGATCCCACATCATCTCCAAGCTCAGGTCCGGTTCGACCTCGGTCATCTCCAACAGCACCTTCACCGCCGCGGCGAGCTTGCCCGCATGACGCGACACCCGCGGATACCGGCGCAACTTCTCCTCACGCGATTCCCGCTCGGCCTTCGACATCAGATCCGTGACCATCAACAGGTCGAACAACTCCAGCACGTCATCGGTCGCTCGGCCCGACAGCACTTTCACCGTGGCCACCATCACCGCCACCCGATGCTGGCGGGGCTCGAGGCGCCGCAACGCAGGAGCCTTGCTCGACAATCCATAGGTGGCCAGACCAATCACCCGGCGCTGCGGAACCATCGACACATCCAGGGACTGCCCTCCCACCGCGATAAGCTCGGCGAGGCGGTCCAATGCCGCCAGCATCCCTTTGGAACTGGTCCGGAACACGCCCCGGCGAAGCCGTTCCAGCTCGCTGACACGGCGCTTGCCCTCGGGCGCGGTCAGCAACGCCAGCAGCGCTGAAGCCGAACCGGCGGTCAGTTGATCGGTCAGCTGACCCCACAACCGCTGATCAGCGGCCTGGCGACCCTCGGTGACCAAACGTTCCAACGTGCGCAGACCCGGCAGCAACGCCTGGCGTTTACGTAGCCAGTCGACCGCGCCGGCGAACATCGCTTTCGGTCCGTCGCCGGTCACCCACGCCTGGTCGGAGACCCACGCCGCCAACTCCGACTCGACCTCGCTGTACGAGGTCAACCCGTACTCGCGCTGGATCTCCCAGGCATGTTCGAGTTTGGTCTTGTCCCGCTCGGTGTACTGCTTCACACACGAGGAATCCTCGATACCCAACTGCTCGGCGAGATATTCGACCAGCTCCGGGGGCACGTCGAGCGGATCGGCCAGGAACATCCCGAGCTGCCGGACCGTCACGACCTGAAGCGCGAACCCTAACCGGTTGTAGTCCCGCCGCCGACCCGCGACCAGCTTCCGGTCTTCGTCATCGAGGTAGAAGAACCGTTCCAGCTCAACACGGGACAACGCCCCGAACCGGCCGTAGCCGCCCTCATCGGTCACGCCGACATGAAATCACCTACAGCCCAGCACCGCTCGATGTTTCCGTGCTTAGCGCCGGATTGGGCGGATCTGCTCCCCGACCCCCGATTTAGCCGAAACCCGACAGGTCCGCGAGACACGGTTCGGAACCCGTACCGCATTAACAAACCAATCAGTTTCATCATATTATTTATCTTGTGATATGATAAACCCGCTAAAGAAACATTTAAGGAAGAGGATAAAATGGAATATTCAAATATCGATGATCTCAAGTCAGAAGTAGACCAACTTGGGCTCGTAGTGGCCTCACTACAAGACTTGAGGGAAATGCTCGACTACCGGAAGCTTGGACCGCGCGTCCTAACTGAAGTAGGTACAACTTTGGCGGGAGTTGGTCTCGGGTACTACCCCAAGCAGACCATCGACAGCAACCCGCAGCCGCGACAATGGGAAGAAGTGCGCATATACGCAAAGAGTTCGGCTGTAGGGAAGGTGATCGACGCAGTTCTCGAACCGGGAGCATCGAACGATACTTTCCTTCTCGAAGTTGCCGATGCAGACGACGCGAAGGCTGCTGAGATCCTCGATCAGATCCGCACACTCATCGACGGTTAGATAAAAGAGCTTAGGCGCCGTGATCGCGACAGTTCCTTGCCGCCGGATGGGGACTTCCGCTATCGAACCGGAGGACGGATTTCATGCTTCGAAATACCCACAGAGCTGCGGACATCGGGTCCGGCCGCGAAGTTCGGTTGCGTTCTCCACTCCCACATAAGAAGTGCGGCGACACAGCACTGCTACCCAGGAAATGATCAAAACCCCGGTGACATGCACATAGTGCAGAGGCCGATCCGGGGTCTTCGATAATAATCCTACAGCACTTCCACATCAAAGCTCTACAGAACCGCCGGAGTGAGATGCCCAACCGTTCCACAGCCCTGATCCAGAGCCTGAATACACTGCTCACTCCCGAACGCCTCGCACCGTACAAGGCCGCGGCCGGAGA
>NZ_JBEORR010000050.1:0-42819 GCF_040302345.1 Streptomyces sp. NPDC126510 | reverse complement strand
CAACGGCTCGATCACCGCCCACGATTCATCAGTCAGCTCATGACGACGCACCACGAACAGACCAACGACGCCGCCACTTTGCGGACACGACCTAGCGCCCGCTACGCGCCCTCCGCTCCGTCCCCGGGGTCGAGGAACCGCAGCAGCACGGCCGCCTCCGCCCGCAGCCGTTCGGCACGATCCGCGTGGGCGGGGGCGGTCAAGTGGGCCGCCGCCTCGAGACGTTCGGCGGCCTCGGCGCGTACCAGAGCCACCATCTCGCGCTCGCTCAGCTCGCGCCGGGCCGCCTCCGTGGCCCCGGCCCCGACCGGCGAGGCCTCCAGCGCAGCCGCCCGGGGCACGGAGCCGTCCACGGGCACCGCCTCGGCGTTGTCCAGCGCGGCCAGCGTGCCACGCAGGGCACTCACCGCGGCCTTGTCCCGGGCCCGCATCGCTTCCGGCAGGGCGTGACGCATACGTAAACGAACAGACATGCGGGCGACTCTAGACGACGGCCGAGCCGAACCCCCGCGTCAGACAGCCTGCTGGAGCTGCGGCAGCACCTTCGTGCGGTAGAAGTCGAAGAAGCCGCGCAGGTCCGGGCCGATCTGGTTCACATAGACCCGGTCGAAGCCCGCGTCGGCGAACTGCTTCAGCTCCGCCACGTGCTCGTCCACGTCGTCACCGCACACCCGGTTCTCCCGCACCATGTCCTCGGTGACGAGCTGCTGCGCCTGCTCGAAGTGCTTGGGGGAGGGCAGCACCTGGCCCAGTTCGCCCGGCAGCTGCTCGTTCGCCCAGAGCCGGTGGACGGTCCGGACGGCCTCGTCCTTGTCGGTGTCGTAGCAGACCTTGGTGCCGCCACTGACCAGTTTTCCGCCGCCTCCGCCCTTGCGGTACTGCTCCACCATCGCCTCGTCCGGCATGACCGAGATGTAGCCGTCGCCGACGCGGGAGGCGAGCTGGGTCGCGGCGGGGCCGAACCCGGAGATGTCGATCGGGATCGGCTCGTCCGGGACGGTGTACAGACGGGCGTTCTCGACCGTGTAGTGCGGCCCGTGGTGATTGACCTCATCGCCGCTGAACAGCCGGCGCATCACCTGGATGGCCTCCTCCAGCATGTCCAGCCGGACGTGCGCCGGGGGCCAGTGGTCGCCCAGGATGTGCTCGTTGAGCGCCTCACCGGAGCCGACGCCGAGCCGGAAGCGGTTGTTCGTCATCACCGCGCTGGTCGCCGCGGCATGCGCCACCACCGCCGGGTGCATACGCACGGTCGGGCAGGTCACCGCCGTCTCGATCGGCAGGGACACCGCCTCGGACAGCGCGCCGATCACCGACCACACGAACGGGCTCTGGCCCTGCTCGTCGTTCCAGGGGTGGTAGTGGTCGGAGATCCACAGCGCCTGGAACCCGGCCTGCTCGGCCATCCGCGCCTGCTCGATCAGCTCGGCGGGTCCGTACTGCTCGCACGAGAGGAAGTATCCGTACTCGGGCATGGGGAAGTGCCTCCGCGACGTCGGCGGTCCGTATCCCGCACCGGGTACCCGAGCGGGGGACCGGAAACCGGCGGCGCGCTGGTGAGCAGGCGCCTGGCCGACGTTTGGGTGCCCTGGCCAGGGGGACGCGGAAGGCTCCCGAGCTACGCGACAGCGCCGGAGGCGAGCGACCGTGAGTCGACCCCGCATCCTGATCGTCGGTGCCGGCTTCGCCGGGTACCGCACGGCCCGCACCCTGTCCCGGCTCACCCGGGGCCGGGCCCACATCACCCTGCTCAACCCGACCGACTACTTCCTGTACCTGCCCCTGCTGCCCCAGGTCGCCGCCGGTGTCCTGGAGCCACGACGGGTCACGGTCTCCCTCTCCGACTCGCTGCCGGACGTACGGCTGGTGCTGGGCGAGGCCGACCGCATCGACCTCGACGACCGCACGCTGCACTACACCGGCCCCGAGGGGGAGGGCGGCACCCTCGCCTACGACCGGCTGGTGCTCGCCGCGGGCAGTGTCAACAAGCTGCTGCCCATTCCCGGCGTCGCCGAGCACGCGCACGGCTTCCGGGGGCTGCCCGAGGCGCTGTACCTGCGCGACCACGTGACCCGGCAGGTGGAGCTCGCGGCCTCCTCCGACGAACCCGAGACGTGCGCCGCGCGGTGCACCTTCGTGGTGGTCGGCGCCGGGTACACGGGCACGGAGGTCGCCGCGCACGGGCAGATGTTCACCGACGCGCAGGTGCGCAAGCATCCGCTGCGGCAGGGCATGCGGCCGCGCTGGATGCTGCTGGACGTGGCGCCGCGGGTGCTGCCCGAGATGGACGAGAAGCTCTCGGCCACCGCCGACCGGGTGCTGCGGCAGCGGGGCGTCGACGTGCGGATGGGAACCTCCGTGCAGGAGGCCACGCACGACGGGGTCGTGCTGACCGACGGCGAGTTCGTCGCGACCCGGACGCTGGTGTGGTGCGTCGGGGTACGGCCCGACCCGCTGGTCGAGTCCCTGGGGCTGCCCATGGAGAAGGGGCGGCTGCTGGTCGACCCGCACCTGCGGGTGCCGGGGCGGCCGGAGTTGTTCGCGTGCGGTGACGTGGCCGCGGTACCCGATCTGGAGAACCCGGGGAGCTATACGCCGATGACCGCGCAGCACGCCTGGCGGCACGGCAAGATCGCGGCGGAGAACGTCGCCGCCTCGCTCGGTCTCGGCGGTGCGCGCAAGCCCTACCGCCATCGTGACCTGGGCTTCGTCGTCGACCTGGGCGGGGCGAAGGCCGCCGCCAATCCGCTCGGGGTACCCCTGTCCGGCGTACCGGCGGGCGCGGTGACGCGGGGCTACCATCTCGCCGCGATGCCCGGAAACCGCGTCCGGGTCGCGGCGGACTGGCTGCTGGACGCCGTACTGCCGCGCCAGGCCGTGCAGTTGGGGCTCGTGAGGTCCTGGTCCGTGCCGCTGGACACCTCGTCGCCCGAGGTGGCCCGGGTGCCGGGCGGGCCCGGGCGGCGGCAGGAGGCTAGTGCCCGGTCAGGGCCGGGGGCGGCGCTCGCGGCCGACACGGATGACGGGGGCACCGGCGGCGGACCGGGCCGGTACCGGCCCCCCGATGAGCCCGCGAAGGGGCAGCCCGGATCCGGGGCGACGCAGGTACGGCCCGGATCCGGGGCCGCGGTGCCGAGGTCCGAGCCCGAGACGGCGAAGGGCCGCCCGGCTGCGGACGCCTCCGGCTCGGGGCGCGGGGAGCTGCGGTCCGAGTCGGAGACCGCGAAGGGGCGCCCGGCTGCGGGGACCGCGGCGGCTGCCCGGGCTGCCGACGAGCCCGCGAAGAACCAGCCGGGTGGCGAGCCGGCCAGGAACCAGCCGGGTGGCGAGCCGGCCAGGAACCAGCCGGGTGGCGAGCCCGCCAGGAACCAGCCGGGCGGTGAGCCCGCGAAGAACCAGCCCGGCCCCGTGCACCCGCCCGACACCGGTTCCCCGCCCGGTCGGCCGGCCCCCCATCCCGCCCCCGGCCCCGTCAAACGAACCGACGTCCCGGACGACCCGGACGACTCCACGAAAGGAGACTCATGAACACCGGTGAACTCACCGACCTCGGACAGCAGCTGCGGGTGGACAGTGTCCGCGCCGCCGCCGCGGCGGGATCCGGGCACCCGACGTCCTCGATGTCCGCGGCCGACCTGTTGGCCGTCCTGCTCGCGCACCACCTCCGCTACGACTTCGACCGCCCCGCCCACCCCGGCAACGACCGCTTCGTCCTCTCCAAGGGCCACGCCTCCCCGCTGCTGTACTCCGCGTACAAGGCGGCCGGCGCCATCGACGACGAAGAGCTGCTCACCTTCCGCAAGCTGGGCAGCCGCCTCGAGGGGCACCCCACCCCGCAGCGCCTGCCGTGGGTCGAGACGGCCACCGGCTCGCTCGGGCAGGGCCTGCCCGTCGGGGTCGGCATCGCGCTGGCCGGCAAGCGGCTCGACCGCACCGGCTACCGCACCTGGGTGCTGTGCGGCGACAGCGAACTGGCCGAGGGATCCGTGTGGGAGGCCGCCGAGCACGCCGGGTACGAGCACCTGGACAACCTCACCGTGATCGTCGACGTCAACCGGCTGGGCCAGCGCGGCCCCACCCGGCACGGCCACGACCTGGACGCCTACGCCCGGCGTTTCCAGGCATTCGACTGGCACACCATCGAGGTCGACGGCCACGACGTGGACGCCGTCGACCGGGCCTACGCCGAGGCCGCCTCCACCAAGGGCCAGCCCACCGCCATCCTCGCCCGCACGCTCAAGGGCAAGGGCGTCGAGGGCGTCCAGGACCGCGAGGGCCTGCACGGCAAGCCGCTCCCGGAGGCCGAGGAGGCGATCACCGAACTCGGCGGCCCCCGCGACATCCGCGTCAGGGTGCAGGAGCCGCCCGCCGCCCGCATGCTGCACTCCGTCCACACCGGGAACTTCGAACTCCCGAAGTGGGACAAGGGCGAGGAGATCGCCACCCGCAACGCCTTCGGCGAGGCGCTCGCCGCCCTCGGCACCGGCCGCGGCGACATCGTCGCCCTGGACGGCGAGGTCGGCGACTCCACACGCGCCGAGTTCTTCGCCAAGGAGCACCCCGACCGCTACTTCGAGTGCTACATCGCCGAGCAGCAGCTCGTGGCCTCGGCGGTCGGGCTCGCGTCCCGTGGCTGGGTGCCGTACGCCGCCACCTTCGCGGCCTTCCTCAGTCGCGCGTACGACTTCATCCGGATGGCGTCCGTCAGCGGCTCCGGCATCAACCTCGTCGGCTCGCACGCGGGCGTCGCCATCGGCCAGGACGGACCCAGCCAGATGGGCCTGGAGGACCTGGCGATGATGCGGGCGGTGCACGGCTCGACCGTGCTGTACCCCTGCGACGCCAACCAAACCGCACGGCTGGTCGGTGCGATGGCCGGCCTGGAGGGCGTCCGCTATCTGCGCACCTCGCGCGGCGAGAGCCCGGTGATCTACGCCCCCGACGAGGAGTTCCCGGTCGGCGGCAGCAAGGTGCTGCGCTCCTCCGGCCAGGACCGGCTGACCCTCGTCGCGGCGGGCGTCACCGTACACGAGGCGCTGGCCGCCGCCGAGGCCCTGGAGCAGGAGGGCATCGCGGTGCGGGTGATCGACCTGTACTCCGTGAAGCCCGTCGACCGGGCCACCCTGCACCGGGCCGCCGAGGAGACCGGCTGCCTGGTGACCGTGGAGGACCACCACCCCGAGGGCGGCCTCGGGGACGCGGTCCTCGACGCCTTCACCGACGGACGCCCCGTACCGCGGCTGGTGCGGCTCGGCGTACGGAGCATGCCGGGCTCGGCCTCCCCGGAGGAGCAGCTGCGCGCCTCGGGCATCGACGCGGAGTCCATCGCGGCGGCCGGGCGGCTGCTGGTGGAGGAGGCGGTCGTGCGGTGAGCGGCGGCGAGGGCACACGCAGGGTGCGGGCGGGCCGCCGCACGGTGGAGGTGCACCGGCCGGACAAGGTGCTCTTCCCCGGCGGCGGCGACGCCAAGGAGTACACCAAGGGCGATCTGGCCGACTACCACCGGGCCGTCGCGCCCTTCATGCTGCCGCACCTGCGCGGCCGCCCGCTGATGCTGGAACGGCACCCGGACGGTATCGACGGCCCGACGTTCATGCAGAAGAACACTCCGGAGCACTACCCGGAGTGGATCCCCCGGGTCGAGGTGGCCAAGGAGGGCGGCACCGTCCGGCACGCCGTCTGCGACGACACCGCCACCCTCGTCTACCTGGCCGACCAGGCGAGCGTCACCCTGCACCGCTGGCTGTCCCGCGCCGACGCCGTCGACCACCCCGACCGGCTGGTGTTCGACCTGGACCCGTCGGGTGACGATTTCGAGGATGTGCGCGAGGCCGCCCGGCTCCTCGGAGAGCTGCTGGACGAGTTGCACCTGCCCTCGGCCCTGATGACCACCGGCTCGCGCGGGCTGCACGTCATCGTGCCGCTGAACGGCCGGCACGACTTCGACGAGGTGCGCGCCTTCGCCCGGGACGTCGCCGACACCCTCGTCGGCGCGCACCCCGACCGGCTCACCACCGCGGCCCGCAAGAAGGAGCGCGGCGAGCGGCTCTACCTCGACATCCAGCGCAACGCCTATGCCCAGACAGCCGTCGCGCCCTACACGGTCCGGCCCCGCCCGGGCGCGCCGGTGGCCACCCCCATCACCTGGGACCAGCTGGACGACCCCGAGCTGCATGCCCGCCGCTGGACCGTCGCCGACGCCGTCGAGCAGGCCCGCACCGACCCCTGGTCAGGCCTGCTGAACCGAGGCCGGGCGCTCGGGCCGGCCCGGCGGCGGCTGGACGCCCTGCGCGGCTGAGGATCCCTGGCGATCTCCCGGTGGGTGTCAGATGCATGCGCCTGTAGAGGTTTGGCGAACACTCTTGCGGCCACACGGAGGGGGAGGTGGCCATGTCGAACACAAAAAACACGCAAGAGTCACAGGGTTCACAGAAGTCCCAAGACTCACAGGATTCGGGCAGGACGAACGACAACCAGAAGGCCGAAAGCCGGCCGAAGCCCATGGAGGTGCTGCGCCAAGCGCGCGGCCAGCTCGCGGAGCTCACCGGCATGGAAGCCGAGTCCGTGTCGTCCTTCGAGCAGACGGAGGAGGGCTGGGCGCTGGAGGTCGAGGTCCTCGAACTCGAGCGCGTGCCCGACACGATGAGCCTGATGGCGAGCTACCAGGTGGAGCTCGACACAGAGGGGCAGCTCACGGGTTACCGGCGCGTCCGCCGCTACGAACGCGGCCGGTCCGACGCGCGCAGGTCCGGCGGCCACTAGGCCGCCCGACCGGACCCACACCCACACACGAGGAGGAACATCCGGCATGACTGTCGTACCGGCACAGCAGTCCGGCGGCGGAGGCGGCAGCAGCGGTCTCTACGACGTGCTCGAACTCGTTCTGGACAGGGGGCTCGTGATCGACGCGTTCGTCCGTGTGTCCCTGGTCGGCATCGAGATCCTCAAGATTGACGTACGCGTCGTCGTCGCCAGCGTCGACACCTATCTGCGCTTCGCCGAGGCGTGCAACCGACTCGACCTGGAGGCCGGGCCGCGCAAGGATCCGGGCCTGCCCGACCTGGTCGGCGAGATGACCGAGTCCGGCGCCCGCGGCAAGTCGAAGGGGGCGCTGTCCGGCGCCGCCGAGACGATATCCGACGCCTTCAAGCAGGCGCGTGACGAAGGCTCCGAGCGCCAGGGTGAGTCCCGTCCGCGCGCCCGTAAGAGCACCTCGTCCCGCCGTAAGGAGGAGCAGGAGTGAGCACCTACGTCTACGGCATCGCCGCGAGTTCGCACCCCGCCCTGCCCGAGGGCATGGGCGGCGTCGGCGACCCGCCCCGCGAAGTGCGCATCCTGCGGGCGGGTGACCTGGCGGCCGTCGTCAGTGAGGCGCCCGAGGGGCTGCGGCCCAAGCGCAAGGATCTGCTCGCCCACCAGAACGTGCTCAGCGAGGCCGGTGCGGGCGGCTGTGTGCTGCCCATGCGGTTCGGCAGCGTCGCCCCGGACGACAACTCCATCACGGGGGTGCTCGCCGAGCGCGCCGAGCACTACAAGGAGCGGCTGCAGGCCCTGGACAACCGGGTCGAGTACAACGTCAAGGCCAATCACGTCGAAGAAGCCGTCCTGCACCAGGTCATGGCCGAGAGCCCCGACATCCGCGGGCTCGCGGAGGCCAACCGGCAGGCGGGCGGCGGCAGCTACGACGACAAGATCAGGCTCGGCGAGCTGGTCGCCGCCGCGGTCAAGGCCAAGGAGGCCGACGACGGCGCCGCGGTGCAGCGGGCTTTGGAGCCGGCCGCCGACGACGTGAGCACGGGCCCCGAGTCGACGGGCTGGCTGGCGAACGTGTCGTTCCTGGTGAACCGGGAGTCGGCCGATGCGTTCCTGGCCGCGGTCGAGCAGCTCCGCAAGGACATGCCGCACCTGGAGGTGCGGGTCAACGGACCGCTGCCGCCGTACAGCTTCGTCGAGCCCGGCCCGGCCGAGCCCGCGGGCACCGCGGTGAGTGGCACGGACACCGGAGTGGGGTGACGACGTGGGCCTGATCTCGGAGGTGCTGCTGCTGCCGCTCGCACCGGCACGCGGCAGCGCCTGGGCCATCAGACAGGTACTCCAGGAGGCGGAGCGGATCTACTACGACCCCGCCACGGTACGCGCCGAGCTGGGCCGCTTGGAGGAGCAGCTGGAGGCCGGAGAGATCACGGAAGAGGAGTTCGACCGCCTCGAGGACGAACTCCTCGACCGGCTGGAGATCGCTTCGCGCAGGAGCGCGGGAACAGGCAACGGGACATCACAATGAACCGAATGGGACTGGGCCTCGCGGTGGGGGCCGGATATCTCCTGGGACGCACCAAGAAGCTGAAGATGGCGGTCGCCGTCGGCGGCCTGGTCGCCGGGAAGAAGCTGAATCTGAGTCCGCGCATGGTCGCGGAGCTTCTCCAGCAGCAGCTGCGGAACAACCCGCAGTTCAAGGAGATCGGGGACCAGTTGCGCGAGGATCTGCGCGGTGTGGGCAAGGCGGCCTCCGGCGCCATGGTCGAGCGGCAGTTCGACGCCCTGTCCGACCGGCTGCACGGCCGGACCGCCCAGATGCGCGACCAGCTGACGGGTGCGGTGCCCGGCGGCCGCGAGGACGACGAGGCGGACGACGAGTACGAGGACGAGGAGCCCGAGGACGACGAGGCGGACGAGTCCGGAGAGCCTCGGGACGAGGACTCAGAGGACTCAGAGGACTCCGGGTCGCAGGAGGACGAGGAGTCGGAGCCGGCGGCGAAGAAGGCCCCGGCGGAGCGGCCGTCCGCGAAGAAGACGGCCAAGAAGACCGCGAAGAAGGCCCCCGCCAAGAAGGCCGCCGCGAAGAAGGCGCCCGCGAAGAAGGCGGCGGCCAAGAAGACCACGGCCGCCAAGAAGGCGACCTCCGGGAGCAGGGGCGGCAGCGCCCGGTCCCGTCTGCCGAAGGGAGGCGGTGAGGGATGAGCGACACCATCGGCTCGGCGAAGTCCGCCGCCAACGGAGCTGCGAAGAACCCGCTCAGCGACCTGGCCCACAGCGAGGCCGCAGACCGGCTCAAGGCCGAGTTGCAGGAGTACCTCGCCGCTCAGGCCACCCGCATGCTGACCGGTGTCGGCCGCAAGCTCGGCGAGACCACCGGCAAGCTGAACGACATCGCCGAGGGCAACAGCCCCGGCTTCGCCAAACTCGCCCTCGACGGCGGTCGCAAGATCGCCGAGGGCAAGGGGCCGCTGCGCTCCGCACTGGAGATGGGTGGCTCGCACCTCAAGGACAAGGTCACCGGTGCCGTGAAGAACCTGGGCGGCGGCGGCAAGGGCAAGAAGGGCAAGGGCCGTTCGGGCAACAAGCCCACGGTCATCATCGAGCACATCGACGTCGGTGTGCCGTTGCGCACCGCCTACGACCAGTGGACGAAGTACCAGGACTTCAGCACCTTCGCGAAGGGCGTCAAGAGCGCGAGCCGCGACGACGACACCCACTCCGACTGGCAGGCGAAGATCTGGTGGTCCAACCGCAGCTGGAAGGCGAAGACGACCGAGCAGATCCCCGACGACCGCATCGCCTGGACCTCCGAGGGGGCCAAGGGCACCACGAAGGGCGTCGTCTCCTTCCATCGGCTCACCGACAACCTCACCCGTGTTCTGCTCGTCATCGAGTACTACCCCTCCGGTTTCTTCGAGAAGACCGGCAACATCTGGCGTGCCCAGGGCCGCCGGGCCCGGCTCGACCTCAAGAACTTCGTCCGCTTCATCACGATCAAGGGCGAGGCGGAGGACGGCTGGCGCGGCGAGATCCGCGACGGCGAGGTCGTCCGCAGCCATGAGGACGCCCTCGAGGAGGAGGAGTCCGAGGAGGGCTCCGAGGAGGAGCGCCCCGAGAACGAGGACGCCGAGGACGAGTACGAGGACGAAGAGGAGGGCGAGGAGGAGCCCGAGGGCGAGTACGAGGACGACTCCGAGGCCGAGTACGACGAGGAGGACGGGGAAGAGCCCGAGGAGGAGGAAGAGCCCGAGGGCGAGTACGAGGACGACGAGTACGAGGACGAGGACGAGGAAGTCGAGGCGGGGAGCCGGCGATGACGACGCCCAGCAGGATGCCCGAGCCCTATGGTCAGGGAAGCAGTGCCAACCTCGCCGACATCCTGGAACGGGTGCTGGACAAGGGCATCGTCATTGCGGGCGACATCCGGATCAATCTGCTCGACATCGAACTCCTCACCATCAAACTGCGGTTGATCGTCGCCTCGGTCGACAAGGCGAAGGAGATGGGCATCGACTGGTGGGAGACCGACCCGGCGCTGAGCTCACGGGCTCGCCGTGACGAACTGACCCGTGAGAACGCCGAGTTGCGCGAGAGGCTGGCCCGGTTGGAGGAACTGGAGCCGGGTCGCGCGGAGAAGAAGGAGGCACCGTGACCGGACTGCGGTACGTCTACGCCGTCTGCCGCCCCTTCGGCACACCCCTCCAGGCCCAGCTGACCGGGGTCGCGGGTGATCCACCCAGAGCACTGACTCACCACGGCCTGGTGGCCGTGGTGAGTCACGTGCCGGAGCGGGACTTCGCCGAGGAGCCGCTCCGGCGCCATCTGGAGGACCTGGACTGGCTCACCGAGACCGCCCGCGCCCACCAGGGCGTCATCGACGCGCTCACCACCGTCACCACCCCGCTGCCGCTGCGTCTCGGCACCGTCTTCCACGACGACAGCGGCGTGCGGATGATGATGGAGGCCCGCGAGGAGGACTTCCAGCGCACCCTGGACCGGCTGGAAGGCCGGGTGGAATGGGGCGTCAAGGTCTACGCCGAGTCCGAACCGCAGGAGAGCGCCCGGCCCCCGCAGAAGCCGGCCTCGGGACGGGACTACCTGCGGCAGCGGCGCACGCAGACCAGGTCCCACGAGGAAATGTGGCAAAAGGCCGAGGCTTTCTCGACCCGGCTGCACGAGGAGCTCTCCGCCTTTGCGGAGGATTCCCGGATGCACCCCCCGCAGAATCCGGCTCTTTCCAAGGCGACCGGGCGGAACGTCCTGAACGCCGCCTATCTCGTTCCGCGTGCGCATTCCGAGGAATTCGTGGAACTGGTGGACCGCACGAAGGGGGAGGTGCCCGGAATGCGTATCGAACTCACCGGTCCCTGGGCGGCCTATTCGTTCGCCGGGGAGACCACATGAGCGACGGGGAGAATCCGTGACCGTAGTGGAACGCCGTGAGGTCGCCCTCGTGGACCTGCTCGACCGGCTGCTCGCCGGCGGCGTCGTGATCACGGGGGACATCACCCTGCGCATCGCCGACGTCGATCTCGTCCGTATCGACCTCAACGCGCTCATCAGCTCGGTGAACGCCCAGGTGCCCTCACCGTTCGAGGAGTTGCTGTGACCGCCTCGGAAAACCCCCGGCCGCGCTCGAACCACATGGATCTGGAGCCCGACACCGTCGAGCGTGACCTGGTCAAACTCGTGCTGACGGTGGTGGAGCTGTTGCGCCAGCTCATGGAGCGCCAGGCGCTGCGCCGGTTCGACGTGGGGGACCTGAGCGAGGAGCAGGAGGAGCGGATCGGGCTCACGCTCATGCTGCTCGACGAGCGGATGACCGAACTGCGCGAGCGGTACGGACTGCGGCCCGAGGACCTCAACCTGGACCTCGGGCCGCTCGGACCGCTGCTTCCGCGGGACTGACTCCCGCAGCCGTCTCCCCGGGCCCTGACCGGGCACCGGGGAGACGGCTGCTCATTCACCACCTGTACCAACGGCCCCTGCCGCCGGCTGCCGACGTGCCGCGGACGAAGAATCCCAGCAGCCACAGGACGAGAACCGCGAGTGCGATCCACCAGAGAATCTTTACTGCAAATCCGGCGCCGAACAGAACCAAAGCCAGAAGCAGCACCAGCAGGATGGGAACCATAATCGAACCTCCTGCTTTCAGGGTGTCCCTGAAACGGTGTTTCAGGCTTCCTTCCGGCAGAGAATTTCCCCGTGCAGCACGCTGAACCACCCGTCTTCCCGGGTGCCCCACTCCCGCCACGCTTCGGCCACCGCCCGCAGTTCCCCGTCGTCTGCGTGGCCGCCCAGCCGGGCCCGGTCCGCGTACTCCGACGCCAGCGTGCGGTCCGCCCACAGCCCGCTCCACCAGGCCCGCTCCTCGGGCGTGGCGAAGGTCCAGGTGCCGGAGCTCGCTGTGATGTCCGTGAACCCGGCCTGCCGCGCCCATGCCTTCAGCCGGCGTCCGGCGTCGGGCTCGCCGCCGTTGGCCCGGGCGACCCGGCGGTAGAGGTCCAGCCAGGCGTCGAGTCCCCCGGAGGCCGGATACCAGGTCATGGCCGCGTAGTCCGCGTCCCGTGCGGCGATGATCCCGCCGGGCCGGACGACCCGCTTCATCTCGCACAGCGCCCGCACCGGGTCACCCACGTGCTGGAGCACCTGGTGGGCGTGGACCACGCAGAACGTGTCGTCCGGGTAGTCCAGTGCGTGTACGTCGGCGACCGCGAAGTCGATGTTCGCCAGACCCCGCCCGGCCGCCGTGGCGCGTGCCCGGTCCAGGATCTCCGGGACCCGGTCGACGCCGGTGACCCGCCCGTCGGGTACGAGTTCCGCCAGGTCGGCCGTGATCGTGCCGGGCCCGCAGCCGATGTCGAGGATCTTCATGTGGGGCCTGAGCGAAGGCACCAGGTACGCGGCCGAGTTGGCGGCGGTCCGCCAGGTGTGCGAGCGCAGTACGGATTCGTGGTGCCCGTGGGTGTAGACGGCGGTGTCCCGGGGTTCCGGCATGGCGGATCCCACCCCTTCCGGTCGAGTCGGCTGGAGATCACCCTACGCAGGTTGGTCGCATGCTGAGACCTGAATCCTGCTATGTGGACTGACTGTGTGTCAGTTCAAGGAGGCTGGACACATCGGCACCCACGGGGGCAGGCTCGGGGCTGATCACCATCGGCGACACAGGGGGTACCGAGAGATGAACGCGCACGTGACGGCCGTCAGCAGCAACGGGGAGTACTCCTTCACCAAGCCGAACCGGGAGAGCATCACGCTGCTCAGGGGGCTCGGGGTGGAGGGAGACGTGCATGCCGGGGTGACGGTCAAGCACCGCTCACGCATCGCGCAGGACCCCACCCAGCCGAACCTGCGCCAGGTCCACCTCATGCACGAGGAACTCTTCGCGGAGATCCGCGAGGACGGGTTCGAGGTGGCGCCCGGCGAACTCGGCGAGAACATCACCACCCGGGGCATCGACCTGCTCGGACTGCCGGCCGGCACGCTGCTGCGCATCGGCGGTGGCGCGGTCCTGGAGGTCACCGGACTGCGCAACCCCTGTCTGCAGATCGATCATTTCCAGGACGGGCTGCTCAAGCAGGTCGTCGGACGCGACGAGGCGGGGAACATCGTGCGCAAGGCGGGGATCATGAGCGTGGTGCGGGAGGGGGGCGTGGTGCGCCCTGGCGACCCGATCGAGGTGGAGCTTCCGAGCGAGCCGCACCGGCCGCTGGAACGGGTCTGACCGGCACCCCCGGCGTCGAAACCCGTTTGCCCCGCAGGCCCGGGCCCGCGGAGAATCGCGCCCATGGGACATCTCGAAGCCGCGCACCTGGAGTACTACCTGCCCGATGGAAGGGCGCTGCTGGGTGATGTCTCGTTCCGGGTGGGGGAGGGGGCCGTCGTGGCCCTCGTCGGACCCAACGGCGCCGGGAAGACCACCATGCTGCGGATGCTCGCCGGGGAGCTCAGGCCGCACGGCGGCTCCGTGACCGTCGGCGGCGGGCTCGGCGTCATGCGGCAGTTCGTGGGGTCCGTACGCGACGAGACCACCGTGCGGGACCTGCTCGTGTCCGTCGCCACGCCCCGCATCCGGGAGGCGGCGAAGGCCGTCGACAAGGCCGAGCACGCCATCATGACCGTCGACGACGAGGCCGCTCAGCTGGCGTACGCGCAGGCCCTCGCCGACTGGGCCGAGGCCCGCGGCTACGAGGCCGAGACGCTGTGGGACATGTGCACGACGGCCGCGCTCGGGGTGCCGTACGACAAGGCGCAGTTCCGGGAGGTCCGCACCCTCTCCGGCGGCGAGCAGAAGCGGCTCGTCCTGGAGGCGCTGCTGCGCGGCACGGACGAGGTGCTGCTCCTCGACGAGCCCGACAACTATCTCGACGTCCCGGGCAAGCGGTGGCTGGAGGAGCGGCTGAAGGAGACCCGCAAGACGGTTCTGTTCGTCTCCCACGACCGTGAACTCCTCGCCCGCGCGGCCCAGCGGATCATCTCCCTGGAACCCGGTCCGGCCGGGGCCGACGCCTGGGTGCACGGCGGTGGTTTCGCCACCTTCCACGAGGCCCGGCGCGAGCGCTTCGCCCGCTTCGAGGAGTTGCGCAGGCGCTGGGACGAGAAGCACGCGCAGCTGAAGAAGCTGGTGCTGACCCTGCGTCAGGCCGCCGCGGTCAGCCACGAGATGGCCTCCCGCTACGCGGCCGCGCAGACCCGGCTGCGCAAGTTCGAGGAGGCCGGCCCGCCGCCGGAGCCGCCGCGCGAGCAGGACATCAGGATGCGCATCAAGGGCGGCCGGACCGGCATCCGGGCGGTCACCTGCGCGAACCTGGAGCTCACCGGCCTGATGAAGCCCTTCGACCTGGAGGTCTTCTACGGCGAACGCGTCGCCGTCCTCGGCTCCAACGGCTCCGGCAAGTCCCACTTCCTGCGCCTGCTCGCCGGTGATGACGTGGCGCACACGGGGGACTGGAAGCTGGGTGCCCGGGTCGTCCCCGGCCACTTCGCGCAGACGCACGCACACCCGGAGCTGGAGGGCCGCACGCTCCTCGACATCCTGTGGAAGGAACACGCACAGGACCGCGGCGCCGCGTCCTCGCGGCTGCGCCGCTACGAACTCACCCAGCAGGCGGAGCAGACGTTCGAGCGTCTCTCCGGAGGCCAGCAGGCGCGCTTCCAGATCCTGCTGCTCGAGCTCCAGGGCGTGACGGCGCTGCTGCTGGACGAGCCGACCGACAACCTGGACCTGGAGTCCGCCGAGGCCCTCCAGGAGGGCCTGGAGGCCTTCGACGGCACGGTCCTCGCGGTCACCCACGACCGCTGGTTCGCCCGCTCCTTCGACCGCTTCCTGGTCTTCGGCAGCGACGGCCGGGTCCGGGAGACCCCGGACCCGGTCTGGGACGAACGCAGGGTGGAACGGGCCCGCTAGGGCCGCGGCCCGGGGGGACCGCGGCCCTAGCGGGCGCGGGGAACTGCGCGACCAGCCACCACGCACCCGCACACGCGCTACGGGAATCACGCGAACGGCGGCCGGGTGCAGAACGACTCGCTCACTTCCAGCGCAACAACGCCCCGAGGCCCCCCACCGGCACCTCCTCCTGGGAAACAGCCAGCGCCGGCGCGTCCGTGGCCACCGCGGAGCGGATCAGCGCGTCGTCGGCCCGGGCCGACCACGAGTGCTGCTCGCCGAGAACCTTCAGGTCCGTGCGGCGCACCGCGAGCTGGTCGGGGTCCTCCCCGATCCACACCTCGCGGTGCGCGTCGGGCCCGTCCACCCTGACCAGCAGCTCGTCGATGCGGTGCTCCCGAGCCGCCTCGACCAGCGCCGGCACGCCTTCGACGGCTCCGGCCCGGCCCTCGTCGTCCGCGGTGCGGGCGGCGCGGAAGCGCTCCAGTTCCGCCTCGGCCTGCCGCCCCACGTGCTCGGCCCGGGCCCGCTCCACGTCCTCGTCGAGCAGCCGGCTGCCCGCGCCGTGCGGCGCCTCCACCACCAGGTCGTGCAGCCGCTTGGGCAGCCGCTCGTGCACGGACCGCCGCTCCCGGTCGTCGCCGACGAGAATCAGCAGGTCGGCCTTGGTCTCCTCCTGGCACACCGCGAGCGCGTCGGCGATCTCCGCGGCGTTGTGCTCCCAGGTGTTCTCCACTCGCAGCTGGAAATGCCGCTCGGACCAGTCCGCGGAGCTCGTCCGGTGCACCGGCCACTGCCGCCCGGTGACGCTCCCGGCGTCCTCCCGGCCCAGCGCGTTGCGCAGCTCGAAGTCCGCGCCCTTGCGGTCGACGTACGCCACCACGCACACCGGGTCCTCCCCGGCCAGCTCCAGCAGCGGCGCCACCCGCGGCAGCGGCGCCCATTCGGCCCAGTCACCGCCCTGCGGGGGACGGACCAGCGGCGGGTCGAGGACGACCTCGCCGGCGCGGGCGAAGAGGGCCCGGCCGTGCGGCTCCGAGGAATGCTTCAGATCCTCGATCGCGCTGCGCACCGCCTGACACGTCGCCTCGTCCGCTCCCTGTTCGGCCAGCTGCCCGGCCATCGCCTGGGCGGTCAGCTCCCGCTCGTGGGCAGTGCCCTCCGTGTGCCGTGAGGTGTCCACGTACACGGAGGCCCAAGGCCCGGGGTGTTCGTACAGTGGGTGCAGAAAGGCGAGATCCATGGTTCCTCCCGGATGCCGCTCGGGGGTAGTGCTCAGTTGCTCCGGGGGCGGGTACCCGGACCGCAGAGACGAACACGACGAGCGGGGCGAGACGATGACCGGAGTGCATCCTGACCGGCTGGACGACCAGCAGCTCATGAAAGAGCTGGAGACCATCCACCGCACGCGCCACGACACACTGCTCTACGGCTCGAACGACGCGCTGCGCGCCCACAACGAGCGCATGGCGCAGCTCGAGGGCGAGTACCTGCGCCGCAACCCGAGCCGCCCGGTGGCCGCGGGCCGCACACGCGAAGGGGCCCGGGAGCGGGGGAGCGGGGAGTCGACGACTCCCACGACCCCCGGCACCTGAGCCCCTCGAAGGAAACGACCGGGAACAGCGCCGGCACTCACGCGCGGACCGGACCGGAGACCACCACCGGCCCGAGCCCGCGGCTCAGCGCCGCATCGGCGGCCTCTCCCAGTGGCGATGCCCCGCGACCGCCGCCACGAACGCGTCCCGGAACTCCTCGCTCGCCGGGCCCGGCGACGTGTCCGTCACGACGCCCCGGTCCGCGACGACCCGCTGGAACTCCGTCGACAGACCGAGCCCCTCGGGCTCCAGCGCCGCCAGGATCCCGACACCCGAACCGAGCGCTCCCACCGGCTTGCCGTGCCGGTAGGCGTCCCGCACGAACCGCAGCATGTCCGGGTCGGCCGCCGTCGGCGGGGTCCCGACGGGCCCGCCGGGCAGCAGCACGGCGTCGTACAGCACGGACGCCACGGTCGGCAGCGCACGGTCGACGGCGTACGTCTCACCGTCGGCCCCGGTGATCGTGCCGTCCGCGGCGGCCAGCGCCTCGACGTTCGCCCCCTCGGCGGCCAGCCGCTCCCGCACGGAGGTCACCTGCTCGGCGTCCACCCCGTCGGTGACGAGCACGGCGATCTGCCGGGTCCGGATCGAACCGTCCCCGCGCAGCGACTCGAGACTGAGCGCGGGAGAGGTCTTCTCGGACGGAGTCCGCGCACCGGACGGCTCCGGTACCCCGACGCCCCGCGCCACCCGCGCCGCCAGCTCGCCGTCGACCTTGGCCAGGTGCTCCACCGTCCGGGCCCGCACGGTCAGCGCCCCGACCTTGCCGAGCTCGAACCGGAACGCCTCCACGATGTGCTGCCGCTCCCAGTCCGTCATGCTGTTCCAGAACATCGCGGTCTGGCTGTAGTGGTCCTGGAAGCTGGGACTGCGGCGCCGGATCTTGTGGCCGTCCACGCGCTCGGCGTGGTGGGTGTAGGCGCTTCCGCCCGCGCCCGCGTGGGCCGGACAACCCCCGCCGAGCGAGTTCGGGGAGTAGTTCGTCCCCGAGTGGATCGCGCTCTGGTGGTAGCCGTCGCGCTGGTTGTTGCGCACCGGCGCGACCGGACGGTTCACCGGCAGTTGCGAGAAGTTCGGCCCGCCGAGCCGGATCAGCTGGGTGTCCAGGTAGGAGAAGTTGCGGGCCTGGAGCAGCGGATCGTTGGTGAAGTCGATGCCGGGCACCACGTTGGCCGTGTGGAAGGCCACCTGCTCGGTCTCCGCGAAGAAGTTCTCCGGGTTGCGGTCCAGCACCATCCGGCCGATCGGCCGCACCGGCACCTGCTCCTCCGGGATGATCTTCGTCGGGTCGAGCAGGTCGAAGTCGAAGGCGAACTCGTCCTCCTCCGCGACGAGTTGCACGCCCAGCTCCCACTCGGGGTAATCGCCCGTCTCGATCGCGTCCCACAGATCGCGCCGGTTGAAGTCGGGGTCCCGGCCCTGGCACTCCTGCGCCTCGTCCCACACCAGCGAGTGCACGCCCAGCCTCGGCTTCCAGTGGAACTTCACGAACGTGCCGCGGCCCTCGGCGTTCACGAACCGGAAGGTGTGCACGCCGAAGCCCTGCATCATGCGGTAACTGCGCGGGATCGCCCGGTCCGACATCAGCCACATGATCGCGTGCAGCGTCTCGGGCTGGAGCGACACGAAGTCCCAGAGCGTGTCGTGCGCGGAGGCGCCCGTCGGAATGTCGTTGTGCGGCTCCGGCTTCACCGCGTGCACGAAGTCCGGGAACTTGATGCCGTCCTGGATGAAGAAGACCGGGAAGTTGTTCCCCACCAGGTCGTAGTTGCCCTCCGACGTGTAGAACTTGGTGGCGAAGCCGCGCACGTCCCGCACGGTGTCCGCCGAGCCCTTCGGGCCCTGCACGGTGGAGAACCGCACGAAGACGGGTGTCCGCACGGACGGATCCTGGAGAAACGCCGCGCGGGTGAACTCCGCGCACGACTCGTACGGTTCGAAGTACCCGTACGCGCCCGCGCCCCGCGCGTGCACCACCCGTTCCGGGATCCGCTCGTGGTCGAACCGGGTGAGTTTCTCCCGGAAGTGGAAGTCCTCCATCAGCGTCGGTCCGCGTTCGCCCACCGCCAGGGAGTCGTCGGTGTGGTCCACCTCGACGCCCTGGTCGGTGGTGAGCGGACCGGCGGCGGGATCGTCGGCCCGGGACGCCTCGCGCTGTGCCTCCTTGCGGTCGGCGGGGGACGCCATCAGGCGGCCTCCTGCGCGAAAACGTCCAGGAAGGTCTCACAGAAGGCCTTCAGATCGTCCGGCTTGCGACTGGTGACCAGCTTGTTCGCCCCGTGGTCACAGACCTGCACCTGCTGGTCCACCCAGGTGCCGCCCGCGTTGCGGATGTCCGTCTGCAGGCTCGGCCAGGAGGTGAGCTCCCGGCCGCGTACGACGTCCGCTTCGACCAGCGTCCACGGCGCGTGGCAGATCGCCGCCACGGGACGGCCGTGCTCGAAGAAGTCCCTGACGAACGCGACCGCCTTGCCGTCCATCCGCAGGAAGTCCGGGTTGGCGACACCGCCCGGCAGCACGAGGGCACCGAACGAGTCCGGTGCGGCGTCGCCCACGACCTCGTCCACGGGGAACGTGTCCGCCTTGTCGAGGTGGTTGAAGGCCTGGATCTCGCCCGCTTGCGTGGACACCAGCACGGGCTCGTGACCGGCGTCCTTCGCGGCCTGCCACGGATCGGTCAGCTCGACCTGCTCGACGCCCTCGGGCGCGACCAGAAACGCGATACGCATGATGTCGACGTCCTTTCCCGGAGCGGGCGGCGCGATCCGGCGCGCCGCGTCGCTACCTGCGTGGTTCTCGTGGTTCTCGTGGTTCTCGTTCTTCGTGTCGCCCGTGGCGCTGATCCGCTCGGCCCGGTCCGGGCTCACGCATCGCCCCGGGCGTCCGGGGCGGCCCGGCTGATGTCGGCGAGTGCCGACGCGGGGTCCTCGGCCTCGGCCACGTCGCCCAGGCTCACGATCCCGACCGGCAGCCCGTGCTCCACCACCGGCAGCCGGCGTACCGCGTGCTCGCGCATCAGCTCCACCGCGGTCGCCACCCGGTCGTCCGGCGTCACCGTCACCGGATTCCTGGTGCACACGGTCTGCGCGCTGACCGTCATGGGGTCGGCGCCGTCCGCGACGGCCCGTACGGTGATGTCGCGGTCGGTGAGCACGCCGATCACGTCCTGCCCCTCGGCCACCACCACGTCGCCGATGTTCTGCGTCCGCATCAGCTGCGCCGCCTCGACGAGCGAGGCGTCCGGGCGCACGGCCACCACACCCGCTGTCATCACGTCCTTGACGTACTCGGCCATCACTCGGGCCTTCCCTCCGTTTCCAAGCCGGTGGGGGCACCGCGGCAGGCCGCGGTGCCCCCACCGGGGTCCCTACGCGTACTCCTCCGGACCGGTCTCACGGGCCCGGACGAGGGCCTGGGCCAGCTCCTGGACATTGCCGTAGCGCTCCTGGCGCGGCAGCCCCTCCAGGGCCTCGACGAGGGCGTCGGGCGCCTGGTGGCCGCGCAGCTCGCGGGCCAGCTCCCGCGGACTCGCGGGGAACGCCTTGCGGCCCAGGATCCGGGCCAGTTCCAGCCGCGTCGACTCCAGTGACGTCGGCGCACGGCTCGGCGTCACCGGCCCGTGGGCGACCTCGGGGTCGTCCTCGGCGGCCGGCTCCGGGTCGTGCCACTCCTCACTGCGCGTGGGGTGCCCTGACCTGAGCAGACCCTGCAGTTCGTGTTTCATCTCGTCGTCCCGGTGGACGCTCAGCCGGTCGCTGCCTCGCTGCATGTCTCCCTCCAGACGTTCGGGGGCCCGCACCGCGTACCCGAACACCGGAGGGCGACACAGGTTCAGCCGACCCGATCGCCGCCGTCCGCACTGGTTTGCGCCACGCCCCGCGGGAGACCCGGACCGTCCCCCCCACACCTCCCTGGGGAAGGACACGCCATGGCGTTGCTCGCCGTGCTCATCCCGGTGCTCATGCTCGGAGTCCTGCTGGTGCTGGGCCGTTATGAGGAGCTGCTGCTCCCGCAGGACGACGCCGACCGGCGTGAACCGGCCGCCGTTCCGGCCCCCGCCGCGACGGTCACTTCCTCTCCCGCCCCGGCGGGAACCCCCGCACCTTCGCCTTGAAGACCTGCTTGAGCGACGATCCCCGGCCCGCGTCGCGCATAGAACCGAGGCGGTCGACGCGGACAAGAGAAGGCGGCGGAAGTCACCCTGCGCGACGGCGGAAAAGCTCTCCGGGTTTGCGGGTGGGGGCAGGGGGCAGGCGCCCTTGAGTGCTTCGGACAGGAGGCACGCCCGTGGGAGCGGCGTCGCGCCGCACCGAGGCCCTGTCCCACAGCGGATGCGCTTCCACGGTGACCGTCCGGCCCACTGCACTTTCAAGGGAATTGCGACGCATCATGCCGACCCGAATCCGCGCGCAGAAGCACCCCCACGACGACGCCCCCGACACCGCCGAGGCCTTCCGCAGGCTCACCTCGATGCCCGCCGGCCCGGAGCGCGACGCCCTCCGCGACGAGATCGTCGAGGCCTGGCTGCCCATGGCCGACCGCCTCGCCGGACGTTTCCGCAGCCGCGGCGAGAGCTACGAGGATCTGCGCCAGGTCGCGGCCCTCGGCCTGGTCAAGGCCGTGGACCGGTACGACCCCGAGCGCGGCCACGCCTTCGAGAGCTACGCCGTGCCGACCATCACCGGAGAGATCAAGCGACACTTCCGGGACCACATGTGGACCCTGCACGTGCCCCGTCGTGTACAGGATCTGCGCAACCGGGTGCGGGTCGCCGGCCAGGAGCTGTCCCAGAGCATCGCCGGCCGGCAGCCCACCGTGGCCGAGCTCGCCGCACACGCGGACATGAGCGAGGAGGACGTCCGGGCCGGCCTGGAAGCGCTGGAGAGCTTCAAGGCACTGTCCCTGGACGCGGAGCTGTCCGGCAGCGAGGACGGGTACTCCCTGAGCGACGCGCTGGGCTCCGCCGACCCCGCCCTCGACACGGTCGTCGACCGCGAGTCCGTCAAGGACCGGCTGGCCGCCCTGCCCGAGCGGGAGCGGGCGATTCTCTACATGCGGTTCTTCGACGACATGACGCAGAGCCGGATCGCCGAGGAGCTGGGGATCTCGCAGATGCACGTGTCCCGGCTGATCAGCCGGTGCTGCGGGCGGGTGCGGGAGCAGGTCATGCGGGACGTCGCGTAGCGCCGCAGGGGTTGACGCCGCCGCGCGGGTGCGGGCCCGTGCCGGCCTGCCGCGCCGTTCGCCGCGCCGCGGAGTCGGCCCGATTCACCCGGTCGAGTGGCACTGTCCCGCCAATGGGGCCCCGCCGCGCGCAACGCCACAGAGGCCTGGCTGTCATGGCAGAGGGGTAACACCACCGAAGGAGTCCCCTCGATGCGCCGCAGCCTGTACGCCCTGTCCGTTTCCGTCCTGGCGGGCTCAGCCCTGGTGGGTTTCGCGCCGGCCGAATTCTCCGAACCGGCCGCCGAGGTCAGTCCCGCCGCCGTCCGGCCCGGAGGCACGCTCACCGTCTCGGTCAGCTGCGACCCGACCGAAGGGCCGCCGCCCGACAGCATCGACGCCACCTCGCAGGCCTTCGACGAGGGCACGGTGCCGCTGCAGCTCGTCACCGGCAACGACGACGAGGTGTCCGGCCCGGCCTACCGCGGCACGGCCCTGATCGCCTCGGCGGAGAGCTTCGAGGGCGACCCGGACGCGCAGGGGGAGGACTCGGCGTGGACCGTCGACGGCACCTGCCCGGCCGCTCCCGGCGGCGAGGGCACACCGTGGAGCGCGACGTTCACCGTGACCCACGGCTCCGCGCCCCACAAGCCCTCGCACCGGCCCACGGACCCACCCGCCCACAAGCCCTGCCCCGAGCCCCCGCACCACCGCGAACCGCAGCACACCGAGTGCGAACCGGCGGCCGTCCAGCGTGGCGTACGGGCCGGTGACGGCGGCGCCTTCACCGACTCCGTGCCGGCCCTGGTGGCGGGCGGGGTCCTGATCGCGGGCGCCTTGGGTGCCGCCCTGCACCGGCTGCTCAACCGGGAGAGCGACCCCTGCCGCTGAGGCGCCGGGCGGTCCACCGCCCCGGACGTCAACGGCTTCCCCGGCCGGGCCCGCTCATGCTGTGACCCTCACGACCCGGCCGGCGCCCATGGTGCGGTGGCTCCCGGGGTACTCGGTGGCCGAGGGCACGAGCCGCGCCGTACGGACCCCCGGGCAGCGGACGGCGCACGCGCCGAGGGCGGCACGACACGGCGGCACCAGGCACTGGCACTGCGGAGGTACGGATGCGGCGGACGGCCCCCGAAGGTCACGGCCCCGTCCGGTTCGGGCCGCCGCTCCCCGAGGACGGGCTGCCGGTCCTGCCGGAGCTGTCCGCGGTGCTCGCCGCCGCGGCGTCCCGGGGCGGCCACGAGCCGGTCGGTGGCAGCCGGGCCCTGCGCGAAGCCGCCTGCGGCTACTGGGACCGGCGCGGACTGCGCTGCGACCCCGACCGGGTGGCGTCCGCGCCCGGCGCGCCCGCCCTGCTGCTCGCACTGACCGCCGCCCTCGGCGGCGACGTCCTCGTGCCGAGACCCTGCGCCGCCTGGTGGGCGCCTTACGCACGTCTGCTGGGGCGCCCCGCCTTCCATGTGCCGACCCCGCCGGAGAGCGGCGGCGTACCCGACCCGTACGCCTTGCTGGAGACCGTGCGCCGGGTCCGCGCCGAGGGCGGTGACCCGCGGTTGCTCGTGCTGTCCGTCGCCGACGACCCCACCGCGACCGTCGCCCCTCCCGAACTGCTCCACGAGACCGTCGAGGCCGCGCAGGGGGAGGGCCTGCACCTGGTCAGCGACGAGACCTGGCGCGACACCCTGCACGGCCCGCGCGAGACGGTGCTGCTCAGTCCCGCGGAGATGGTGCCCGACCGGGTCACGGTCGTCACCGATCTGGCCGGGGCCCTGCTCCCGGCCGGCTGGCCCGCCGCCGTGGCCCGTTTCCCGGCCGGGGAGGGCGGGGCCGGTCTCCACGCGCGCGTCCTCGACGTCCTCACCGCCCTCGACGCCCGCGTCGCCGCGCCCGTCGCCGCGGCGGCCGGATACGCCCTCGGGGAGCCGGAGGCGGTCACCGCGCGCGTGGCGGCCGCCGTACGCCTGCACGCGCTCCTGGCCGCCGCGGCGCACACCACCGTCGTCGCCGCCGGCGCCCTCGCCCGGCCCCCGCGGTCGGGCCGCCACCTGTACGTGGACCTGACGCCGCTGAGTCCCGCGCTGACCGCGCACGGCATCGGTGACGCACAGGAACTGGAGGACTTCCTCACCGCACGCCTCGGCATGCCCGCCCCGGGCGGGCACCGCTTCGGCGACGACCTCGAAGCCCCGCGCGTGCGGCTCTCCACCGGCGCACTGGTGGCCGGTTCCGAGACGGAGCGCGCGGAATGCCTCACCTCACCCACACCGTTGGAACTGCCGCACGTGCACCACGCGTTGATCCAACTGAAATCGGTCTTCGACGATCTCCGCGACGACGCTGAGCGATGGGAGCCTCCTCGATGACGCAGCAGTCCGAGTCGACCACCAGCGCGACCCCCCGGGCAGCCGACGAGCCCGTGCTCCCGTCACCCCTCGCACCCCCGTATCCGCCCCTGGCCGAACCCCGGCCCCTGGCCGAGCGGCGGGTGTGGCCGCGCACCTTCCACGACCGGCTGACCGCGCCGCTCCCGGGATTGAAGGCCATGGCCCGCTTCGCCCGCGAGGGCGCGGTGAGACCCGGCCCGCAGGGCCTGGCGGACATCCCCCGGCTGCCCTACGCCCCGGCCCCGCTGCCCCGCGTCGACGCCCGCACCGTCGCCGTCACCTGGGCAGGACACGCCAGTTGGGTGCTGCGCATCGGCGGACTGACGGTTCTCACCGACCCGGTCTGGTCCCGCCGCATCCTCGGCACCCCCGCCCGCATCACCCCCGTCGGCGTTCCCTGGGAGGACCTGCCGCGCGTCGACGCCGTCGTCATCAGCCACAACCACTACGACCACCTCGACGCCCCCACCCTGCGCCGACTCCCGCGCGACACGCCCGTGTTCGTCCCGGCCGGGCTCGCCCGCTGGTTCCACCGCCGCCGCTTCACGCGCGTGACGGAGCTCGACTGGTGGGAGGCGGCCGAACTGGACGGCGTACGCTTCGACTTCGTCCCGTCCCACCACTGGTCCAAGCGCAGCCTCACCGACACCTGCCACAGCCTGTGGGGCGGCTGGGTCCTCACCGACCAGGACGGCCAACGCGTCTACTTCGCGGGCGACACGGGCTACGGCCACTGGTTCTCCCGCATCGGCCGGCGCTATCCCGGAATCGACCTGGCCCTCCTGCCCATCGGCGCCTACGACCCCCGCTGGTGGCTCCGTGACGTCCACTGCGACCCCGAAGAAGCGGTCCGCGCCGCCCAGGACCTGGGCACGGCCAGGATGGCCCCGATGCACTGGGCCACCTTCGTCCTGTCGGCCGAGCCGGTCATGGAGCCCCTGACGCGGGTGCGGGCGGCCTGGGAGAAGGCGGGCCTGCCCCGCGAAAACCTCTGGGACATGCCGGTCGGCGCGTCAAAGGTGCTTTAGGACAACGATGTAGGGGCGCGGGGAACTGCGCGATCAACCCCCCACAACTCGCACCCCGAAGAGAACCGCAACCCACCACGGCGCTACCGAACCCGCCGCACCACCGCCGGCACCGCGCTGATCAGCACGGTCAGCGCGATCGCCGCCAGCACGCCCTGCCACGGCTCGTCGAACAGCGCCCCCCCGAGAATCCCGATCAACTGATACGTCACGGTCCACGCTAGACACGCCGGGAAATTCCCCCGGGCGAACCTCCGCATCGGCCACTCCGCCAGCAGACACGCCAGCATCACCGGAATCCGCCCGGCCGGCACCAGCCGGGACAACACCAGCACCGCCACCCCGTGCGCGGCGAGTTTCCCCTGCGCCTGCTCCAGCCGGTCCTCCGGCGCACGCGAGCGGATCGCCTCCAGCCACCGCGACCCGTTCTTCGACTTCAGTCCGCGCCGCCCCAGCCAGTACAGCGCCGCATCGCCCAGGAACGCCGCGAGCGACGCGGTCACGAACACCATCGCCAGCGAGAACGGCGCCGTCCGGTGCACGGCGACGACCGCCGCCGAACTCACCAGCGCGCCGGTCGGAATGACCGGCACCAGCGCCCCGGCCAGCACCAGCAGAAAGAGCGTCGGATAGCCGATCGCCTGCTGCGTGGACGCCGGAACCACGGACGCCGGTGTGACGGCCGACGCCGCGAGGAGGGGCGCGAGCGCCAGAGGCGCGGACCCGTTCACCGCGCGGCCTCCAGGCGCACGCTCTCCCCGTGCCCGAGCCGGTGCACCGAAACCGCCGGCGCGTGCCGGGCCGCCAGCCGGACGAACTCGTCCCCTGGCGCGTGGAACTCGTGGGGGCGCACGGCGTCCATGCCGATCGGCCAGTACGTGCCGTAGTGCACCGGCACCGCACTGCGCGGCGCCAGCCGGGCCAGCGCCTGCGCCGCCCGGCCCGCGTCCAGGTGCCCCTCGCCCAGGTACGGCCCCCAGCCGCCCACCGGCAGCAGCGCCACCTCGACCGGCCCGACCGCGTCGGCCATGTCGTCGAACAGCCCGGTGTCTCCGGCGAAGTACGTCCGGGCCTCGCCGGCTATGACGTAGCCGAGGGCGGGGGAACGGTGCGGCCCGAACGGCAGTCGCCGCCCGTCGTGCCGCGCGGGCACGGCCCGTACGACGATGTCGCCGACCGGCGTCTCGTCGCCGGGCGCCACCTCGCTCACGCGCAGGTGCGTGAGCCGGCGCAGACCCGGCACCGCCCGGCGCGCGCCCCGGGGCACGAGCAGGCGCGTGCCCTCGGCGAGCCGCATCAGCGACGGCACGTGCAGGTGGTCGGCGTGCAGATGCGACACCAGCGCCACGTCCGCGTGCGGGGCGCCCGGGGGCGGCAGGGCTCCACGCCGGCGGCGCAGGTGTGCGAGCCGGCGTGCGAACAGGGGATCCGTGAGCACGCGCACGTTCGAATCCTCGACGGTGCAAGTGGCGTGACCCCACCAGGTGATCTCCACCGGCACTTCTTTGCCTCCTTCGCGCGACTCCCCCGAAGCCTACGTGCAGGAGTAGGGTCGGCGGCGAAACCGGAGGTGAGGGGGACGCCCATGGTGCCGGTGCGGGTCACGGCGATCGCGAGTCTGACGCCGCTGGAGGAACTGGACGACGATCCGTTCCTCGTCGACTCCCGCAGTCAGCACGCCATGTGCGCCCGCTGGGCCGCCGAGCGGGGTTACGTGGTCAGCCGGGAGTTACTGGTCCGGGGGCTGCGGCCCGACCACGGCGCGCTGTGGGACGGCGTCCGGCCCGGCCTCGACCTGTTCGTCGCGCCCAGCCGGCGGGTCCTGGAGAGCGCGCTGGCCTCCGTCGAGGAATTCACCGCCGAATGCGCCCGGCGCGGTGTACGGGTGGAGACGGTGGGGCATGCGGAGCCTGCGTACGACGCGGCGATGAAGGCGTGCGTGCACCGGCGGCTGTCGATGCCGACGGCCGGCTACGACGGGCGCTGACGCCGTCCCCCTCACGGTGGTTCGACCGGGGGACGAAACCGCCCGGCCGGGCGTTGAGACACTGTGGGGGAGGGCCCGCCGCGGCTGCGGGCCAGGGACGTGAGGTGGCGGGGCGTGCGGGGCGTGCGATGGCGGCGGGCCGCCAGTCAGGTGGGGCGGAGCGTCGCCGTGTGGGCGGTCTCCACCGTCACCATGCTCGTACTCGCCGGGATCCTCCCCGACTTCCGGCTCCGCTCGGAGAACGGCGACAGCGCGACCGACATAGCCGTCACGGCGGCCTTCGGCGCCGGTGCCTTCGGTCTGCTGTCGGCCCTGGTGTGGCCGCTGCTCGTCCGGCTGCTGCTGCTCGTGCCGGCCCTGGTGCTGGGACTGCTGGTCTTCTTCCTCAACGGCGCCCTGCTGCTGCTCGCCCTGCACCTGAACCCGGCCGAGCGCGGTGCCGCCGCGCCGGAGACCGCGGTCGTGGTCGCCGCGGTGATGTCCGCGGTGGCGTCCGCGACCGGCGCCGCCCTGGCCGTGCGGGACGACGACGCCTACCGCCGCAGGCTCTACCGCCTCTCGGACCGCCGCCGCCGGTCCGGACCGCCCTCACCGGCCGGCCCCGGCACGGTCTTCGTACAGCTCGACGGTGTCGGCCACGACACCCTGCTCGACGCGGTCGGCAGGGGCCTGATGCCCACCGTCGCCCGCTGGCTCGACATCGGCGACGGCGGCCGCCCCACCCACCGGCTCACCCCCTGGCGCACCGACTGGTCCAGCCAGACCGGCGCCAGCCAGCTCGGCATCCTGCACGGCAGCAACCACGACGTCCCCGCCTTCCGCTGGTACGAGAAGGACACCCGCGAGGTGGTCGTCTGCAACCGCCCGACCAGCGCCGCCGAACTCCAGCGCCGTGCCGTCGGGCACGCGGGGCACGGCGGGCTGCTCACCGTCGACGGCGCCAGTCGCGGCAACCTGTTCAGCGGCGGCGCCGAGCAGCAGGCCCTCGTGCTGTCCATCGCGGCCCGCCGCCGCAGCCGGGAGAACCGTTCCCGCGCGGGTTACTTCGCCTACTTCTGCGACCCGGCCAACGCCGTGCGCACCGCGCTCTCCTTCATCGCCGAGGTGGGCCGCGAGATCGGCCAGTCCACCCGCGCGAGCCTGCGCAAGCAGCGCCCGCGCGTCTCCCGCGGCGGCCTCTACCCCCTCGTCCGGGCCTTCGCGACGGTCGTCGAGCGGGACGTCGTCGTGGCCGCCGTGACCGGCGACATGCTCGTCGGCCGCACGGCCGTCTTCGCCGATCTGGTGGCCTACGACGAGGTCGCCCACCACTCCGGCCCGGCGAGCCGGGACGCGCAGAAGGTCCTCGAACGCCTCGACGGCTCGCTCGCCCTGATCGAGAACGTCGCCGAGCACGCCCCGCGTCCGTACCGGATCGTCGTGCTGTCCGACCACGGGCAGAGCCCCGGCGAGACCTTCCGCTCCCGCTACGGCCTCACACTCGGCGACCTGGTCCGGGCCGGCTGCGGCATGCCCGTACCGCGCAAGGCCGAGCGCACCCGCAGCGGCGCGGAGGCTCGCGCCGCCGTGCGCGCCGCGCTGCGCTTCCCCGTCGCGGAGACCGGCGAACAGCATCGCCCCGCGCGCGACTCCGAGCCGATCGTGCTGGCCTCCGGCAACCTCGGCCTGGTCTCCTTCCCGGACGTCGCGCACCGGATGAGCAAGGAGGAGATCGACGCCCGCCACCCCGCGCTGCTGCCGACCCTCGCCAACCATCCCGGCATCGGCTTCCTGCTGGTCCGCAGCGAGGAGCACGGCGGTGTCGTCCTCGGCGCGTACGGTGCCGAGATCCCCCTGGCCGACCTCGACGACAACCCGGGCCCGCTCGCCCCGTTCGGCCCGGGCGCGGCCGACGCGATACGCCGTACGCACTCCTTCCCGCACACCGCCGACATCATGGTCAACTCCTTCCACGACCCGGCCGACGGCGAAGTCCTCGCCTTCGAGGAGCAGATCGGCTCCCACGGCGGCCTCGGCGGAGCCCAGGGCAGACCCTTCCTGCTGTCCCCGCTCGGCGTCTCCGCACCGGTCGGCGAGGGCGAGGAGCTCGTCGGCGCCGAGCACGTGCACCGAGTGCTCCGGCGCTGGCTGCGCGAGGCGAACGGACCGCAGGTGCCGCTGGAGGCCACCGAGGAGGAGCACGCCGCCTGACCTCCGGCGGCGCACGCACACCGCCAGAGGGCAGGTCCTCCGCGTGAGTTGAGCCGTAGTGTGATCGGATGGGGGGCACGGGGCCCGGCGACGGGCCCGCACGCGAGTCCGCACGCGAAAGGAAGAACTCGTGGCTACCACGCGCTCCGCACACACCGTCTGGGAAGGCAACCTGCTCGAGGGCAACGGTGTCGTCTCCTTCGACTCCTCCGGTGCCATCGGCGAGCAGCCGGTGACGTGGGCCTCGCGCGCCCAGGAGGCGAACGGCAAGACCAGCCCCGAGGAGCTGATCGCGGCCGCCCACTCCAGCTGCTTCTCCATGGCCTTCTCCAACATCCTCAACAAGGCCGGGACGCCGCCCACCAAGCTCATCACCTCGGCCGACGTCTCCTTCCAGCCCGGTGAGGGCATCACCGGCATCCACCTCACCGTCGAGGGCACCGTCCCCGGCATCGACGAGGCGGCCTTCCAGGCCGCCGCCGACGAGGCCAAGGTCGGCTGCCCGGTCAGCCAGGCCCTCAAGGCGACGCCCATCACGCTGACCGCCAAGCTCGCCTGACCTGCCGCACCCCCGTCGCGCGGGCCCGCCCACCGAAGGCGGCCCGCGCGTCGTGGTTCACCGCCTCCGGCGGGGGCGGGAACCGGACGCCCGGAACGCCGGGCCGGAAGGAACGCGATGCCGCCGGGACGGCTGCCGCTTCGCCCCCACCTCGCGACCGGCCACGACCTGCTGCCCGAAGCGTCTCCCCGCTCGCCCTCCGGGAACCGACGACCATGACCCCACACCCCGCCGTCTCCGCCCACCGCGGCGGCTCCGAGCGAGCAGGTCCCGCCACCTGGGAGGCGTACGAGGACGCGCTCGCGTCCGGCGCGGAGTACGTCGAGTTCGACGTCCGCCGCACCGGGGACGGAGTCCTCGTCGTCCACCACGACCCCGGGGTCGGTCCCGCCGGGCCGCCGCTGTCCGCGCTCACGCACGCCGGGCTGTGCGAGCGGGCCGGATACGCCGTGCCCGTGGTGGACGACGTCATGGCGCTGATCGCCGGGAAACTCGTGGCCCACCTCGACCTCAAGGAGGTCGGCTACGAGCAGGAGGTGATTGACCGGGCGGTCGCCCTGCTCGGTGTCGACGGACTCGTCGTCACCTCGCTGGAGGACCGTTCCGTCGCCGCCGTCACCCAGGGCTTCCCCGGCGTACGCACTGCCCTGTCCCTGGGGCGGGACCGCCGGGAACTCGCCCTGTCGCGGCTGCCCGGAACCCGTCTGAGCGAGTTGTTCCCGGCCCGCCGCATCCGGGCCTGCGGGGCGCACGGCGTCGCCGTGCACCAGCGGCTGGCCAGGACGAACGTGCTGCGCGAGGCGACCCGGCACGGCCTGTTCACCATGGTCTGGACCGTCAACGACGACACGCTCATGCGGGCCTTCCTCGCTCACCCGCGCGTCGACGTGCTCGTCACCGACCGGCCCCGGCGGGCCGTGGCGCTGCGCGGGCCGATCACCCCTTCGCGGCATTGACAACAGCGCACTCAAGTTTTGTGCTGGAGTGTGTGGCGAGTCGTCGCCCTGGCGGAAGGGGACAGCGATGGGACGAGCGGTCGGAGTCGACCTCGGAACCACGAACTCGGTGGTCGCCGTGCTGGAAGGCGGTGAGTCCACCGTCATCGCCAACGCGGAGGGGGCCCGGACCACGCCCTCGGTCGTGGCGTTCGCCAAGAACGGCGAGGTGCTGGTCGGAGAGGTGGCCAAACGGCAGGCCGTGACGAACGTGGAGCGCACCGCCCGCTCGGTGAAGCGGCACATGGGTGACGCACACTGGCGCTTCCCCGGCGAGGGCGATGTGGACGGCACCCGCTACCGGGCCCAGGAGCTGTCCGCGCGGGTGCTGCAGAAGCTCAAGCGGGACGCGGAGTCCTACCTCGGCGAGGACGTCACCGACGCCGTGATCACCGTCCCCGCCTACTTCGACGACTCCCAGCGGCAGGCCACCAAGGAGGCCGGTGAGATCGCGGGCCTGAAGGTGCTGCGCATCATCAACGAGCCGACGGCGGCGGCCCTCGCCTACGGCCTGGACAAGGAGAACGACCAGACGGTCCTGGTCTTCGACCTCGGTGGCGGCACCTTCGACGTGTCGCTGCTGGAGATGGGCGAGGGCGTCATCGAGGTGAAGGCCACCAACGGTGACACGCACCTCGGCGGCGACGACTGGGACCAGCGGATCGTCGAGTATCTGATCAAGCGTTTCAAGGGCCAGACCGGCGTCGACCTCGCGGGCGACAAGATGGCGGTGCAGCGGCTGCGCGAGGGCGCCGAGCGGGCCAAGATCGAACTGTCCAGTTCGACCGAGACGACGATCAACCTGCCCTACATCACGGCCTCCGCCGAAGGGCCCCTGCATCTCGACGAGAAGCTGACCCGGGCCCAGTTCCAGGAGCTCACCGCCGATCTGCTCGACCGCTGCAAGGCCCCCTTCCACCAGGCGGTCAAGGACGCCGGGGTGAAGCTCTCGGCCATCGATCACGTGATCCTCGTCGGTGGCTCGACCCGGATGCCCGCGGTGACCGACCTGGTAAAGGAACTCACCGGGAAGGACCCGCACAAGGGCGTCAACCCCGACGAGGTGGTGGCCGTCGGGGCGGCGCTCCAGGCGGGCGTCATCCGCGGCGATGTCAAGGACGTGCTGCTGCTCGACGTCACCCCGCTGTCCCTGGGCATCGAGACCAAGGGTGGCATCATGACGAAGCTCATCGAGCGCAACACGACCATCCCGACCCGGCGTTCGGAGATCTTCACGACGGCGGCCGACAACCAGCCCTCGGTCGGCATCCAGGTCTACCAGGGCGAACGGGAGATCGCGGCGTACAACAAGAAGCTCGGCGTCTTCGACCTGACGGGCCTGCCGCCGGCGCCGCGCGGAGTACCGCAGATCGAGGTGGCCTTCGACATCGACGCCAACGGCATCATGCACGTCTCCGCCAAGGACATGGCGACCGGCCGCGAACAGAAGATGACCGTCACCGGCGGCTCGGCCCTGCCCAAGGACGACATCGACCGCATGATGCGCGAGGCCGAGCAGTACGCCGAGGAGGACCGGGAGCGCCGCGAGACCGCCGAGACCCGCAACCAGGCCGAGCAACTCGTCTACCAGAGCGAGAACTTCCTCCGCGAGAACGGCGACCGGGTCCCGGCCGGCACGAAGTCCGAGGTCGAGTCGGCCGTCGCCGGGGTGAAGGAGCGCCTGGAACAGCAGGCGGACACCGCCGCCCTGCGCGCCGCCGTCGAGCAACTCGCCTCCGTCAGCCAGAAGATGGGCCAGGCCATGTACGCCCAGGCCCAGCAGACCCCCACCGAGGAACCCTCCGGCACCTCGCCCGGAGAAGAGGGCGTGGTCGACGCGGAGATCGTGGACGACGACAAGGACCAGGGGGGCAGCCGGACCGAGAAGAGCGGCCCGGACCAGGGCTGAGCGGCCCTAACGGAACGCGGCGACGTGGCGGTGGGCCCAGTCGGCGAAGGTGCGGGGCGCGCGGCCGAGGACCCGCTCGATGTCGGGGCTGACGCGCCGCTCGGCGGGAGTGGGCTCACCCAGGATGGCCAGTGTCGTCTCCGCCACGGGCTCGGGCATGAACCGCAGCAGCTGCGCCCGGGCCTCGTCCCGGGTCTGCTCGACGAAGCGGACCGGTTCGCCGAGCGCCTCCGCCAGTGCCTCGGCGCGCTGCCTGGGCGTGCTGAGGGCGGGCCCGGTCAGCTCGTAGACCTGTCCGGTGTGCCCGTCCTCGCGCAGTGCCGCGGCCGCGACCGCGGCGATGTCGTCCGGGTCGACGGTGGGCAGCCCGACGTCACCGAACGGCGCCGCGACGGTCCGCAGGGTGCGGACGGATTCGGCCCACGCGTACGCGTTGGAGTCGAAACCGCCGGGGCGCAGGATCACCCAGTCCAGGCCCGACCGCCGTACGGCGTCCTCGATGGCCCGTCCGACGCCCCCGTGGGAATCCGACTCCGGCCGGGTCGCGACCCCCTGGGAGGAGAGCAGCACGACACGCCGGACCCCGCTGTCCCGGGCCGCGTCGAGGATCTGCCCGGGGTCCAGCAGATGGGCGTCGGCTCCACCGTTCTGCAGGAACAGCGCGTCGGCGCCGTCCAGGACGGGGCGGAGGCTGCCGGCGTCGGTCAGGTCCGCCGGGCGGGCCTGGACACCGTCCGGCAGGTCCGCGTCCGCGACCCTCCGCGATGTCGCCGTCACCTTCTGCCCGTCCCCGGCGAGCGCCTGGACCAGCGATCGGCCCACGTTCCCGGTCGCTCCCGTCACCACGATCATGAGCAACTCCTTTGTCGTACGGCCCTGTTGCCGATGTCGTGGACGCTAACACCGTCGGTATAGTAGGTACCTAGAGGAAAGTGACTATCCCTAAGGGGTGCGCATGGCCGTTGAGATGACCGGGGCGGCGCCCGCCGCCACCGTCCCGGAACTCGCCTGCCCGATCAGCGGGGTCGTGGACATCGTGTTCAGCCGGTGGACCACGCCGATCCTGTGGACGCTCCACACTCACGGCCGGCAGCGCTTCGTCGAGCTGGAACGACGCATCGGCACGATCACGCCGAAGGTGCTGACCCAGCGCCTCAGGCAACTGGAACGCGACGGTCTGGTCGTGCGCACCTACCACCCGGAGGTCCCGCCGAGGGTCGAGTACGAGATCAGTGAGCTGGGCCGCAGCCTCGCCCCGCTCTTCGCCCACCTCGCCGACTGGTCGGCCGCACACCTGGACGAGGTCGAGCAGGCCCGCCACGCCTACGACAGGGCCTAGCGCCCCGTGGCGACCGGCGGCAGCGTCGCGCACACCGCGTCCAGGACCGTCGCGTAGGGCGTGCCGAAGTCGGTGAGTTTGCAGCGGAGCTGGTCCAGGCCGTCCCGGTGGTCCGCCAGCAACCCGGTGTCACCGGTGCGGGCCGCGAACTCCAGGACCGCCGGCAGGAAGTCCGGCGGCTCCTCGCCTGTGGTCTCCAGGCCGTGCGCGCGGTACAGCTCCTCCGACGGCGCCGGGGCGGTCTCGCGCCAGACGCTCAGATACAGACTGTGGTCCTGCCCGGCCTCGAAGACCTCGACGTAGTGGGCGGCCAGTTCCATCGGCGGGGTGAGCGCCGCGTGGTCGGCGAACCCCCGCAACTGCGGGGCGGCTTCGCGCAACAGCGGCAGCCGGGTGCGGAAGTCGTCGTCCGGGTACATCAGGCACAGCGCGGCCGCCTGGTACAGCACCTCGAATCCGGGCATCGGACCTCCTCCGCGAGCGCTTCCTGCCCGCCCCGTCATCCCGACGCTAGGGGCGTGCCGGGAAGCACACCTGCCGACGGCGCCCGTACGGGTCAGAACCCGTCTATGACGTCGGGCGGGAGGCGAGCGGCTCAGTAGCGCTCGCGGTACTCCCGCAACAGTTCCTCCGTGCGCTGCGCGGAGCCGGCCCGGGCCGTCATGTGGTCCAGCACCTCCAGATGCGCGGAGACCTCCTTGCGGGAGTCCAGGTACAGCGCGCCGGTCAGGTACTCGGTGAAGACCATGTCGGGCAGCTCGGGCTCGGCGAAGCGGAACAGCGAGAACGGCGCGTACGTGCCCGGATGGGGGCCGTCCGCGAACTCGGCGATCTGGAGGGTCACCCGGTCGCGCTCGGCGTACTCCAGCAGCTTGTCCAGCTGGTCGCGCATCACCCGGCCGTCCGCGCTCACCGGGCGGCGCAGCACCGTCTCGTCCATGATGACCCACAGGTGCGGCGGGTTCGGGCGGTCCAGGAGCCGCTGCCGCTCCATGCGCAGCGACACATGCCGGTCCACGGCGCCCGGCCCGGCGTTCGCGATGGTGCCGGTCTCCAGCACGGCCCGCGCGTACCCCTCCGTCTGCAGCAGCCCCGGCACGAAGTGCGGCTCGTACGACCGGATGATCCGGGCCGCGCCCTCCAGGCTCACGTACAGGCTGAACCACTCCGGCAGCACGTCGTGGAACCGCTGCCACCAGCCCGGCCGGTTCGCCTCCTCCGCGAGGTCGACGAAGGCGGCGATCTCGCCCTCGGCCACCCCGTACGCCGTCAGCAGGATCTGCACGTACGGGATCTTCAGCGCGACGTCGGCGGTCTCCATCCGCCGGACCGTCGCCGGGGCGACCCGCAGCACCTTCGCGGCCTCGTCACGACTGAGGCCCGCGGCCTCACGCAGCTCCTGCAACCGCTTGCCCAGGACCACCTGGCCCACGGTGGGTGCGGCCCGCCGTTCACTCACGCAACGCCTCCCCAACGCGCCCAAGCCTGCGATCAGTCTGTCACGGTCGGTCGCCGGCATGACAGGGCCGGGAGCGAGAAGATCGCCGGAAGCGGAGGAGCGGCGCGGGCATGACCCCGCGGGTAATCGACCGGACGCCACCCGAAAGGGATCGTGGACGCACCGGTTCCCGGGCCGGCGCACTCCGGCCCGGGAACCGGCCTCAGCCGCAGCGCCACCAACCGACGGAGGGTGACTCCCCATGTCCTCGATCCAGCTCGCCGCACTCGCCCGTACCTCCGAGCCGCAGTCGATGCTGCGCCGCTTCCTCGCCCTGGACGCCGTCGTGACCGGCGCCAACGCGCTCGGCTACCTGGCCTTCTCCGGCCCGCTCGGCCGGTTCCTCGGGGCGGGCCCCACGCTGCTCCCGGCCGTGGGGGCGTTTCTCGCCGTCTACGCGGCGGCCGTGGGCCTGCTGGCCGCCCGCAGGCGGCCGCCGGCGCTCGGCGTACGGGCCGTCGTCGAGGCCAACCTCGCCTGGGCGGCGGTGAGCCTCGCCGCACTGGCGCTGTGGCTCACGCCGAGCACGGCGGGCGCCGTGTGGACCGTGCTCCAGGCCCTGGCCGTGGCCGGGTTCGCCGTCCTCCAGCACATGTCCCTGAAAAGCCGTCAGGACATCGACGTCTGAAGGTACTTGACCGTCGCCGGGTCGGCCGGGAGCAGCGTCTCGATGGCCAGCTCGGCGACCGTCACGTCCATCGGCGTGTTGAAGGTGGAGATCGAGGAGATGAACGACAGCGTCCGTCCCTCGTGCTCGATCCGCAGCGGCAGCGCGAAGTACGGAACCGGCTCCGACGGCTCGTCCACCGGATCCGCCTCGGGCGCCGGATACGCCGCCACCTCCTCGTACAGCTCCCGCAGCGGCTCCGAGCGGTGCAGCGCGATCTGCCGCTCCATCTGCTCCAGCAGGTGCCCCCGCCAGGCGCGCAGATTGCGGATGCGGGGCGCGAGACCCCGCGGGTGCAGGGCGAGCCGCATCGCGTTCAGCGGGGGCTCGAGCAGTGACTCGCAGACACCGTCGACCAGCGTCATGACCCCCCGGTTGGCGGCCACGACGTTGTACAGCGCGTCCACCACCAGCGCCGGATACGGCTCGTAGCCGCTGATCAGCCGGTCGATGCCGGCCCGCAGCGCGTCCAGCGCAGGGTCGTCCAGCGGGGTCTCCGGGTAGCGGGGAGCGTAACCGGCCGCCAGCAGCAGGGCGTTGCGCTCCCGCACGGGGACGTCCAGATGCTCGGCCAGTCGCAGCACCATCTCCTCACTGGGCCGGGAGCGACCCGTCTCGACGAAGCTGATGTGCCGGGCCGAGGAGTCCGCGCGCAGGGCCAGCTCCAGCTGGCTGACCCGCCGCTGCTCCCGCCAGGCCCGCAGCAGCGGGCCCACGCCCTGCTCGGCGGTGGACGGGTGAGTGGTCATGCCGGGACCGTAGTCGAGAACCGGCCGCACCGGACAGACGCCCCCTGGTGACCAGGGCTCCGGCCGCCCCGCTGTGGCAGGCTGAGAGAACACCGAGGACACCGCAGTCCGGGAAGGAGCGCAGCCCATGCCCGTCGAACCGCTGTCGCAGAAGGAGGTCGAGGACCGGCTGGCCGAACTGCCGGGCTGGTCGCTCGACAGGGACCACCTCTTCCGCTCCTACCGGCTCGGATCGCACTTCGCGGCGACGGCGATGGTCGTGCACATCGCCCAGGTCCAGGAGGAACTGAACCACCACTCCGACCTGACGCTCGGCTACAACACCGTCTCCCTGGCCGTGCACACGCACAGCGCGGGCGGCGCCGTCACCGAGAAGGACTTCGAGCTCGCCCGCAGGGTCGAGGACCTCGCCCCCGGGCACGGGGCACACTGACGGGGTGCTCGACTACGACAAGGAAGCGGAGCGCTACGACGCCTCGCGCGGAGGCGAGCCCAGGGCGGCCGCCGCCGCGCAGGCCGTGCTGAGCCTCGTACCGCCGGACACGCGCGGTCTGCTCGACGTCGCCTGCGGCACCGGCATCGTGACCCGCCGCATCGCCGCCGCCCGCGACCGCATGCGGGTGACCGGCGTCGATCTCGCCGCCGCGATGGCCCGGCAGGCCTCCACCCGCCTCCCCGGTGCCGTCGTACGCGCCGACAGCCGCCGGCTGCCTTTCCGGGACGGGCAGTTCGATGCCGTGTGCAGCGTGTGGCTGCTGCACCTGGCCGCCGGGCCCGCCGAGGTGCGGACCATCGTCGGCGAGTGCGCCCGGGTGCTGCGCCCCGGCGGGGTCTATGTCACCACAGTCGACAAGGCGGCCTCGCACAACGTGGGGAGCGACATCGATGTCGTGCTGTCCTCCCGGCCGCGGGGCCCGGTCCGGGACGCGGCGGCGGACATCGAGTCCTGCGCCACCGCCCGCGGTCTGGTCCCGGCCGGGCAGGGCCGCTTCACCGGTCACGGTCAGGGCCGCAGCCCCCGGCGTACGATCGCCGACCTGCGCCGGGGCTGGTTCGTCACCCTGCCGCCGGGCCACCCGCTGGCCGACGGATTCGCCACGCGGCTCGCGCAGCTGCCCGACCAGGACCGGCCGCGCCCCGACCCGGTGTTCGGCCTGCGGGCGTTCCGCAAGACCGGGTGAATCCTGCGGCAGGCCCTAGCTGAAATCACCGCTGAAGTCGCTGTTGAGCTGGGCGGAGCAGATGTTGTAGCCGCCCTGTGCCCGGCCCGTCTTCGTCCGGCCGTCGATGGTGATCGAGCACTGGATGTCGCCGCCGCCCATGAGCTGAGCGGTCACCTGGTAGTAGAGGGCGTCGTCCTTGACGGTCAGGGTCTTCTTCAGGGGCAGGCCCTTGCCCTGGAGGTTGGTGCCGTCGTTGCCGTAGGTGATGTCGACACCGGAGGGGGCGGAGCCCCACACCTTGAACACCGCCGTGCCCTCGGCAGCGGTGTCGGCGGCCTGGGCGTCGTCCGCGGTGTCCGCCTTGGGCTTGGGCTTGGGCTTGGCGGTGGCGGTGGCGGTGGCGGTCCTGGTGACGGTCACCGTGGGGGCCGGTTCCGCTTCGTCGTCCGCCCGCGCCTTCTCGGTGACGGTGACGGTCGGGCGGGGCGCGGCGGCGGTCTTCTCCGGATCGCCGCTGTTCCCGGCCGAGCCGATGCCCATGCCGAGGAGGAGGACGACTGCGGCGGTGGGTATGAGGACGCGTTTGCGGGTCCAGGGCGGCCGGGGAACCGGCGGGGAGGGCTGGGGCCCGAAGCCGGGCGGCGGCGGAGGCTGGGTGTACGACATGGACCCCCCTGAGGTGTTTCGTGAGAGGTGAGCGTAACGGGATATGTAAAGAAAATGTGAGTAGTGTGCGGGCGAGGTGATCGATTCGTGATCGGTTCTGGCGGCGGAGAGGGCGCATACCGTGTCCAGTACACGCCCTCGGACGGCCGGTCAGGCGACCGTGCAGCTCTGGTCACCCAGCTTGAAGGCGGCCGGTTTCGTGTTCGTGCCCGACCGCTTCGCCGTGAAGCCGAAGCTCACCGACGACCCCGCCGCCACGCTCGCGTTCCAGCCGACGTTCTTCCCCGTCACCGCCGAACCCGACTGTGCCGTCTCGGCGTTCCACGCCTGCGTCACCTTCTGGCCGTCGGCGAAGGTCCAGCCGAGTGACCAGCCGTTCCAGGCGCTCCTACCGGTGTTGGTGAGTTGGACGTCCGCCTGGAAACCGTCCGGCCACTGACTGGTGACCTGGTACGTCACCTTGCAGCCGGCGGTCGGTGTCGGGCCGGGGCCGGGCCCCGGATCCGTCGGGCCGGCGCCGGAGCTGTCGCCGTAGAGGACGCCCCGGCCGTTCGTGGAGACGTAGACGCGGCCGTACACCCGTGGGTCGCCGGTGATCGCCGCGCCCGTCCAACCCCATTGGTGTGCGTCGTCGTTGATGCGCGTCCAGCTCGCGCCCTGGTCCGTTGAGCGGAAGAGGCCACGCACTCCGCCGATCTTCGCGCTGGTGTAGAGGGTCTGGTAGGAGGCGCCGGGTGCCGCCTTGCCGAAGCCGATGGTGTCGGCCTGCTCGACGTTCGCGAGCTTGGTGAAGCTCGTTCCGCCGTCCGTGGAGTGCCACAACCCGTACGTGCCCCCTGCCGCGCCGCCCGCCAGCCACACCTCGCCCTTCTTGCCGGGCAGCGCCTTGAAGCGGACGCTGTCGCCGCTTGGCAGCCCGCCGGCCGGGGACTTGCCGAAGGACGCCCCGCCGTCCGTGCTGACGTAGAAGGTGCCGGACTTGAACCCGTAGAAGGTCTTCGGGTCGACCCGGTCCGACTCCACGATCGCCCCGGCGGGGATCCCCGTTGACGCCTGCCACGACGTCCCGAAGCCGGTCGTGTGGTGCACGCCCGCTCCCTCGGGGCTCCACACGAACCGGCTGCCGTCGGCCGCCGACGCGACCGTGCCGCCGCCGCTCACGCCCGAAGGGTCGGTTCCGGCGAACCAGTCGGCTCCGTTGTCCGTCGAGAACGCGATGTGCGGCCCCGCGTCCAGGTTGCCCACCCGCACCACGGTGTCCGGGTTCGCCTCGGCGAAGTCCAGGCTCGTGGTCGTCGTGAAGTTCGGCTGCGTGAACATCATCGACGGCACCTTCGTCAGGTCCGTGTGCCGGAAGCCGCCGATGTCGCCGAGCGCGCTCAGCAGCGGGGCGCCGGACGGGGGAGCGGCGAGGTCGTTGACCGCCGTCTCCTCCAGGCCCCGCACCATCGGCTCGATGGCGAACTTGCTTCCGCGGTCCCAGTTCGTGAGGTTCTCGGTGCCGTAGACCGTCGCACCCGTCCCGTACATCATCCGGTCGGAGTCGAACGGGTCGATCTCCAGGGCCTCCGTCATCCAGCCCAGCTTCGGCGTCTGCTCGGGCGGTTGCGGGTTCGCGCCCCAGGTCAGCCACGGCGAGGACGAGACGTCCATCGTGTAGCGGTTCTCGCGGTTGGGGTACGACGTGTAGTCCCACGCCTTGGACCAGCTGCCGCCGCTGTCCGTGGAGCGGAAGATCTGGGTGTCGGGCCACCAGGCGCTGTACGCGGTCGCCATGACCGTGCCCGGCCTCTGCCGGTCCACGCTCAGTCCGCTGAAGCCGTAGAAGGTGTCCGCCTCCGCCACCGGGCTGATGTCCGTCCAGGTCGCCGTGCCCGTCGCGTACCGCCACAGCCGGCCCTTGCCGCCGTCGTACGGGCCGCCCTTGTCGCTGTACGGGAGATAGAGGTAGCCGTTCCTCGCGTCCAGGACGCCCTTGTGGGCGAGGTAGCCGGTGGGCTGCCCGGCCAGCCGCTGCCAGGTGGCGCCCGCGTCCGTCGACCGGTACACCGCGTTGTCCTTGTCGGCGACCCCGACGTAGATCGTCCTCGTGGCGCTCCCGGCGGTGCCGGTGGACTCGTCGAAGGTGACCCAGACGATGCCCTGGTTGTCGCTGGAGTAACCGGACGTGTCGCTCGGGTCCGCCACGTAGTCGCCCACGTTGGGGAAGTTCGTCACCTGCGACCAGGTCACGCCCGCGTCCGTCGACCGCCACAGCCCCTTGCCGCTGGGCGCGCCCAGATACAGCACGCTGTTCCGGTTCGGGTCGATCGCCAGCCGCTCGCCTATGCCCCGCCCCGGCATGTTGCCGCCCAGCTTGAACGGCAGATCGGCCTTCCTCCAGCTCGCGCCCCGGTCCAAGGAGCGCATCACCGCACCGTTCTTCGGATCCCAGCTGTTCGTGTACGTCCCGACCGCCGCGTACACCCGGTTCGGATCGACGGAGTCGGACGCGATGCTGACGACGCCCGTGTGTCCCCAGTCGTCCCACCCGACCGAGTCCAGCAGCGGCGTCCAGGTCTTGGAGGACTCCCGCCAGCGGTACGCCCCGCCGATGTCCGTGCGGGCGTAGGCCAGGTTCTTCTCCGAGCGGTTGAAGACGATGCCGGGGACGAACCCGCCCCCGTCGATCCGGGCGTTCTTCCACGTGTACGTGTCCGCGGCGAGCTTCGGCGCCGGGGGATCGGCGGCCAGGGCGGTGGGGGCGCCCGACAGCAGCCCGGCCGCCAGCGCCAGCACGGCCGTGAGGATACGGGGTCTTCGCACGGTGGGGGTCCTTCCGAGAGGGGGGACGTGCGAGGGCCGGGCGGCCCCCAGTGCGGGTGGGGACCGCCCGGCCGTGGTGGCCCCGCGTCAGGTGCAGGGCCGTGTACGCAGAGCTTCGGACGCTGTCCTGGGGGCGCGGGGAACTGCACGACCAGCCACTCACGGCCCGCAGACGAAAACCGCGCCACCCGCGGAGCGCCCGGCGGGGGCTATTCGAGCAGCTCCGCGTACGAGCCCATGGCCAGGGCGATGTCCGCCTGGGCCCAGAAGCGGTGGTACGTGAACGACGGGACCGCGCCGCCCGCGAGATAGCTTTCGATCTTCGACCAGGCGGGGTCGTCCTTGTAGAAGGAGCGGATCGACTCGAACGTCGACGACGAGTTGATCGCGTCACCGTTCGGCATCGTGCCCGTCCAGCCACTCGGGATGGACACCCGGTCGTCGAAGCGGTTGTAGTCCGCGCGGTTCTCCGGAACGGCGATGCCGAGGGTGTCCTGGTGGTTGGCCCACATGCCGTCCAGCAGCTTCTTCGCCGCTGCCGCGGCCTCCGTGTCACCGGAGCGGTCCGCGTAGTACGTCAGGGTCTTGGCGTATGCGGCCGCCACGCCGACGTCGTTGGTGTAGTCGGCGACGGTCACGTGCAGCCCGCTGTTCGCTCCGGGGCTGGAGGCGTTCCAGGTGTCGGGCTGGCCCGACCACTGCAGCGTCGACGGGATGCGGAACGTGCCGTCCGGGTTGAACGTGGTCTTGGACAGCGCCCAGTCGACCCACTTGTCGAGGACCGTCTTGGCCTGCGCGTTCCCGGTCTGCTGGTACAGCTCGGCGACGCGCTCCATGGACCACGCCTGGAAGCCGAACCACTGGTTGGACGGCGGGTCGTGGTACACGGGCTTCTCGTCGTAGTACATGCCGTAGAACGTCGACTTGCCCGAAGGCGGGGTCGCGTACCGGCCCTGCCAGCTGTTGGTCGCGCCGCCCGC